>NZ_JBBOCA010000001.1:5169808-5473914 GCF_038002225.1 Paenibacillus sp. FSL R7-0204
TTCGCTCCCGTTCGTCTCACACGCCTCCTCTCCTGCTCAGCCGTCTATTGCTTATTCGTTCAAGTAAGGCAAAAGGTTACAGTTTGTCCGTGAAAAAGAACAAAATCACCCTAACGGGTGAATGATGCTGATACCTCATCGCTTTCTGGTGACACACATTCAGCCCATATGCCTTTTTGGCTACACCTTGTAGCCGGTTTTCGCATACGTTCTGAAGTGTTTCTTCCTTTCCTGGCGGTGCTCCGCCTATCTCTCGCCAATTCTGAGAGTTTTCTTTCACGGACTGCGGAGCATGGGGCCCATCCCTCTTCGCGGCAATACATCTTACTATCGCAAAAGAAAATCATAATCTACTAAATAATAAAAAACGGTTCAACCATCCTTACTGGCTACACCGTTTCATAAAACTTGCAGAATATTCGACAAATATCTTCATTTGAAGGCATAATGATTCAATACATACAAAATGGAGGATTCATCAATGCAGAATTTTGTCCACTTATCTGAAGGTTATTTAGATTATTGTCAATATCAGAAAAGATTAGATTCCAAAACACTGAAGGCATATAGAATTGATATTGCGCAGTTATTACAGTATATCAAAGGGAGCGATGGCTGTTTAAGTAAAATAAATCTGTCAAATTACGTGATTAGCCTTCACAATATTTTCAAACCCAAAACCGTAAAACGGAAAATCGCCAGTATCAAGGCATTTTGCAACTGGATGGAGTATGAGGAATTCATTGCAAGCAATCCATTTTCAAAAATGAACCTGAAATTTCATGAGCCGCACATCCTACCCAAAACCATACCACTGGATGTAATAAAAACTTTACTTCAGTCAGCGTATCAAGAGTATGAAATGAATCATAAATCTCCTTATAAGATGGCTACCTGCTTGCGTAATATTGCCGTCTTAGAGCTTTTATTCGCAACAGGTATGCGTGTTTCCGAGCTTTGTTCATTACAATCGGATAACCTGAATCTGCCCGACAAACAAATCCGGATCTATGGCAAAGGTTCAAAAGAGCGGATGATTACCATCAGCAATTCTGACGTACTCTCAGCATTACATAGATATAAACTGGCTTATAGCGAGCAAATTGAAAATGTCGGATTTCTCTTTGTGAATAGACTTAACCATCGCCTTTCAGAGCAATCCGTCCGATTCATGATTAAAAAACTCGCATTAAAGGCCAAGGTGCAGCAGCACCTAACGCCACACATGTTTCGGCATTCCTTTGCAACGCTATTATTGGAGGAAGATGTGGACATTCGCTACATCCAGCAGATATTAGGGCATAGTTCAATAACAACAAGCCAAATTTATACACATGTCTCAACCAAAAAACAGAACGATATACTCAGTCTTAAACATCCGCGAAATCGTGTTTCTATCAATTCATAGGAACTACAGGTTATGCCAGCTTCACCCTGCTTTTATTGCTCTTTATGAAGGATAATTACATATTATCCTTCATCTATGAATATAGTAACACGGTATTTTGTATGATTCACTAATTTTCCCAATAAAACGACATATTTTTACTTGTCAGGGAGGGGAATATGTCTTTTTCTTGTCGAAAATTAATTATGCAGCAGAAACGCAAAAAATAACCCTTCCGAAGAAGGGCTATTGAGTAATGCGGATGCGGTCAAGAGGACTCGAACCTCCACGATATTGCTACCACTGGCACCTGAAGCCAGCGCGTCTGCCAATTCCGCCATGACCGCATATTATGTAATTCAGTGATTCAATCACCGTAATTAAGAATATACTCTCTTTGGCGGGGAATTGCAAGCATTTTAATATTTATTTCTGCAGGGTGGTCATCTTCAAGCCAATACCTTGAGCACATCCGAGATCTTCCGCTGATGCGACAGCACACCGTAATTCATCCAGGCCATGAAGTCCACCTCGTATACACAGCGGTTGCGCACCGCAGGCAAACCTCTCCAAAGCGGGGTATCGAGCAGTTCCCTGCCTTCGCCCTCCTGGAGGTCAAAGGTAATGAACAGATGATCTGCGCTCAAGCCAGCCAGCTCTTCAGAGCTGAGATTCACACGCTTCTGTCCGCGGGTAAGCTGCCGGACCAGGGGATGCCGCTCTAGTCCCAGATCATCGTATAGTACCCCCGCTGCATAGCCCAGATGCTCGCTCCCATACAGGGTAATCCCGCAGGCGGAAATCCGCAGCAGAGCTGCCGTCTGCCCCCGGACACTGCGGCTGAGCAGCCGTCTGGCCTGGCGGGCCTGCTGTTCATATTCGCTGATCACCTCCTGCACCCGTCCCGTTCTCCCGAAGACAGCCGCTGCGCTGCGGAGCGTGGCACGCCAGTCCTCCTGGTAGAACGGAAGCCGGAACAGCGGGGCGACCCGTCTGCATTCCCCGAGCTGCCAGCGCTGGAAGCCGTCATCCAGCATGATCAGCTCAGGCGAGTAACGGCTGAGCCCGTGCCAGTCTCCGCTTGAGATATCGAACGCCGGTACCTGATCCAGCCCGAGGTATTCCTGCTTGCCCCACTTGGCATGGCAATACTGCACAACCGGAGTAATGCCGAGCGCCAGCAGATAATCCTCCAGAAAAGGGGCAAATACCCGGACGCCCTCCTGATGGAGGCTTCTATATTGTCCGGGAGTCACCCCTACCGTTCTTTTGAAGCGCCGGTTGAAATAATACTCATTGCTGTAGCCCGCAGCAAGTGCGACCTCATGCAGCCGGTCCCGGGTGAGCAAAAGCTGCTGCTGTGCCCGTTCAATACGCAGCCCGTTCAGGTGCTCCAGAGGAATCCGGCCGGTAATCTCTCTGAAGATCTGCGTATAACGCGCACGCCCGATCCCGGCAATCTCAGCTAATTGTTCAACAGTTAACGGTTCACTGCAATGCTCTTCCATATAACGGATTGAATCTTCCACGGCCTCACGGTCGTCCTTAGGCTTCAGTACCGGAGCATTCGCCCGCATCAGCAAGAGCAGCAGCTCCTGGAACCGGGTCTGGGCCGCGAACCATTCCATATCCTCCTGGCGCTGGAAGCTATAATAGATGGAGTCCAGCAGCAGGGCACACTGTGAGAACGGCCGGCAATCCAGATATCCCGGAAGGAGTAAATATTCTCCTTGTCCCTCCTGTCTCTTGTCGCCGGTAAGAAGCTTACCCTGCCCTGCCGGGATCAGCCTGAACTCCAGCTGGTACCAGCTGATCCCCTGCTCCCCGGCCTGAATCCGGTTCAGCGATCCGGCTTCGATCAGGAACCCGGCCCCTTTTTGCAAAGAATATCTTCTGTCCTCTGCCTTCAGCCACCCCTGCCCTTCGGACACAATGATTAGAGTACGCTCCTGATAGACTGCGGTCTGATCCTTCCGGGACGAGGAGCGTGTAACTACTTCTATATTCATCAGGCTGTGGAGCAGCCTTCTCTTGGTGTGTTCCTGCAACTGTTCCGTCATACTGCCGCCCCTCCTGACTGAGAATCATTATCATAGACTCAAGTGTAAAACAAAAAAGAAGATCTATCAACCTTGCGGATAGACCTTCTTTTTGCTCATAGTCTCACTATCATTCATCGCTGAATTACTTCACCATTACTTTAAGCAGATCATCCAGCTTCATCTGATTGGCTGTAATTGCGCCCGACTGCCAGTGGGAACGCTCCATCCGGTAGATGTTGCCGTTCTTCACCGCAGACAGGTTCTTCCAGAGTGGCCCGTCCAGCATCTTAATGGCTTCCTGGTTCATCGCACTGTCCCAAGCGCCATTGTCAGGGAATATAATGATATGTTCCGCCTCAAGCTCCGGGATAACTTCTTCAGAGATGATCGCCTGATAGTCCGTCATCTCGGCAGCCATAAGGACAGGTGTCAGACCGAATTGATCATAGATCATGCCGGTATAGCGGTTTTTGACTCCAAAAAGAGCAAAGGTCTTGTCCGCAACATTCAGCCGGATCACCGCCACCTTCTCCTGGCCCAGCGCCTGCTGCAGCGCGGCTTTGCCGTCCGCGACCTTCTTGTCGTAGTCCGCGAGTACGGACTTCGCCTTATCCGGGATGCCGAGTGCCTCTGCTATGGCTGTCAGGGTCAATCTCGAATCCTGGAGCACAGCCTCCGGCAGGCGGTAGGTAGGCGCTACCTTGGAATATTGCTCATACCGCGCCTCATCCGCTCCGCCGTCGGCAATGATCAGATCCGGGCTTTTCTCAAGCAGGGCTTCAATGCTTCCGGTAATATCGTATTCCGGCACATCCAGATTCAGATAATCCTGCTTGCCCCAGCTTGGATGGTACCATTGCACAACCGGGGTTACGCCGAGCGCCTTCAGATAATCCTCCACATAGATACCCGCCACCCGCTGAGGGTTGGCCGGAATTTCCACCTCCCCGAATTCCCCGGTTACCGTCCGTGTTGCTCCTTCTGAAGCTGCCGCTCCGCCAGTCTCCGCAGGAGCTGCGCTGGCAGCCGCCGTATTCCCTGTCTGGACGTCCTTGCTGTCCGCAGCTTTATTATTCGTTCCGCAAGCCGCGATAGCGGACATCGCCAGGATCAGTACTGCAGTCCAAACAATTTTCTGGCCCCTATTGTTCATGTCTCTCTTCACTCCTGTGTCTAATTTCATTGATAATCATTCTCAGATGATCTTAAACACAATAGTAGCATGCCATGATCAGCTTACAATGCACTTTCTCTGCGAAAATCTTATACAAACTTGTCACGCCCCGCCCCCATACCGGCTGCGAACAGCAGTAAGCTTGCTAAGGCAAGCAGCGCAAGCGGTACATTCCAGCTCCCCGCAGCATCATGCAGCAGGCCAAACAGTGCAGGTCCTGCCGCCGCCAGCAAATATCCGGCAGACTGTGCCATCCCTGACAGCTCGCTGGCCTCCTGTGTGGTCCGGGTGCGCAGGCTGAAGAACATCATCGCCAGACCGAAGGCGAAGCCCCCGGCAATCCCTATGCAGATAGCCCATAATGCCATCAGCGCAGTACTGCCCAGCCAGACGCCAAGGATGCCAGTGATAAACAGAACCGAAGTAATCACCACCGGCAGCCGCTGGTTCTTCATCCTTCCCACCCAGAGCGGTACGAAGAAGGTGAACGGCAGCTGGGCCAGCTGCATCAGCGAGAGAATCCAGCCGGCATGGCCGGCAGACATCCCCCGCTCCCCGAGGATCACCGAGAACCAGGCGATCAGCACATAATAGAGCAGGGATTGCAGCCCCATGAACAGCGTAACCTGCCAGGCTAGCGGGGAGCGCCAGACCCGTGCCGCTGAAGAGGAGGCAGTGTCTGCCTGCCCCGCGCCCAGACTCTTCAGCTGCGGAATCCAGAAGATCGTAGCCAGTGCAGCAATCATGAACCAGAGCGCCAGCGTCCCTCTCCACCCCAGCCCCGCACGGGTGGCCAAGGGAACACTCAGCCCCGAAGCCGCCGCTGCACATATGTTCATGGACACGGTATAGATTCCGGTCATCAGACCGATGCGGTGCGGAAATTTACCCTTGATCAGTCCCGGCAGCAGTACATTGCAGACGGCAATCGACAGACCGATCATCGCCGTACCTGCGAAGAAGGTTACCGTGCCGGAAGCCGAACGGACCAGAATTCCCATGGACAGCGTGAGCATGGCCAGCATCAGGATATTGGGCAGTCCCAGCTTGCGTGCAAGCCGGGGCGCGAACGGTGACAGCAGGGCAAAAGCCAGTAAAGGCAAAGTCGTAATCGCTCCCGCCAGAGTATTAGACAACCCCAGGTCATCCCGGATCATCTTCAGCAGAGGTCCGACGGAAGTGAATGGAGCGCGCAGGGCAGCAGCCACACAGATGATTCCGGTGACGAGCATCCAGCGGCTGCGGATATGTGCAGCAGATGCGGACAAGGCCGGGCTTGTCCTCTTGTTCTTTTCACGGCCGGACTTCATGTTGTACCTCCAGGATCGCAGCAAAACACCCGTCAAGCCTGGAGCTTGTCAGGGAATAGCCGCTATATGTATTACACCCTTCAACCCAGGCGCATTATTTCATTATATCATATCGCTTGCCGGAGCAGTCTCCCGGAGCCAGAAAACAACCCCACAAAGTGGTCTTTAGCTTCGAAGATAATTCAGATACTTTGCGGGGGCTCCAATCTTAAAAAAACCGCCGGTCAAGTGACCGGCGGCAGTGCAGCAGGTGAAACAGAATTAGAGACAGAAGGATTTCGTGATGATTACGAGCAGGATGAACAGAACCAGGATTGCGCCTGTGGAAGTGAAAACTCCGCCGTATCCTCCAACATTTTCGCCCATGTTAACTCCTCCTTTATACCTGAATACTGTTAAAATATGTATAAACCATACCCTTGGTATGGGTTAAACGGCAATCAATTCCGCAGTATATTTCAATTTTTACGATTCTCACCGTTGACAAAACATGTAACCATCTTTAGTATCCTAAGCAGAAGGTTTAATTGAGAATCACTCTCAGTAACCAGATACATAACCTATTACAGAAAAGAGTGAACAAGAGATGCTGCGTCGTTTTTTCTCCTATTACCGTCCTTATAAGAAGCTGTTTGTCCTTGACTTCACCTGTGCGGTGGGTGCGGGCCTGCTGGAGCTTGCTTTTCCGGTGGCTGTCAATAAATTCATTGATGACCTGCTGCCGGGCCAGAACTGGTCGCTGATTCTGATTGCCTGTGTCGCCCTGCTCGCCATCTACGCCTTGAACACGGCAATGAACTATATTGTCACCTACTGGGGTCATATGCTGGGGATCAATATTGAGACCGATATGCGTAAAAAAATGTTCAACCATATTCAAAAGCTCAGCTTCCGCTTCTTCGACAACAACAAAACCGGTCATTTGCTCGGCAGAATAACCAATGATCTTAACGATATCGGCGAAGTTGCGCATCACGGGCCGGAGGATGTATTCATTGCGGTCATGACGCTGGTCGGCGCCTTCTTGCTGATGGCAGATATCAATCTCAAGCTGGCGGTAATCACATTCATCATCGTGCCGATTATGGCCTGGGTCATTATTTATTTCGGACGCAACATGACGGACACTTATCACCGCTTATTCGGCAACGTCGGGAATTTCAACGCCCGGATTGAGGATAATGTCGGCGGAATCCGCGTGGTCCAGTCTTTTGCCAATGAAGAATTCGAGAAAGAGCTGTTCGCTGTGGATAACCAGAAGTTCCGCGAGACCAAGCTGATGGCGTACAAGCTGATGGCCAAAAGCTTCTCGGTCAGCTATATGATGACCCGTCTGATTACTGTTGTGGTGATGGTATGCGGCGCCTGGTTCTTCATTCAGGGCGAACTTGCAATCGGTGAATTCGTCGCCTTCATACTGCTGGCTAACGTCTTCTTCCGGCCGATTGAGAAGATTAATGCGGTTATTGAGAGTTATCCGAAGGGAATTGCCGGATTCAAACGGTATCTGGAAGTCATCGACACCGAGCCGGATATCGCTGACAAGCCGGATGCGGCAGAGGTGGATTCGCTTCGCGGGGATATCTCCTTCAGCAATGTCAGCTTCGGGTATGAAGCAGAGCGGACCGTGCTGAAGGAGATCAGCCTGAAGGTAAATGCCGGGGAGACCATCGCTTTCGTTGGCCCTTCCGGTGCCGGGAAAACCACGATCTGCAGCCTGCTCCCCCGCTTCTACGATGTAACCGGCGGCGCAATCTCTATCGATGGAATGGATATCCGCGACATGAAGCTGAACTCGCTGCGCAAGCAGATCGGGATCGTACAGCAGGATGTGTTCCTCTTCTCTGGCACGATCCGCGAGAATATCGCCTATGGCAGACTGGATGCCGGGCTTGATGATATCTGGCAGGCGGCCCGCCAGGCTCATCTGGAAGAGCTGATTAACAGCCTCCCAAATGGGATGGAGACTGTAATCGGCGAACGTGGCGTGAAGCTGTCCGGCGGACAGAAGCAGCGGCTGGCTATCGCCCGGATGTTCCTGAAGAATCCGCCGATTCTGATTCTGGATGAGGCTACCTCGGCACTCGATACCGAGACTGAAGCAGCGATCCAGCAGTCACTGGCCGACCTGTCGGTAGGCCGTACCACGCTGGTCATTGCCCACCGCCTGACGACGATCAAGAATGCCGACCGCATTATTGTGGTGAATGAGGACGGCATCTCCGAGGAAGGCCGCCACGAGGAGTTAGTGAACGCCGGAGGCACCTACAGCCGCCTGTATCAGGCGCAGTATAATGCTTAGAATATCGAAGAGTTAAGTGCAGAGCAGGAATCTAGCAGCTGGTTATTGCTGGTCTATATACAAATGAAACCCTTCCGTGACGCAACCTTAGGCTGCGCGGAAGGGTTTTTTGTTCAGATAACACTCGACACTTCGGATAGTTGCGACACCAGAACCGTTATGTGCAAATCTTGCTCAGTTTTTCCCGTCTTACGGACTCCAGAGCGCTTATTGCCCAGATAAATGTCCGAATGAGCACGTTTTCAGGCAAATAACATCTCTGGAGTCCGTTAGCTACGCAAAAACAGGTTTTTTCGCCGAATAAGGTCACTGGAGTCCACATGGCTCCTGACTTAGTAGAAACCAAGTGTCACCGGCCTGGCTTATGTCTTATGCTGCTCCAGCTTATTTCTTGGCAATATGACATTTCAGCAGCTTGCCTTTGACCGTAGTCTCCTTCATCGTCTGTAGTACAAGCGGTCCCTTACCGTTCAGAATATCGACGTAGGTCACGTTATCCTGAATCGTGATGATCCCGATGTCCTCAGCCGTGATTCCCTCAAGCTTCGCAATGGTGCCGACAAAATCCACCGCGCGGAGCTTCTTTTTCTTGCCGCCATTGAAATACAGCTTCATGATATCCTGGTTCATGACCTCGGTTTTGCCCGCTTTGCGGACCTGCTGCTTGCCCAGCTTCTGGTCGAAGGCCGGTTTGGCATAGGCCACTGCATCGTCCGACGGAGCCTTCATGACCGGCAGGCTGAAGCCGATATAGCCTTCGATTTCTCTAACCCATTTGTGTTCATTCGGCGTCACGAAGGTGATCGCTTTGCCGCTTTTACCTGCGCGGGCGGTGCGGCCGGTACGGTGGACGTAGCTCTCTTTTTCCAGCGGGATATCGTAGTTAATCACATGGGTGATGTTCTCGATATCAATTCCTCTGGCCGCAACGTCGGTGGCAATCAGATAACGGAACTGGCCGCGCTTGAAGGCATTCATTACCTCGAACCGCTCGTCCTGCTCCATGCCGCCGTGGATCTTGTCCACCGGATATTCGAGGTCAGCCATCCCGCGGAAGAGGGCGTTCACCTGCTCCTGGGTCCGGCAAAAAATAATACAGCTATCCGGGTTCTCCACCGTCAGCAGATCGCTGAGCAGCCCGAACTTGGCAGCTTGGACAACCTCAATCAGTGCATGCTCAATCGATGCTGTCGTAATTCCGCTGGCTTCAATCTCAATATCCACCGGCTCCGTCATATATTTCCGGCACAGATTCTTGATTACTTCCGGCAGTGTCGCCGAGAACAGCATCGTTACACGTTCCTTGGGCAGCTGCTTAATAATCTTCTCGATCTGCTCGATGAAGCCCATGCTGAGCATCTCGTCCGCTTCGTCGATCACCAGATACTGTATGCGGCTCAGGTTCAGCGTACCACGCTCAATATGGTCGAATACACGGCCCGGCGTGCCTACAACGACATGCGTCTTCTGGGTCAGCTCCAGCTTCTGCGGGGCGAACGGCTGCTTGCCGAACAGCGCTACCGCCTTGATCCGCTTGAAACGCCCGATGTTCGTAATATCCTCTCTCACCTGCTGGGCCAGCTCCCGGGTGGGAGTCAGCACCAGCGCCTGGGGTTTGTTCTCCGCCCAATCGGCCAGCTCGCAGAGCGGGATGGCGAATGCTGCGGTTTTGCCGCTGCCGGTCTGGGACTTGACGATCAGATCCTGCGCCTTCAGCGCCACCGGAATAACCTTCCGCTGCACCTCTGTAGGGTCCGTGTACTTCAGAACCTCCAGCGCGCGGATAATCTCCTCATTCAGACCATAATCACTAAACTTCACTTGTACTTCACTCATTATCTACTCAACCTCTTCTATGCTGATTGTTCCGGTGGGGGCGGGACCTGCCCGCGTTCCATCATTCTTGCGCATACCTTCATTATAACAGCTACTCCGCCCCTTGATTCCATTCCTTATAGAATTGCTCCAAAAAACTAAGCATAAACTGATGCCTCTCCTCCGCAAGCTGCTTGCCGTAAGCGGTGTTCATCAGATCCTTCAGCTTCAACAGCTTCTCATAAAAATGGTTGACAGCCGTCCCTTTGGAATAATCCCGGTATTCCTGCTGCAGTGATTCGTCACGCGGAGGGATCGCCGGATCGTAGACCGGCCGGCCCTTGGCTCCCGAAAAGACCATAGTCCGCGTGATCCCGATAGCCCCCAGGGCATCCAGACGGTCCGCATCCTGGACCACCTGCCCTTCCAGCGTTGACATGGGCTCGCCCCCGCCGCCGCTGAAGGACATTGTGGCGATGATCTCCATAATATGCTTACGCGCCGCTTCATCCGGCAAATGTCCGTCCAGCCAGTCACTCACCTTGAGGAGCCCCGCCTCCTTGGAAGGATTCAGCTTCTCGTCTGCTACATCATGCAACAAGGCGGCTATGGTACAGATTACCACATTGGCCCCTTCCATTCCGGCAATCAGGGCTGCCGTATTCCGCACCCGGCTCAAGTGAAACCAGTCATGTCCGGTGGTGTCCTGGCCTAATTGCTCCTGCGCAAAATGCTCCGCTGCTGTGATCAGCTCTGTATCATTCATCATGATTGCTCCTTCGCGATAAAAAATGTTACTCTTGCGCCGCTGCTCCCCATCCGCTATAATGTGCTGTAATCCAGCCGGAAGGGAATTGATTCCTATGAACCGCTTGTCCATCATAACGAATCAGCTTCATCATCACAAGCAGCGTTAGCACACCTGAATTCATTCAGGGAGGGCTAACGCATTTCGCGTTCGACCTCCCTGCGGCATAGATAAGCGCGCAGGACCATGAGGTCCGGCGCGTTTTTTATTTTACTGGAAACTATAGAACAAGGGAGCTGCTTAGGATGCAAAATATTAAAGGAACTTATGATTATTTCGGCCGCGAACAGGCCATCCGCCAGAAGGTACGGACTACGCTGCAGGAGCTCTTCGAGCTGTACGGCTTCGAATCGATGGATACCACTATGCTGAATGAGCTGGAGCTGCTGACCTCCAAATACGCCGGAGGCGATGAAATTCTGCGCGAAATGTATCAACTGGCCGATCAGGGCGGGCGCAGGCTGGGGCTGCGTTACGATCTGACGATTCCTTTTGCCAAGGTGATTGCCTTAAATCCGGGGATTGAATTCCCCTACCGCCGGTATGAGATCGGCAAGGTATTCCGGGATGGTCCGGTCAAAAAAGGCCGCCTGCGCGAATTCCTGCAATGTGACGCCGATGTCGTCGGTATTGCCGGACCACAGGCGGAGGCAGAGCTGATGCAGCTCGCCGCAGAGGTGTTCCGCAGACTTGGGATTCCGGTGGTGCTGAAGTGGAACAACCGCCGCTTCCTGGGCGAGATCCTGGGGGCAGTAGGTGTGCCGCAGCAGGAGCAGCTCTCGGTGATGCTCACGCTCGATAAGCTGGCTAAGATCGGCAGCGGCGGGGTTCTGGGTGAACTGACGGACAAACAGCTAACCGCTCAGACGGTTACGCTGATCTCGGAGCTGCTGGAGCTGCCAGACCCGGGGTTCCGAGAACTGGTAGAACGGTATAAGCTGGACGGGCAGCCAGGCACGCTCGAAGTGCTTGCCTTGCAGCAGCTGGTGGATGCGGTTGGACTTGCGGATATGTGCGTCTTCGATCCTTTTTTGTCACGCGGGCTGTCATTCTATACAGGGACTGTATACGAAATCTTCGATGCCACAGGCGGCTACTCGTCCAGTCTGGGCGGCGGCGGGCGGTATGATGCCATCATCGGCAAGCTTGTCGGGCGTGAGGATATTGAATACCCTACCGTCGGGATCTCCTTCGGTATGGAGTCGATCATGGCACTGCTGGGCGAGCGCCCGGCAGATACGGCGGACCGTTCCGGCGTGCTGATCGTTCC
Organism: Paenibacillus sp. FSL R7-0204; assembly: GCF_038002225.1. NCBI lineage: Bacteria > Bacillati > Bacillota > Bacilli > Caryophanales > Paenibacillaceae > Paenibacillus > Paenibacillus sp. FSL R7-0204. Next base: position 5,181,917 of record NZ_JBBOCA010000001.1, read on the forward strand.
GATCGGCGGATATATGGCACAGGCGCTGGCCGCCGCAGCTAGCCTGCGTTCCGCCGGTATCCGGACCACGGTGGACAGCGGCTTGCGCAAGCTCAAAAAAACGCTGGCCACAGCTTCAGCCAAGGGCATCCGCTACGTGATCATGATCGGAGAGAGCGAAGCTGCGGAGCTGAAGCTGCGGCTGAAGGATATGGAGCTGGGGAGCGAGGAACTGGTTACGGCGGTGGAGGCGGTTCAGTTGATTTCGATATGATTCTGGTGGGGCAGCCCAGGATGAGTTATATCTCTCCCCTGGGCTGCAGCGGTTAAACTCAGAAAAGTACGCATTGTTGTATTTTTTGCAGGAATACCAGCAGTTCAGCAACTGAGGAACATACATTGTTGTATTCTGTACAGGACTTCCTTAAGCATGATGTTGAGGAACGCACAATGTTGTACTTTGTGCAGGATGCTGATTAGTCGTACTCAAAAAATGCCGCCTCCTTACGCAAACTGTGCTTTACTCTATTATCACAGGTTCAATTCTCTTGAACAAAAACCTGGAGTCCGCCAGATACTCTCTAAGATAGGCCAGCGCATACGGCTGTTCCTCCCGTAAGCTGGGGAGTTCGTCCGGATTAGAGATGTGATGGCTATAGTTTCCGATCATGATCTTGACAAAGAAGCATTCCAGCTTCCGTTCATAATCAGGCTCCAGCGCACGGACGCTGCTATATCCTCGAATCAGGCTCCTGCGCTGCTCCGTGGAGAGCTCCAGCAGAGCAGCGGCCAGATCATGGAGGTAGAAGCCGTAGCCGCAGAGGCCGAAATCGATGGCACGCGGCTTGCCTTCAGCGAACACCACATTCCCGCCGTGCAGATCACCGTGGATCAGGCCATAGCTGCCGGGGTCCGGCGTCATAGCATCGAGTTCACCAAGGATTCTTATAGCAGCCGCCTGATAGAGCGCCCATGAAGCTTGTGACACCATAGCCGTATGATACTTCTCCAGCTTGTCCCATTCCTTGCGGAAGCTGTCCGCTCCCCAAGCCGGACGGGTGAACTCTGCTGAGGGAACAAACTGTTCACCCGCTTCATGCATCCCGGCCAGCATAACGCCTACAGCGTATAGCTGCTCATCCGGCAGATTGCCCGCTGAATGCTCCCCTTCGACCCAGCGCATCAGGGTGACATAGTTAAGCTGCTGCGCTTCACCGCCAGCTTCACTTCTAGTCTCCAGGATATAACTGCCGCTTGAATCGGGCAGCCCTTCGGGAACAATCAGGCCTGCTGTCTGACTGAGATGTCTGAGCCATTCCAGCTCCGACAGAATCTCCTCCCGGCTGCAGCGTTCGCCATGTATCCGCAGCAGCAGCTTCTGCTTGTTTTCCGTCTCAATCTTGAACGTGATACTATCGGATTCCTTGATATATTCAATTTTTGTCCAATCTAATTCGTATGCCTTGAGCGCCTGGAGTACTATATTCCTTGTTGCTGCTTCTATTTTCATCTGCCTGTCTCCTCCTATGAATGTCTACATTCATTATAGGGTCGGCGGTGGCGGCGGACATAGATAATAGACAGGTATAACCTGACTTTTGCACAAAAAGAAAAGGCTGCTCCAAAAGTCATGACGCGACTTTTTAGGACAGCCCTCTTCGTTAAGGGTGGATCAGCATGAGTGGATGAGTGCTTGTATGCTTGTGTGGACGCTGCGATTGTATTTTCTGCAATAGATTATGATTTAATCGGTCTAAAAACTCATTCTGCTGTATTTCATACAATAGATTTCTGCATATATGCTCCAAAAGGCCGCCTGTGCAAAATTCTACTGTACAGAGTGCAGTAGATGCTATTTTTCGAGGGGGATTAGAGGTATCTAGTGTACATAATGCAATCGAAGCCAGCCTAGGCTGAATCTCACAAGCAGAAATGGCTACGTTACGCGCCCTTAGACCTCTACCCTCTCTGCTTGCTTCCATACACAATCTTCTTGATGCTGTCGCCCGACAGGCAGAATTGCTCCGCCAGTTCGGTTACGCTCAGACCGCTGGCATAATGCTCACGAATGGACTGGTTCCGGGCGCTTAAGTAAGATCTGCCGCCTGAATTCTCCCCCCACCGCTTGCGCTGTCCCTCAGGCTTCGGGATATAGAGCATCCCGCCCTGCATATATTTCTGAATCTCCTGCAGCAGCTGCTGCGGTAATACCAGGTCTGCATTTACATATTTCATATAGCTCCGCTCCTCTTAAGTTATTCAACTTATCAAGGCAGCAAAGTCTATAGCACAGAACCTTATCCGGCCAAACGTTACAGCGGAGAATGGCTGTCCGCTCTACACAATAACCGCTGTCTGTTGATCCATAGACTTTGCGTAGAGCTGAGCATTAATCTTGTCATGATGCGTCCTCCTTCCAGTATCTAACATAGCTTAGATTGACTATAGCATACCAGTATCGGTCTTTCAAAAAAAAGGGACCCCGCCAGCGTCCGGCGGGGTCAAAAGTTATATTAAAGGGGGGTATGTGAGTACTATACCCCCTCAAGCTTAAAAACAGATGAAGCCCAGGTAAAGATCTGCTGAAACGAGCTTAGATTATAAATTTCTCTACCAGCTGTTGCATCTCCTTAGCACTCTGCGTATTCTCGTCGGCCATTGTGGCTTCATGGAAGGTCTTCTCCACAATGTCCGCCGTCTTCTCGGCGATATCCTGCACCCCGATAGCCCCCTCGTTCACGGTAGCTGCCACTTCGTTGACGGCGATGGCGATGCTGGAGACGGTCTCGTTCAGATGATCGGCCGCTTCCTCGAACTGGTTCATCAGCCCGTTAATCGTGGAAGCATCCTCATTATACTGCTGGCTGACCTCGGTCAGGCGCTCATAATCTCCCAGCACATTGCGGTCGATGAAGCTCAGTACGGCCTCGGAATGCCGGGTCATCTGCTCCACGGAGGCATAGACATTTTTGACCACCTCTTGAATGCCTGACGCCGTCTCGGAGGACTTCTCCGCGAGCTTGCGGATCTCCCCGGCTACTACGGCGAAGCCCCGGCCCGCCTCGCCTGCCCGCGCGGCTTCAATCGCCGCATTCAGCGCCAGAAGGTTGGTCTGGCTTGTAATGGAGAGGATCGTATCGGCCAATATATTGATCTCGTGAATCGCTCCTGATTGCTCAATAGCCTGCTGCATCTCACTGCGGACCGAGCTGTAGATCTGCTTAGCGTTCTCTGTGGACGTCACTGCATCATGCTGAAGCTCCAGGGCCCGCTGCGTAATCTGGCCCGATACATCCGCGCCTTCTTTTACCTTAGCGCTGATCATTCTGACGTTGTTCAGGGTCTCGTGGATGGCTGCCGTCATCTCCTCGGTAGAAGCCGCCGTCTCCTCCATCCCTGCGGACAGCTCTTCTGTCGTGGCTGAATTATCATGCGCATTCTCTCTGACCTCGTTCGACAGCTTCTCCAGCGTCTCGGCATTGTCCAGCACCTTGGAGGAGATCGCAATCAGACTGCCCGCCATCTCACGCAGCGCCGCACGGGTACGGAACATAGCCTTGGCGATGGTTCCTGTCTCGTCTTTACTTTTAGTCAAATATTCATATTGATGATCATACTTGAGATCCAGCTCTGCCGTGCGGTTCACCAGCTCCGTGAGCTTGATGATCGGCGAGGAGATCCGGGTTGCCACCGTAGTCCCGATCAGCAGAGTGAGCAGCAGGCTCCCGAGACCCAGCAGCAGAATGAAGTTCGTCATCTCGCTTACCGGCTGCAGCACCTCGTCCACATCTCCGGTCAGCACCAAGGTCCATTTCGTCTCCGGGAGCACGGTGAAGGCGGCTTTTTTCTTGGCCCCCTCGAAGGTGTATTCCACAGTGCCATCCGCAACCGTCTCCCCCGCCTTCACCCGCTCGACCACGGCTTGAATGGATTTGTTCTCCACCGGTGAACCGATCTTCTTCTCGTCGGGATGGTACAGCGTATTTCCCGTTTCATCCACCAGGTAGGCATAAGATGAAGGGGCACCCGCCACCTTGGCATCAGCCAGATAGGTCACCAGACTGTCCGCCCTGACCGCCGAAGCGACGAACCCGATCATCTGCTCTCCGCTCTTGACCGGATGGACAAAAGCCAGAATATAAGCCCCTGTTGACTTGGATTTCAGCGTCTCGCTGATTACAGGTTTGCCGGTCTTCAAGACATTCTTCGTATAATTTCTGTCGCTGAAGTTGGCGCCGACCAGCTTGGTATCGCTATCCGCAACCGCCGTTCCCTTCAAATCAACCACAAACATATGCTCCAGGTTGCCTGCATCCTTCACCAGACCCTGAAGCTTCACATTCACTTGATTCTGCAGGGGATTTCCCGCGCTTAATCCGGTATTTCCTGCCTGCGTCAAAAGCTGCACAATCTCGTTATCCCCGGCTACCAACTGCATACTCCGCTTCTCTTTATCAATCATGGCAGCAATGGTCTGCGCTTTATTGGTGTTCGCCTGTTCCATGGAAGATTCGGTCAGATTCATGATGGTGCCTGTAGATTTGGTATACGTAAAAATCCCCATTAATGCTGTAGAAATAAGTGTAACGACAATCATCATAACCGATAGCTTCATTCGAATCTTCATGATCTTCTACTTCCTTCCGCCCTTTTCTAATGCACTAGCTTCTAATCAGCCAAAATGCTAACTTTATTACAATAATTATCGGATTTTCCTCAAAAATTATGAATATTCTTTGTAGTATTTTCAGAAATATTATCGTTTTTTGTCGAATCGTAACCTATTATATTTATCTTCGTGAAAACACATTGTATTCGGTTTCTGTGAAGATACGTCTGGCACAACCTGTGATAAACACACGGCCATAGTGACACATATAGTCCAATTGTGATCGGTTTTTCATCCATCTGGCTCAAATGCCTTCGCGGCCAACTGGTGCCTGCTTATCCACGACAGGCGCAAATCATAATTTACCAAATAGCAAAGAACCGCCCTCCTCAACAACCGCATACAGCGGTTGATTTAGGAGAAGCGGGTTCGCATTCCGCATATGAAGCTGGTGTTCTACTACATGCCCGGGCTGTCCGGCGAAGCTGAGGCACCAGTCGGCACTGCTACCGGCCTGACTTGCTGCTGCCGCCGTCTCACTCTGCTACGGATGAACATACCCGAGCAGGCAGCCAGAATCTGCTGGAACAGCATTCCGGAGATTACGGGCAGCGCCACGGCTGGCGGGAAGTAGCGCACAGCCAATACTGCGCCTGCACTGAGATTACGCATGCCGGAGTTGAACTGCACGGCCACGGAGCTCTCATGATCATAATGCAGGCGGTGCGAGACGAATGCTCCAATAACGTAGCCAAGCGCGACCGTAACGAAGGTAACAGCGATAATCAGCACGAGCTTGCCGTCCGGATGCTTCAGATACCGGGCAATGCTTGCCCCGTTGATCGAGACCACGGTGAACAAGCCCACCTTGACAAACGGGGCCAGCGGCGGACCGCAGGCCGTGCTGATCTTGCCTTTGCTGAATTGATTCAGCAGCATTCCCGCTACGGATGGCAACACCACCATCCAGAGCAGACCCCGCATCATCTCACCGGCATCCATCTGTACGCTTGCGCCCATCAGCACATATAGGGTAGCGGGTACAATCAACGGCGATAACAACGTATCGATCAGAATCAGCGCCAGCGTAAGCGCGATATTCCCGCCATGCATGGATACCCAGACTACACTGACCACCCCGGTTGGAATCGCGAACAGCAGCACATACCCTGTAACCGTATAAGGATCGCCCGGGAAAAACAGCATCGCGGCCAGCCAGCCGATCAGCGGCATTACCACATGCAGGATCACCAGCAGAAGAATCAGCTTCTGCGGCTTGACCAGCACGGCAAGCAGATCCCGAAAATTGGATTTCAGACTGCCAATCAGCGTCATACCCGCAAAAATCCATGGCACCAGCCAGGTTAACGGAAGCAGCAAACTCTCGTTAAGCACACCGACCACAATGGCTGCGGGTGTAAGCAGCGGCATGATCCGCTCCAGTACACGGTTGGATGATACTAATCCGCGTCTTACTGCACCAAGCATGTATCTCATCCCTCCATGTATTCTATGCCATCATACGCCGCTGCACTGACTATCTCTGCTGCAAGGTCCGTTAACGGAGCTATACTCCTTGCGGGAACAAGGCGTCCAGCGCCGGGCAAGGCCGTTTCTCCAGATAGTCCGACAACGGTGCCGGCATATTACTGTACAAGTCCTTAAGCGAAGTTCCGTTATAGATATTGCCGATAATGACCGGGTGGCACAGCTCGGAGATCAGAATGTCGCCGTTGCCGTGCAGATGAAGCTGCTTCATGCCTTCAATACAATGCGGGAAGTAGACGCCCGGCTGCTCCTCGAAGCCCATTGCGTCCATGAACCGGTCCATACAGGTGAAGTAGAGAGTGGTGTCCTCCGGCTTCCGCGCAATCAGTTCATTGACGGCATTCTTCAGCTGCTCGCGGGCGGCAATCGCCTTCCAGCCGGTATGTCCCATGATAATACTATTCTGGATTTCATGCGTTCTTACGCCCATGGAGTAGACATGCTCGCTGATTTCCTGCATATGATCCTGAGTCTCATTGAACAGCAGTGTCTCCAGCACGACATTCACGTTTGTTTTGGCAAACATAGTGATGTTCTCTCTGATTTTGTGATAGACACTAGGATGAATATTATAATACCGCGAGAAGCCTTCAGCCGTGGTGAAATTAAAAGAAATATGAATTGTCGTCAGACCTGCGTCCACCAGTTGCCCGATCCGCTGCTCATTCAGCAGACTGCCGTTCGAGTTGAGCTGGGTCTGAATCCCCCGGGAAGTGCAGTATGCCACAATCTCCACGCAATCCTGAAACTTCAGCGTAACCTCTCCGCCCGACAGGCGCACACGCCTCAGATTAGGCAGCTCCTCCAGAATGCGGATGACCTCCTTACCGTCAAGGGTCTGGCCGTCATTTCTATTGTAAGCGCAGCAGTAATCACAGCGGAAATTGCAGTTCGAGGTCACGCCGACTTCCAGCCCTTCCAGCTCGTAAGTCATCGGCTTATCCAGTTCCAGTGCTTTATATTTCGTACTCATATTCTATAGTCCTCCTTGGATATGCAAACATTCGCAATAAAGTTAACTATAGAATTATACAGGTTAGCCCGGAAGGTTAATGTGACATTTGATATTTGATCTTTGCAAAAAGACTGCTGCACGGTTATAGGTTCACCGTACAGCAGTCTTCATTAAGATAGATTAACCTGCTACAGCTCGATAGCTTCTCCCATCCGGTTCAGCACCGGCTGGCCGATGATCCCCAGACGCCAGACCGCAATTCCCTTAAGGCCATAACGCTTAGCCAGGCCGATCTTGGCATTGACGGAGGCTTCGTTCTCACTGTAGACCGATATCCCGAGAATCAGCTTCTCCTTGCTGACCTGATCAAGTGCCAGCCGGATGCTCTCATCGACCTTATTCATCGGCTCCGGCCCGGTCTCCCCTTCGTAGGCATACGCCATAATGACCAGATCGTCCGCAAGTGTCCCCAGCGTCTTGTAATCATACCCCTTGTAGGAGCTGTTCAGCGGATGCAGAATGACGGTCAGCTTGAGGCTGGCGGCACGGGCGGCTGTGGAGAGATTTTTGACAAAAGCGTTATATTGGCTCTGCACCAGCGCCTTATCCCCCGTCAGCCCCAATCCTTCCAGATCCAGTCCGATGCCCTTGAAGCCCTTCTGCGAGGCTAAATCAACGATACTGGCAATCGTCTGCTGCTGAAGCTGCGCGTCCTCCAGATTCTTGCTCAGCTCCAGTGACGAGTCACTGGAATAGATCATCAGGTAGGGAGCGGTCCCTCCCGCCGCAGCATTCTGCACAATCGACTCCGGCGTAACCTCGCCTGCCGCCTCCGGCCACCAGAAATCCTTGCCGGTGGTGGTGAACTGGCCGTTCTTGTCAATCCGCGCCCAGCCAAAAGCAACCGCATCGAAGCTTGGAATGAGCGAGACCTCACTGTAGGCCTTCTGTGCGTAGAAGCCCAAGGTATACATGTCCCGCTTCGGGGAGGTAATGGATACGGTCTTGGACGCCTGATCCCAGGAGGCAGCCGCCCCGAACTGCTGGCTGAAGAATTTGAGCGGAAGCATCGTCGTCCCGCGGATATCCTGCGGCGCTACCGCAAGCTTCACTCCGGTCCCGTTCACGACAGCATTTTTGCTGCCGAGAGTCAGGACCACAACGGTTGGAGCACTGCCAGCTGCGTCCTTCCGGGTGGCTGTGATTTTGCGGGCCTTCTGATTCCATTCCACCTGAATTCCCAATGCTTCAGAGATGGCGCGGAAGGGCACCATAGTCGTCCCGTTCATCATGACCGGCTCTACCGGGAACGGCAGCGGATAACCGTCCAACATGATACTGACACCCGCAGGCGCAGCATGGACCTCACTTGCCGGAAGTGCCGAGAGGCTGCCGAGTGAGATCGTTACGCATAATACTATTTTGGCCAGATGCTTCATATAAGTAAGTTCCCCATTCTCTTAGATAGATTGTGAATCTCTCAACCTTACATCCCCTACTATTCTAGCAAACTAGATAAATATAGCAAATGAAGGTATTGTAACCATTGCAGATTCACCCGTCCGGGGTTCCCTTAACACCTATATGAACACGCTCAAAAAGACACCAACCGCCCGCTCAGCATCCACCTCTACTGCCACTTCGATGAATTCGCCTTCTTTGGGCTGTGCCCGCAAGTCTGCTACGACCATACCGGAGGTGAACGCCCCCTGATGCTCCACACGGACCTTCATCCGGCGGCAGGTTACCAGATCCGGCTGCAAGGCAGCCATCAGGGCCAGCGGATCATGCAGCGGAGCGCTGTTAATCAGATAGTTCGCCTCGCGGTAAAATTTAAAATAATACGCCAGCGACTCTTCCATGAAGTCAATGACCGCCTTATTCTCTTCCCGTCCATGGTGCTTCAGCAGCTCCAGATGCTCAGAAGTGATCCGTGTCTGCAAGGTCACATCCAGCCCGATCATCATTACAGGCAGCCCTGAGGTGAATACGCGGTCAGCCGCTTCCGGGTCGCCCCACAGATTGGCCTCGGCCACCGGCGTGACGTTACCAGGCTTAAAGACCGTACCTCCCATAACCACTACCTTCTTCAGCTTGGAGGTCAGCTGCGGGTCCAGATCCAGTGCCAGCGACAGGTTGGTGAGCCGTCCAAGCGTCACCAGCACAATCTCTCCCGGATTCTCGTCCGCCATCCGCACAATGAACTCCGCTGCCGTCTCTTGAACCGGCACCTGCCGGGCGGGAGGAAGCTGAACGCCGCCAATGCCGTTCTCCCCGTGAACATGGGTGGAGAAGCCGGTTAGCTCGCGCACCAGCGCCCGTGAAGCTCCCAACGCTACCGGTATTTCATAGCCCGGAGCCGCAAGCTCAAGCAGCCGCAGCGTGTTATCCGCTGCCTGCTGCACATCAATGTTGCCGAACACCGTCGTAATCCCCTCGACCACTACCCCCGGCGCCCGGAGCGCATACAATATCGCCAGTGCATCGTCTATTCCTGTATCACAATCGATGATGATTCTAGTTGTGCTGTTACTCATTTCTATCTCTCCACTCCCTATATTTACTTTGCTCTCTCAGCTTATTCGCACTGATCATCTTAACATGGGGCTACCTGCGGCTCAATATGGTTTGTACACAAGCAGAAACGGCTAGGCCGTCCTTAAGAGGACGGTATCCGTTTCAGCGAGAAATAGAAGGATAATTTATCGTGTGAAACATACAAATTCTTATATTTAAACAAAAAATCCGCCAGCCTCATTAGGCGACGGATTCTTCATAACAGATTATCGGGTTACATAAGCGGCCGCAGCCTTCACGAACCGCTCCAGCGCTTCGGCCAGCAGAGAGCGCGGGCAGGCGAGATTGATCCGCAGATGGCCTTGGCCTTCCGCTCCGAAGACGGAGCCTTCATTGAAAGCCACCTTAGCCTCACGGTACATCAGCTGCTTGAGCCCGTCCGCATCCAGCCCAAGGGCACGGCAGTCGATCCACAGCAGATAGGTGGCTTCGGGCTGCATCGGCTTCACCTGCGGCAGATGCTCGGCAAGGTAAGAGACGGCGTAATCAGCATTGCCGTTAATGTGCAGGATCAGCTCATCCAGCCATTCTCCCCCTTCGTTATATGCCGCTTCCACAGCCTCCGGCGAGAAGAATGCCGACATATGCAGGCTGAGCGTCTTAATCTTATAGTCGAACTTCCGTTTCAGCTCCGGGCTGGAGGTGACGATATAAGAGGTCTGCAGCCCAGGCAGATTGAAGGTCTTGGTAGCCGCCAGTGTGGTCAGCGTAATGTCTGACAATTCTGGAGACAGGGAAGCGAACGGAATATGCTTGTGTCCGGGCATGATCATATCGCAATGAATCTCATCCGAGATCACCGTTACCCCGTACCGCAGGCATAGCTCGCCCAGACGCAGCAATTCCTCCCGTTCCCATACTCTGCCGCCCGGATTATGCGGACTGCACAGCAGCAGCAGCTTCGCGCCGCCGGCCATCAGCTCTTCCAGCTGGGCATAGTCCATGACATAACGGCCTGCTTCCAGCTTCAACGGATTCACCGCCACCTTGCGGTCATTCATCCGGATCACATCATAGAAAGGATAGTAGACCGGCGATTGCAGAATCACCTGGTCGCCCGGCTGGCTGAACAGCTCCACAGACAGGCTGAGGGAGGTTACAATCCCCGGAGAATCCGAGATCCACTCCTCCTGAATCTCCCAGTCATGGCGTCTGCGGTACCAGCCGGCAATCGCCGCTTTGTAAGAGTCTCCCGTCACGCTATAGCCGTATATTCCTGACTGTACGCGGCGCAGAATCGCTTCCTGTACCGCAGGAGGGCTCGCAAAGTCCATATCTGCTACCCACAGCGGAAGAATCTCCTTGTCTCCGAACAGCTTCTCGGACTGGTCCCATTTGTAGGAACGGGTATTGCGGCGGTCTATGATACGGTTAAAATCATACTTCAACTAAAATCACCCATCCTTTCTGCTTGTCCGTACATTGTACCATGGGCAAAGACATCCGGCATCCTGATTCCATCCGCCAGGCACGCTTCAGCTTCCCTGACGCAGCCGCTCCAGAGACTGGCCCAGCCGGACCTCCTCCAGCGGCTTCAGCACATAATCCACAATATCCTGGTCGAAGGCCCACAGGGCATGCTGCTTCGTCTCTGTGACCACCACAATCTGAATATCCGGCAGCCTTTTCTTCACCAGCTCGGCTACGACGACTCCTTGGTGGCCGGGCAGCTGAAGATCCAGAAACAGCACATCGGGCTGCAGCAGAACAATCCGGTCCACAACATTCTCGGGATAAGCAGACATGCCGATCACATTCACCTTGCCTGTATGCTGAAGCATCGATGACAGCTTATAGAGATCCTTCTGATTCACATCCAGCAAATAGGCCTTAATCACCCGGGTTCCTCCTCCTTCCATACGGTGAATTGCGGTTACAAGAGCAGCCCATACATTCTAATTTTAAAAAAATTGCTGTCCCCGCGTTTTCAACGAAACGCCTGAGGACAGCCATAGTCGGTATTATATTGCAGCCGCAAGTGTAAGCTGCTTCTGGTAATGCTTTTAGTTGAAGGAAGCCGGCAGCAGGCTGCGCAGATCCTCCATATTCACAATCAAATGAATGTTATTCATCGTCCGCAGGGAACCAGAGATAATACCCGCCAGCTCGCCGTGCGTATCCAGCAGAGGCCCCCCGGACATTCCGCTTGCCACCTGGGCCGAGGTTAGAATCCTGCTTCTGCCGTTAATGTCAGCTGCCGGAGTGTTGACAATCCCCTCCGTGATGATCGCTGTATTCTTGAGCGGATACCCGAGGGCATACACCGCTTCACCATGTCTCAGCTTGTCCCCCCGCAACGGCAGATAAGCATAGGCATTATCCTTTTGCTTCATCGCAGCGGGACTTGGCAGTTCAAGGATGGCCACATCCTTCAGCTCGTCGGACTTCATGACTTTAATCGGACTAATCACCGTTCCATCTGCCATGACTCCTTCAATGCGCTGTGCGTTTTTGACCACATGATACGCCGTTGCTGCGGTACCGGCCGGAGACAGGATCATTCCTGTTCCGGTGGAGCTTGCAGTACCGTCGCTTTTCAGCACACGCAGATAAAAAATCGCCTTACTCGCTATTCCATAGCTTTGTTCAGCGCTAAACGCCTCAGGTGTATCCGCACTGGTGGTACCTGAATAGAAGAGTATCGCCGAGATCAATGAGAGGACCAGGCTTACGGCAAGCAGCTTTGTTTTCATCCGCCGAGCTCCTTCACTTATGAATTTCTGTTATTTCACAACCGACATGATGTCTTTGTAAGCCCAGTGGGTAGCCGGAAGGTCTTTGAACCGTGCAGCGGTTACCGTCAGCTTCTTCGTGCCGGCAATCCGGTTGATCAGCACTACGGCCTGTGCACGGGTAATCGGTGTTCCCGGCTTGAAGGTTCCGTCTGGGAAGCCTTGCACATATCCCGCCTGCGACAGGGCATTCACGTATTTCTCTGCCCAGTGGCCGCGGAGATCCTTCTGCTTCGTAACGCCTGCCCCGGTCACATCAAGCTTCAACACGGTGGTCATGATTTTGGAGAACTCGGCTCTGGTTAAGCCCTTCGTTCCGCCGAATCCGCCTTCCGGGAAGCCTTCAATAATGCCGGCCGAAGCGAAGAATCCGGTCAGACCTTCATTCTCGGCATTGACATCATTGAACAGATTGCCTACATTCACTTCTTCCATATCGAGCAGCGGTGCAAGGGACTGGATCAGCTCATATCGGGTAATTGCAGCGTTCGGCATGAACAGGCCGTTCGGATAGGCTGTCATATACTTGATCTCGCCGCTGTTACTCTTCAGGCTGTACTTCGCATTCTCCACCGCATACTCGATGGTAATAACTTTATCGTCTTTGTCCGTAATCGCTTTGATCGTCATACTCTTGGTAATCAGCAGCTCACCGGTGTATTTCGTGCTCTTGGTAGTCGGAATGCTGCCGTCCGTTGTGTAATAGATCGTCTGCCCTTCTGGAGCCGTCAGCGCAAGCTTGCTGTTCTTAGCAATCTTGACTGGAGCTTCACTGTCACCAGTTACTGTTGATGTTCCAGCAACCGCGGTAATCGCGGGAGCTGCCGGTACAGGTGCCGGGCTCGGAAGCGGAGCTGCCGGACCAGGGCCACCTCCAGGGCTGGTACCAGGGCCCGGATTAGTGCCGGGATTAGGGACTACAAGCGTCCAGGTCCAGGCTGCAACCGGACTGTACTCTTTCCCAGGAGCAATGGTAACGGCTCTAACCGTTGTTGTGCTCTTAAGATCGATAGGTCCGCTGTACATCTGGGAAGTCTCAGTAGGTGTTGTACCGTCCAGTGTATAGTAGATGCTTCCTCCCTGTTCACCTGTTGCCAGCTCCACCTTCACTTCAGTGGTGAAATTCTTATCTGCTGGAGTTGCAGTTGGTGCAACTGCTGCACTCGGGTACTGAAGTGCTGCTGTATTAATAGCAATATTTCTGCTCTGTCCTCCAGCGGTTGCTTTCAGCACTGCACTGCCGCCTGATATCAGGCTGCCGGTTGTACCGTTCACTACAGCCTTGGACGGATCAGCGCTCCAGGAGAGTGCTCCGCCGCTGCTCATGTGGAATGCCGAACCCACGCGGTTAATCAGATCCTGCGGGTTCAGGATAACAGCGGCTGAAGCCAGTGTCCCTTCGGTTGTTCCGTTAAAGGATGCAAGTACTGGATAGAAGGTGTTCTGGGCTGTCCAGACTCCGGCATCCAGGCCTGCCGGCAGATTCGCACCGGTCAGCTCTGTGCCGAGAAGTCCCATTGCACCGCTGCTGGCTCCAGCTACTGGCTGGCCATTCAGATTATAGTAAGCAATATTATTCTTCAGCATTTGTCTGTTGAACAAGGAGCCGCTGATCGTGGCATTGTCCGATTTCTGTCCGGCAATCCCGCCGAAGAAGGCCTGCAGCGGTTGAATCTTGCCCTTCACTCCAGCCTTCACTTCTCCGGTATTCAGGGAAGAAGTAATGGAGCCGCTCTCTGCCAGACCGGCAATTCCGCCAGCCCATGCAGTAGACATGCCTTCGGCGAGAACTGTGGCGGCAGAGTAGCTGTTCTTGATCTCTCCAGCATTCAGTCCGCTGATCCCGCCAGCGATTGCCTGGGCCGAAGCTACACGGATATCGCCATAGACAAGCGATTCAGTGATGGAGCCTTCCGCACTGTTCTCACCGGCAATTCCGCCTGCGGCCAGTGCAGATGAACCATCAATGTTGCCCTTCGATACAGCCTGGTGAATCACACCAGCGTTGCTTCCGGTAATTCCGCCAATCCGGCCTGCTCCGGCAAGCTTCACTCCTTCATTCGTGACCTTCTCCAGAGTGCCCTGATTCACACCAGCACCCCCGCCTGCGGCAGCACTGCCAGCCACGGAACCGCTGACCTTCACATTCTGGATGACTGCACCTGTGTGGTTGATCCCGGCAGCAATACCTGCATTTACTGCGCCAAAGAGCTCTGCTCCGGTAAAGTTCACATTCAGGAGCTGTCCACGATTATCCTTGATGAATCCGGCGGTTTGCTGGCCGGAGGCTTTCAGCGAAAGTCCGTTTAGCGTATGGCCTTGACCGTCGAACACGCCTGTGAAGCTGTCGAATGCCGTCCAGTAGCGTCCGGCAAGATCGATATCCGCACTGAGCAGGATCGTTGCCAGCTCCGGCTTGTCTTCAGCCGTTCTGTTGAACAGCTTGTAATAATCCAGTCCAGTCTCGTTATAGAACATGACTGCCCCCGCCAGCTGCAGCGGCGTCTGTACTGTAATGGCCCCATCCGTCAGGTCGTTCAGGAAGGTAGTATCATAGTCGATACTCCAGAGTCCTGAAGCCAGCGGATTAACTGCTGCTGTATTTACGGCTGCTGCGGCCGCGCCTGTGTTACGTCCTACAGCAGCCAATGTGCCTGTATAGGATGAACTAATGATTTTACCGTCCCGGAAGTTGTAGCCGACCAGTGCGCCAGTAGAGACATTATTGCCTGCTACCGCAACCGTGATCTGCGGCACATTCGCGTACACACTTGTAAGCGTTCCGTCATTATAACCGGCAAAGCCGCCGTTGTATGAACGGGTCGAAGACTTCACTCCGACAGTAGACAGCTTATTCTGCAATGCGTAAGACTTGCTGATGCTGCCGCTTCTCTCCACGGATGCTGCGAAACCGCCGCTGCGTGTGTCGAAGCCGGTATTGCTGATGTCACCGGATGCATAGGAATCTGTGATCGAGTAATGATCTACAGACCCGGCGAATCCGCCGACATAGGAGCCTAATCTGCCGCTGACATTCAGCTTGCCTGTGGCATAGGAATTCTTGATTGCTCCCGCAGTTGTACCGTTCTCACCCAGGAGTCCGGCAAAACCGCCTGCATACATCGTATTATCCTGATTGGTATCTGTGATCACTACCGGAATATCCGTATGGGTATTCGTAATCAGGACATGATCGGCCATTCCGATCACCCCGCCGACGCGTGTATTCGGTACCGATTCACCCAGTGTAACCGCCGATCCGATAGTGATGGACTGTCCTGAGCCGGAGATGACTTTACTGTAATGAATCTCTCCGCCGTCTCCCCAGCCGACAAGTCCGCCGGCATTAATTACTCTGCTGTTATCCGTGTTCACACCGCTTCTGACAATGGTATCCACAATGATACCGTTACTGTATCCGGCTACTCCGCCTGCACTCACGGTATTGCCGCCGGTTACCTTCAGACCGGAGGCAACCTCTGAGCTGTAGATGGAGGCATCCGTATTCTTGCCTGTCAAACCACCTGCATAGAGGTCAGCACGATGGTCTGTTCCGGTGACTGTGATCTGTCCATCATGAACCTTAGCAATGTAGATCCCTTTATACAGCGGATATGCCTTGCCAAAATCAAAGCCCTGATTGATATCCTGGGCTGAGATCGTTCCGGCGATCCCGCCGACAGTGGCCTCACCGCTCTTCGCCGCAGCTTGAAGCTCAGGTGACGAATCTGCGTTGTAGATGATGGAGTTATCACTCTCTCCCACAATACCTCCGGCAGTGATCACCTCACCGGCAGCCTGCAACGAAGCCTTGAACTTGGCGTCATTGATCGCCGTCCGGGAAGCTGATCCGGCAATCCCGCCGAGCACAGCCTTCAAGCTGTCGCTGGTCGTAGCCAGCTTCACGCCTGACACTGCTGCACGTTCAAGATCGAAGCTGCTGCTGTTATCTGCAGAACGGGCCAGCATTCCGCCGAGTCTGCCTTCCTTCGCGCCCACAACACCGCCAGCCGTACCATTAGCTGTCAGCTGCACACCGCTGCCGGAGCCGGTTACTGTAACATTGCGGATGATGTTCCCTTGATCGGATTGACCGATCATACCGCCAAGGCTGGAGCCAAGCCCCCGCGCTTCCAGGGTTCCGTCTGCAAAGCTCACGGTCAGCCCTTCAGCTTGACCGCTCTGGTAATGTCCAACCAGTCCGCCAACAGTGGCTTCCATTCCTGTTGAAGAGATCCGGTATCTTGAGTTCACTTCAAGGGCCAGGCCTGTCACATTACCATTCTGAACTCCGATAATTCCGCCGATAACAGCACGGTCAGCCGCACTGCCGATGCTGCCGTCCTTATCGTGAATAACATAAGTGTCAGCTGTAATATCCGCTGTGTTGTCGCCGATCAGACCGCCGGCGATACCGCCTTCAGCTACCGTCTCAATCCGGCTTCCGCCGTCCAGCGTAAGCTGCAGACCGGCAACACTGCCTGAGTTCTGGCCGATGATGCCGCCAACAATACTGCCGCTGACCTTCACGCCGCCAAGCAGCTTAAGGTCGACATTCTTGACTGTACCCAGATTCGTCCCGGCCAATACGCCGGTGTAGCCGTTGCCGCCAACCGCGAGCGGCTCAAGGTTCATGTTCTGCACTGTAGCAGTAGCTCCAATGATTCCGAACAACCCGGAATGCGTGTATACCGGCTGCAGGGTCAGGCCGTCGATTAGCAGGCTTTTCCCGTCGAACATTCCTTCAAACGGATTAGCCTCTTTGTCACCGATAGGCACCCACTGCTTGGATTGGATATGGATCGGATTCAGCACGGTCACCGTTCTGTCCTTGAAGCTGAATTGCTCTACACCGGCAATGGTGCCGTTGACAATTCCCGCCAGACCGGCAAGCTCAGCCTCCGAGGTGATCTCGAAGCCGATTGCATCCTTATCCTTCGTGTACCAGTTGATATTGGCATTTACGTTATTGCCGTTGTCTCCGCCGCCGGTATTGGCAGTGCGGTTGACTTCAGGATAGCGGTATGCCGCGCTCAGCGAGCCGTATTTCCAGGCTCCCTCGAAATCCCAGCCCGACAAGCCCGGGAATACCGTTCTGTCCTTCAGTGTCTCCGACAGAATAGTGGTCAGCCGGACATGCACATTCAGCCAGCGGTGATTGCCCTCTGCGAAATCAGGCAGATCGCGGTTGATATTCAGTCCTTCATCTTTAATATAGTAGGATTTATAGAGCAGTTCTTTACTTGCATTATCATAACGTCCGGCGAAACCGCCGGCATAAGCGGTCTTTTTCTCCGCTACATTAACCTCTGCTGCTGAGTAGACGTTGCTTATTTTACCGTTTGTAATTCTGCCAACGAAGCCGCCGGCGTAAGAATTATCGTTCGCAGCGTTAACACTTTTCGCTACATAGGAATTCTTGACCGTTCCGCCGGACAGCTCTCCGATCAGACCGCCGACAATGGTATAGACTTTGTTCGCTGTAACCTTGGAAGCGGAGTAGGATTGCTCCACCGTACCGGCTGTATTTCTGCCGATCAGTCCGCCCAGGTAGACCGAACCGCTTGATGTTCCTTGGGCATTGCCCGTCACATCAATATCTACATAAGAGCCAATGACTGCACCAGCATTGCTGCCTACTAATCCTCCGGCATGTGTGCCTGTCCCCTCAATGGTCAGGTTCGCATTGGAATACGTGTAATAGAGTGTTCCTGAAGCCGTGTTCACACCGGCCAGACCGCCAATGAGGGAGGAATTGCCTCTGGAGATCACCGAGATTTTATCGGTAATGCTGTTGTTGGCAATCAGCGTACGGTTCTCACCGACCATACCGCCCACAATGGCATTTGAGGAGGTAGCTGAGACCGTACCCAGTGTCCGGGTATTCTGAATCGTGCTGACCGAGGTTGCAGGACTCAGCACCGGATCAATACTCTGGGCCGCATTGAGGCCCACAATGCCCCCGGCATAAGAGGACAATGCACCGTCGTTAGCCTTCAGATTCAGACCGCTGATATAAGTGTCCACAATAATGCCTGTAGCACTGCCGTGGTTATATCCGGCCACCCCGCCTGCTGTAGCGCGCGGCGCGTTAATGGTCAGACTCACCGCTGATCCTACCAGACGTTCCAGCCTGGAGGACTCATTGTAGCCTACAATCCCGCCAATATAAGCATCTGCAGCCGCTGGCCCCGCCAGAATCAGCATATTCTCCACATTGATCTTTTTGCTGTCACTGCTGATGCTGCTGTTCGTAAGGGTGCCTGCCAGACCGCCGACAGACGGCTTCGCCGCTTGCGCCTGGATAAGCATCAGAGCGCCATTTTCCGCGTTCACTTCCGGCATTGTAATATCTGTCGTTGCCGCTGCTCCAACGATCGCTCCAGCTTTGGCATCCGCCGCTGTCAGCGTAATCATCGGTTCAGCACCGGGAACATTCAGTACAGCAGATGCAATGCCTGCACGTGCTTCAGGCGCCGATGCTCCTTCGGAATGTCCGGCGATTCCGCCCGCTAACGCACGGACACCGCTGGCTTCAATAGACAACTGGGTCACTGTAGCGTTAACCAGCTGTCCGGCATTGAAGCCGGTATTCCCGCCAAGCTGGTTATCCGCACCACTTGCAGTGATAACTACATTCTCTGCATGATTGTAAGGAGTGGCTGCGGCCGAATGGTTCTCGCCGAACATACCGCCGGCTTTTACCGAAGCGCCTGTAGCCTTAATCTCAATACGATTCGTGTGCCCGTTGAACTGGGCAGCCGAGTTATGCCCTGCGCCGCCGCCGAAGCTTACCTTGTCGGCCTTCAGTTCTGTAACGATATCCTGGACATCTACAGGCACAGCTACAGTACCGATTACCGCATCAGCAGTCAGCTTGCCTGCTACGCCGCCGATTGTATATCCGCTGGTTCCGGCTTCATTCAGGAAGCTGATCCGTGCAGCTTTACCGCCGTTCAGCGTCAGAGGCTTGGTGTTCAAGCCTACAAGTCCGCCAAACGTGACATTATACTGCCCGTCTGCCGCACCTGCTACCGCAGCCTGGAGCACCAAGGTGCTGTAGCCTGCCGATTCAGCATCTCCCGCAATAACTCCGGTTACCGTTCCCTGTGCATTACCGGCAATCCCGCCGACAACGCCGCCAGCCGAAGTCACTTGAAGCGTTGCATATTTAATAGAAGAATTAGTCACGGTTCCTTCCAGATAACCGGCGATTCCGCCGATGGTACCATCGGAAGTGATATTCAGATGACCCGCTGTAGTCTTGCCGGTCACTGCCGATGCAATGGTTCCGCCGATTTCGTAACCAACGGTACCACCTGTGTATACATCCGCAGTACCATTAACCTTCAGTTCGCCTGTGGAAGAGGTCTGGGTGATGTTCCCGCCTGCATCATAACCGGCAATCCCGCCTGTGTAGACTCCTTTACCGCCGTTAACTGAGATCAGCTTTCTATTCTCGAATACTCCTGCCGTAGCGTTGCTGGTAACCAAGCCGCCTGCGGCATATCCGACGAATCCGCCGGTAGCTACATTCTCTGCGCCTGTTGCTGTAATCTGCTGAATATTCGCATAAGGATGCGTCCAGGTGAATTTGCTGCCGGTATATCCGGCAATCCCGCCTGTATATACGTTCTTGCCGCCGTTATTGGTAACCGGCGCTGTATTTACAAAGGTAATGGAAGCCGCTTCGCTTGCTACCGTACCAGTTGCACCAACCAGTGCCCCGGCTGCCGAGTTCACTGCCGCAGCTGCATTAACGGTAACTGCACCATTATTGGTAGTCATGTTGGAGAACACGACGGTGTTGTCTACTTTGCCGACAATCCCGCCTGCCGCAACCTGATTCCCGCCGGCAATGGTAACTGCCGCCGTATTGATGATTGGAGTATCTTCATCATTTAGACGAAGCGATCCTGTCGTATGCCCTGCGATCCCGCCCGCGGTGAGCACGGAACTGTCCGTCCCCTGGGCAAGAATCGCTCCATTGTTGACCACTTTTTTGATGATAATGCCTCTGGCGTCACCATAGCCCAACATTCCGCCAACATCGGCTGAACCATACGCTGTCACCGCTGCGTTATTGATAGAGTTCGAGATCATCCCTTCGCCCATCCCGACAATACCGCCCGTGTAGGAGTGGTACAGAGAAGCGTCCGAAGTGATATTGATCTGGTTAGTAATGTCAAAAACAATGCTGCTGCCGCTCATTTTACCTACGGCAGAGCCGGCATAGACATCATAGGTTACACCGGTCACAGAGATGGTGCCTGATTCAAAAATCAGGCCGCCTACTGTACCGCCTACCATGTTCCCTACCAGACCCTGGTAAGAACGGTTCGCTACTACATTCAAACCGTTAATCTTCTTCATTAATCCGCCTTCCGTGATTAATGTTCCCCGGAAGGGATGCTCGGCTGTACCGATTGGCACCCACTGGTAAGCGGAGAGATCCAGGTTGCCGGTAATCTCCATAATTTTACCTCTTAGACCGTTTACGGTACCTTCATTGACGAGCTTGGCTACACCTGCCAGCTCTTCAGCAGTCTTTATTTTGAAGGTATCATTCGTTGGCACGTACCACTCGGTCCTAGCCGCGCTGTCCCAGGTCTGCGGATCAGCCTTGGCCATGATGCCTCCGGCAACTGCGGCAACGACAATTACCGCCAGTGCTATTAGATAACCTATCCATGATTTTCGCTTCAAAGCCATATTGACACCACCTGAATAGTATTGTGACTTAAGGATTTCCCAGAGAAGTGTGCCCGCCCGCTTGCGAGCGAACGGGCACATCCTTGTTATTGCTTGGCTGTAATGAACTGATCAAGCCGGATGGCAATGGCTGCCGCCTGCTCACGCGTAAGCGGAGTGGACGGGTTCACCTTATTGCCTTCTCCGAGAATAATGCCGTTCTTGATGCTAATTGCCACTGCTTGTCTTGCCCATGCCGGAACCTTGCCCTTGTCAGTGAAACCGCTGAGGATCGAAGTGACTTCGTCCTCGCTAAGTTCACTGCCCGGATTAACCTGATTCAGCAATCTTCCGAGCATCGTCATCGCTTCAACTCTTGTCAGCGTATCCTTAGGCGCATACTTGCCGCCTTCAAGACCAGTGACAATACCCAGCTCTGTAGCAATGGAGACGCTACGGTTATACCAGCTGCTGGCGCTGACATCACTGAAGCCTGCCGAAGCTGCCTGCTTGTTCATGAGACCTGCAACACGCAGCAGAATGGTTGGATATTCTGCCCGGGTCACTTTGCCTGCCGGATCGAACAATTCCGCAGATTTCCCTAGAACGAACAGCTTGGCGGATGCCGCAGCGATGCCTTCCTTACCCCAGCCTGAAGGCATATCCTTGAAGGTCTTCAGGTTGCGTATGAAGAAGAGGCTGCCTTCGCCCGTCAGCTGTACATTCACTGCCGTGCCGCTGCTGTCAAGCTTCCACGGTACCGTTGTCCAGTTGCCGTCTTTATCCTTAAGCACCATGGCCGTAATCTCCTTGGCCGCAAGCGGCGCAGGAATGGCAATCTTGGCTGCAAGCGCCGGCGTCCAGCTGCTCTTCAGCAGGTTAACGTTCACCGTTACGCCTTGCCCTGCCGCCATCAGCGTGAAGCCTTGCTGATCCGCAATTGCCTTCATCGCCTGCTGGTCAGCAGTACTATTACCGCCAATGCCGATAGTAAGTCCGGCGGTTACACTTGCAAGATTCTCAGGATCAATGACCAATTGGCCCATAGGAACTTCAATCACAATCTTCTTCTTCGCAGTCAGCTGCTGCTGAACCACACTCTGGTCTACACGGATACTGAATGCTTTGGCATTCGGATCGGTGGAGCTTACTGTGAGGTCACTGCCTGCTGCAGCTTCTTTATCCGTAATCCGGACGATAGCCGTAAGTCCATCCCACTCTGCTGTCACGGCCTGGCCGTTGACGGTAATCTGGGCTGCCTGTTCCGGTGCTTGTTCTTCAACAACTCCCGGTACGGCAGCGCCGCCTCCACCGCCAGCACCGCCTCCACCGCCTGAACCACTGCTAGTCCAGACCGATGCAGCTACACTGCCGGAAGCCTTAACCAGCTTGTCCACAGAGGTACGCTTAGCCAGCACAATGGTGGCACCTGGATGAGCAGTTACTATACCATCGAGGGGAAGCAGACTCCATGAGCTTACATTATCTTTATATATCAGTACTTCAGGACTTGACGAGAAGACCTTGTAAGCGATCTGCTGTCCAGTCATATCTCCGGCGGAAGTCACCGTAATCTTCGTGTGGTTGTTGTCTCCGCTAATCGGAGAAGATACGGCTTGCACAGTTCCTAATTTTTTGGTATCCGGAACAGCTACAGTTGCCGCAAGCATGCCCTTAAGCGTTACACCCTCGGACACCTTATACTCTGCCTCAATCAGGCTGGAGCCGGTGGCAAGTGCGGTAACATTGCCTTTGGCTGACAGAGATACCGCATCACCTACAGCAACTTCATAAGTCAGGTTATCCAGATCCTTACCGGTAACCGGCTCTTCCTTGAATTTCGGCTTGCCATTGTCATCCTTGCCATCCGAAACCTTGAGATAAGCCTGGATTTGGCCTGCCGCACCCGGTGTCAGCGTCTCCGCACCCTTCAGGATCAGGGCAACCGGTACTTTGAAGCCGGCATTGGTAATATCCACAACCGCTGTGTTCTGATTGCCCGCTTCGTCCTTAGCCACAATGCTGAGGGCTACGGAAGGGTCAGCCGAGTTAATCTTCACAGTTCCGTTGAAATCACCGTTTAACGAGTCCACGGTAAGCGGAGCAGAAATCTCAACATCCTTGTATTTCCCATCCGGCTGTAACTGACTCACAGTATAAACTGCGGCCAGCTTCGTTCCTGTAGTTGTTGTTCCGGCTACTCGAACGGCACCCTGTTCAGTACGTTCACCCGTTACCGGCTCTGTGAGATACAGCACTGGTGCGATCGTATCTACCGTCAGATACAGCATGGTTACTGAGATATCCTTAGTTGCCGTATTTCTGGCCCTGAGTTCAATCGCATACGGCCCGTCCGTCTGGAACTGGTCAAGATTCAGGATGCCTTCGCTTCCGCCGCCGGCCTTGTTCGTCAGGGCTACAGTCGCAATGGATTTGTCAGCATAGAATGCTTCCACCGTTACATTGGACTGTTTGGAAGAGAGCGTCAGCTTCTGCTTCGTTTCATTCGTTAACAGGTTCACGTAGTTCCCGGAGGAGGCATCTACCGTCCCCGATGAACTCAATACCGTCAGATCCGGCAGATTCGGAGTTGGCAGCAAGGTGCTGCTGCTCTCCCGCCGCTCGGCATAATGATAGTTCTGATGCTTGTCGGCATCCTCGGTTGGAACCGTTGCGGCACTGACGCCGATGACGTAATTCTTCTTCACTTCCAGGCCGACATATTTCACCTTGCTCAGATCAATCACTGAGCCTTCAAGGCTGCCCTTATAGACTTCATCTGTTGTAGATACAGCCTTCCAGCCGCCAATCAGCAGACCTTCGTATTTGCCTGTGGATGCATTCCAGTAAGGCTTAAGCTCTTGTTCGGTATACAAAAGCTCTCCAAACGGAGCATATTCACTCAGTTTGCCTTCAGCATCCAGCTTCGCATCGACCACGTAGCTATGCTCGAAGCCGCTGTGTCCCCATTTCTTCGCTCCCGGCTTGAAGGAGAGTGAGAACAATCCGTTGCCGGCAGGCTCAACCTCGACATCACTGACACTCTGCGGTGCCAGCGGATCAATGACTTCAAAGCGCTGCGGCGAAGTCTTCGTCCCGAAGTTCGAGCTGGATTTCAGCTCGGCGCGCAGGTAGTAATTGCCTTGTCTGAGCAGCCCGCGGATATCCTCGGGATTGCCCATCAGTGTTACATTGGTGACATCGATCACTTGGCTGCCGCTCGTGATTCCGCCGCTAACCGAGCCGCCGGCTCCGACTGGTACATCCTTGGCGATCAGCATACCCGGATCACCCGTCTGCAGAATCTCTTGACCATTCAGCATTTCCTTGCGGTTCGTCACCGCATCCTCAGCCAGATACAGGTTCACTGTATCGCCTTCGGCTGCGTTAGCCACTTTCCAGGAGGCTGTGAACTTATTCGCATTGGAGCTGTCCTTTGCCAGGTTGACTTCACCCAGAGTAGGCAGAGTAGGAACGTTCAACAGCTTAGTGTCAACCGCCGAGACGGCTGTCAGCTTCCAAGTGCCGCCCTTTGTGGCTTCATTCTCAGGAATAATGATATAAGCTCTGCGAATATCCACTTCATTGTTCAGTCTGGATGTATCCCCAGATTTGAAGCTTGCAGGAATATATTGTGTAAAAGCATTTGCCGTAGGATCAGTATTCGTGTTATCGAACTTCACCGGATAATTTTTGCCTGACGCATCCTGCAGCTTGAATTCCGGCATTTCCTTGCTGCTGTACTCCATCTCAATGATTGCATTGCCGGCTACGCCGTCCATCGGAATCTCATGGATTCTGCCGCCGTTCTTGACCGTAATGCCGCCTACGCCGACATTGACCGATCCGTTCTCGACATATTTGACGCCTTCTTCTACTTCGCGGTAGATAATTTCCTGGTTCTCATCCTCGGTAGCTACCTTGGATGTGGCCAGCGTCTGTACTCCTGCACCAATTACCATCAGGCGCGGTCCAAGCTCAGGATCATCCACCACCAGATGGATCATGCCTTCCGGCAGCTGATCGGTCGATGTGCCGAATTCGATGCCTCCACTCCAGTAATAGGTGATGCCTAAGGAGATGAACAGAATACCGATGCTGCCCCAGACCTTGTCATTGTTGACCCCAAGGAACATACTGGACAGCGGCATGCCGCCGACAACCGGTACATCGTTCGGAATCTGCACCTTAGAGCTGATATAGCCTTCAAAATCCGTACGGTTCTTCTCCAGATTCTGTCCGACGAAGATACCCGCCTTCCCGATGATGATATCCCATCCGCCGATATCCATCTCTGCTTCCACGCGCACGAACCATGGGGTTACCCACTGCGCTTCGAGCAGCGCTTTGGTCAGCATTGGAAGCCGGTCATCTTTCTCCGCATCGGCTTTGGCAGCGAAATCAAGCTTGCCTTCCACCTTAAGGCCGGTACGCTTCACCGTCAGGTCCACATCGCCGAAGAAATACGCCGGAGCAATCCCGAACCGCATGCCTACGCCTGCTTGAATCGTCAACGGGAACGGGTCTTCTGCTGTGCCGCCAGCAATGGTGTCCGCCAGTTCACGTACAGCTCCCCGTATTGCTGTCAGGTATGTTGCACCCGTCACCAGGATACCCGGCTGCGGAAGCTCTGCCCCGAAGGCAATCACATCCGGAAGAATCCGGCCGTCTTTTACTTTTTTGAGCGAGAATTCAATCTCCACGCCCATCATATTCTTCAGCTGTGCTGCGAACTCCAGGCCGTATTCATTACCGATCCCCTTGCCCTGCACCGCGTGTTTGATCGTAACTTTACCGCTTGGTTTATCCGGGCCCTTCTTTTTGTCCGCGTCCTTCTTCTTATCCGGTCCGAACAAGCCCATCTCCTGATTGAGATCGAAGCCCAGAGAGGCATCAACGCCATAGAAGCCGGCACTGTTGAAGATGACATTCTTAATTTCGGAGTTAATGATCTTCAGGGACAGCGAGCCGCCGAAGGAAATCCCATTCTCTCTAAGAATGAAGTCATTGAAGGAGAAGCCAAAACCGTCGATCGAGAAGCTTGGTGCTCCGAACAGAGACTGCTTGTTGAAGTACACATCCTCAATCATGACCTGGCGCAGCGGATTCAATCTGTCGCCCACGCCGCCGACAGCCCATTTCAGACTGCCGTTCTGGCTGTCGTCTTCCGGATTGCCGTCATTGCCTTTCTCATCCTTCTTATCGTCATCTTTGCCTTTATCATCATCGTCTTCCTTCTCCTTAGGATCGAAGTCCTCTTCTCCAAGCGACTTGTTGAAGCCGTTGAAGAAGTCGAGCGTCCATTCGCCTTTATGGAAGACGAATCCGCTGCTCGCTACGCTCAGCGTTCCTTCACCCTTGATGAACAAGGTATCCAGGAAAGGAAGATCGCCGGGAAGGGTGTTGCCGAAGATATCCAGCTTACCGCGTACAAAAGACAGGTCCTTACCTTTATAAGCTACAGCATCATTAATAATTGCCGGTTCTGTCTTGGTATCCACGATGACCTGCTCTTCGTCACCTGTGCCAACCTGCTTGATCATACCGCGGACAGTTACCAGAATCTCACGGTCGAATTTCGGGTCCTTGGCTTCCGCTTCTTCCTTGAATTCCTCAAAGTCCTCTTCCGTTGCAAACAGCTTGTAAGCATACATCGGAGTCTCCTTCAGCGCTTCTTCATCCATAAATTCACTGATATCGAATTTCGGATCAACTGCTTTGCTCGCTGCGCCGAACAAGGCCTTGGTTTTCTTATATTCGGTAACAGCCTTGTACAGGAACGAACCGTCCTTGAAAGGCTTGCCCGGGAACAGAGAGTTCAGCTGATCCACGAGCTCATCCTTTACAGAAGCACCGTTCGCAAGGCCGCTGATATCCACAGCTTCCTTGTACACTGCCATTACTCCCGCTTCACGGATACGCGTGTCATTATTATCGGTGACCAGGAAGGATTGCGGAGTCGTCATATCATAGAGAGCCGCTACCTCCTCATCCCCGCCGGCATCACCTTTGTAATCAATCTCCACCTGGTATTCACCGAGCGGCAATTCCGGTCCAAGCCCGGCTTCCAGCACATTGCCGCCTGAATCCACCTGGTCACCGCCGCGGTACGTAATCCGCATGGCGCCGGAGAATCCGTCATCGGTCGGCTGCATCACCACTGCATCCTGAACATTGACTTTGTACCGGTTACCGTCTGCCTTATTCTTGAGGTACAGGTCAAAGTTCGGAGCGGTCGTTGCATTGCCCGTATTGTAAGCTTCAATATTCGACAGATTGACCGTCAGATATTTCACATCTGTGCTATACAGCTCTGCCGGAGCGAGTGCATAGGAATACGTAGCGGTTGCTTCTCCCACCGGCGGCAGGAGAATGAAGTTGGTACGGGTCGATTCATACTGGGCTTTAATACCCTCATCCTTGACGCCTTCGATTTTGCCTTGCGTTTCCGGGCTTCTCGCGGAGATCATATACTCCCGGGTAACCGGCCAAGGTCTGCCTTTGGCTTGAACGCGGAAGGTCGCAGTAATCGCGTCACCCGGCTTGTACTTCGGCTCAATGCCCATCGCCGCTTCATCAGGTGTGGCTGACTTTTTGAACTCCAGCATTTTACTGCGGGAATTCTCCAGGACCGGATTCCCGTTTGCATCCAGGACAGTTTCTCCCTTTTCATTCTGCCTGACGAAGCTGAGGCCGCTCTCCAGGGTCATCTCTACTTCAATTTTGGAGTGCTCCATATTGAAAGCCTGAAGGTTCTCTACTTCTGCTATAACGTCGAAGACACCATTTTTCTCATATTTCGTCGGTACGCCTCCGCCTTCAACCGGCTCGGTAGCCAGTTGCTGTACCTGATCTACATAACGGATCGAGAACACTTTATCCGGGGCTGTGAGTTCACCCAGGCCGTATACGGTCTCGAAGCTCTGGAAGCCTCCCGGTGCCAGCTTCTCCGGGTTCCAGTAGAAGGCAACGGCGGAATCCGCCGTACCGAAATCATTGGTATCTCTGGTGAAGTCCAGATTCGGATTAATTTTATAATCCCATTTCGTATTCGCCAGGCCGTTCCAGTGCCCGACGATCATTTCATCCACAATATTAATATTCTGTTCGGCAAAGTTATTGAAGCCGTAGGCCACCACATTGGTTGCCTGAGGATTCGTCAGATCCAGCTTGTCACGCATCACCCAATAAGCAGGAATCTTGAAGTAAGCTCTATCCTCAAACGGAATGCCCGGATCATCCTCCGGATTATGCACCAGCTTCCGCTCTACCTGCAGCGGTGACTTGTAGGCTGTGCCAATCTGGAACTGTGGTCCGTCGTTACCGCCGACCATCGTATCCAGCAGAATCCGGCTGCCGATCTGCACCTGCGCCCCGCTCTTGTTATTCACTTCATAGCGGATGTTGACGTTACCGGAATTCACAGCATCTTTGCTGTCGGTGTAGAGCATCAGAATCTGCTTGATCTCTACGCCCTTCATCTTCCAGATCATCTCCAGCTGCTTGGTGCCGTTAGAATTCTCCACCACTTTAGGTGCAGTAGTCTCTGAATAATGGCTGCTGTCGAACTTGTATTTATTGCCGTAAATATAATCCGTTCCGTCGATCCGGAACGTCGTGAACGACGTCTCCGGGTCATCCCCCTGGAACAGCAGATTAACATTATTGTCGTTCTTGCGGATCGGTTGACCCTCTACAGTGCGAATACCGTAGCGGCCTGTTTCGTTATCCACAGTGACCTTAATAAACTCATTCTGGATCATGGTTGTCTTGGTACTGCTGGCCGCCTCAACGAGAGCATGGAAGCTCTCGGAGGTGGACAGAAATACCATAATTAAGGTGAGCATTACCGCTACTGTGCGTTTCAACAACTTCACCAAGTATTCCCCCTGTTCTTGTTTCAACTATTTCAGATTGCCGACAAAGAAGGTAGCAAATTCGCGGTCCCGCTCCTGGGTTCTCACCACAATCGTGTACCAGCCTGTTTTCGGGAAGGTGACCTTGAAATTACTGCTCACCAGCTCAGCATAAGTCAGCTTCTGCTTCACCAGCTTCAGCTGTCCTTCGCGGTACAGACCAGGGTAATACAGAATGTCGAACGTTCCTGCCTGATTGACCTTGTCTACTCCGCCTACCTTCATCAGGTTGAAGCCGGATACCTTGAAGGTAATGGTGTTGGTATTGAACAATGCGGATTCGCCGGATGAAGCCGAGATTAAGGTATCGTTACCGAACACCAGCAATCCGCCGTCCTTCACGACCACCACATCCTGATAGACCACCGTCTTATTGCCTACCTGATCAACTGCTGTGTAAGCTACGCGCTGGCGTCCAAGCTTGCTCAGATCCAGCCCGCTGACCGATACTTTCAGGTTAGTCTCAGCCGATACATTATCAGATACGGTGAACCCGCCGAGATCCGTACGGAAGCTAAAGTCTTTCTTGTTCTGAACGATCCCTACTGTTTCCTTGTTCAGTGTCAGCTCAGGTGCTGTGTTATCAAGTCCTGCAATGGTCACTGGAACCTTGTTCACATTGCCCAGCAGATCTGAGATGGCAATGACTGCTGATCCGCTGCTCTCAAAAGCACGCGAGTAGCTGTACGTTCCATCCGCTTTACTGATCTGGTTCGTATAGGCGGCTCCATCTGAAATAGGTCTTACGCCTGAGAACATTTGGTTAGGGGCAGCAACTGTGCCGCTAAGCGTAACCTTCACTTTGCCTTTGGCATATTTCTGTCCGCCGATGGTAACAATCTGATCGGCCGGAACCGCTTTGCCTTCGGCATCTACAAAGGTATAGGCCACTTTGTCCGGTACTGGCGGTGCAGAGAGAATATTCGTTACCTTCTCTTTGATAACTGTTGTATTGCCGTACACATCCACCACAGTGAATGAAGCTGTTCCATTCTCCATGAGTGTAATGCTCTTATCGGCACTGATAATGTTGAACGCTTTAGCCGAAGCATCCGCCTTCTCTACCGTAACCGTAACGCCGGTGGAGAACAGCACATTGCCGCTGTTATCCTTCAGGGTGCCGAAGGTCTGGCTTCCATTCTCGCCATATTGGTAGGAACGGACCACTTTCACCCTAGGAACTTCCTTGTTAATGTTCGCAACCGTTGCTTCAACCTTATTGACATTTCCGGCAGCATCCTTAATTTCGAATTCGAACTTGCCGTTCTCCGTGAAGGTGTAGGCGGTCTTGCCGCCATTGTTCACCACCGTCACCGGCTCAGAGGTGCTCTGGAGAAGCGCAACCACATTACCGTTCGTACTCTCCATGTATGAATATTCAATGGTTCCTTCAGGCTTAGTGCCGTCAATATTCTTCACGACCAGATACAGAGTATCTGTCCGGTCCGGATCACTAAGATCGGTCAGATCGAAGCTGTAGTAACCATTCTCGTAGATCTTGAAAGAATTCCCGGTCCGTACAGGCACCGAAGGGTTAATCTTCGACGGCATTACGCGGATACCCGGCGGGACCGTGATCTCAATATCCGCACCAACCTTGGCATTAACCGGGCTGTTCACGCTGAGTGAAGCAAGCGCATAGACCGGCTGTACACTGGTAGAAGCTCCATCGACATCAAGCTTGGCCGGTTTGCTGATCAAACCTCCCGGCGTTCTGTACTTCACCCACACCTGAAGCTCCTCAGGCTTACTCGTCGGAACCTTCACTGCTACGAAGTTGGTGTACGGCTTCCAGTTCAGCCAGCTCACACCGTTATCCGGTGATACTGAATATTCATAACCGGTCTTGTCCTCCGTTTCGAGACTCAGCTTCACAATGGCCGTGTAGCCGTCCGCTGTATCACCGGACAGATAGATCAGAGAAGACTTGGCATCCGACACCGGCGCATCCGGCTTGGTCGTTGCCGAGACTTTGAAGGTTCCTGCACTTGCCTTGATCGTGCTGTTACCTGCTCCGTCAACTGCGAGTACATATAGGCGGAACTCAGAGATTTCTCCCGATTTCAGTGATTGGTCATCGATGGAGACTGAGCCGCCTGCCGGGACATCTGCCCATTTTGTCGACGACTCTGTAGGTACTTCTGCGCCTGCTTCTTGTTTGACCCATTGATATTTGCTGACCAGTCCTGTTTTGCTATAGAACTCTGACACGCTGATCTTCGTCTTCTGCAGCGGCAGCGGGTAAGCAATACTATCAGGGCTGAAATACACTACCGGTGCTTCATTGTCAAAATAATAAGCCTTCGAGTAGTAGTACGTTTTGTCGCTGTGCTTCACCATAAGATGAATGTATTGCGTTCCGTTTAATTTTAATTTTTCAGCAGGAATGACATAGCTGTAAGTGGCTTCACTTACAGAAGCGCCAAGGCCCTTGGCTGCCAGCTTGGTATCGGGGCTGGCCTCTGGCGAAGCAGCAGGCGTCGCTGCCGGTTCAGATGCTTCGGCTGAAGCAGCAGGTGTTACTGCAGGCTCGGCACTGTGATCCGGTGCCGGAGTCTCTTCCGCTGGAAGCGGGGTCAACGATGGCTCTACTGGCCCGGAGGACAAGAACTTCATAAGGGCCACTGGCCCGATATTTGCTGTAACTTCCGGCTCGACCGGAGAGTTCGGCTCTGCTGGCGCTCCAGGCTCCGCCGGTTCGGCTCCATCTTCAAGCAGGCTTTTCTCAGACAGTAGGGACATGCCGGAGGACTTGGAGACCTCAAGCCCAGTGAATTTACTATCATTATCTGGACGAATGGAGCTGTCGCTGATGGCATAGCCCACATAATCCGGGTGCACACCGCTGATCTCGAAAGTAACATCATGACTCTTCACATAGTTAGGATTGGCTTCCGGTGTGAACTGTGTCGGAATTGCCGCCTCAGAACTCACGACTACCGCTCTTTCCTGCGGTGTCTTGACCGTCTCATTGCCCGCTTTATCCAGCGCCTTCAGATAGAGCCAGTAGGAGCCGTCCTCATCAATATCCTCGTAAGTAGACCGGGTAACGGTCGAACCAGTGTATGGCGTATCTGCCCACTTGCCGGATGCCGGAGAATCCCCGTCTTTTACCCATTGGTACTGCACGCTGCTGACTCCGCTATGCGGGTCCTTCACCAGAGCCTGTACCGTGGCGGTATCCTCGCCGGCCATCGTAATCGCAGGTCCCTGGTTGTCCAGCTTCAGAACGCCTACTTCATGCTTCCAGTTCGAATCGTCTTTCTTGAAATCTTCAAGCGGCCAGACACTCAGATCACCGTATTGTCCTACCGCGGCCATTGCCTGATTATCGGCGTAGAAGGTCTTATCCGCCTTTTCGCCTGGTGCCTCTGCGTACCAAGCATCATACTGTGCCTTATGAGTAGCCACATACACTTTTTTCTTCTCGTACTGCATCAGCTCTCTGGCGGAATCCCAGGACATATCGGCTGTCCAGGTATGCAGGTACCACTCCCCGCTGTTCCCTTCCTCGAAGGCTTCCGCCGGAGGAGCGAGCAGGTTCGTTTTGTTATTCACTACTGACAGCTCTACATTCTCGAATTCTCCCGAATACAGCTCATCCGACGGCTGCTTGGCAGATAGTGCATAACGCTTAAGCGCTGCATAATGATCTCCGGCTACACCGGCGAACGGATCAGCCTTATCCTGGCTCCACCAGTAGTACACCAGACCCACCGAAGGCGAGGCTTCCGCACTCAGATTCGAAGGACGGTAGATTCCGCGGCTCGGCCGTTCCGTACCACGGTCAGGAACGGTAGGATCAAGATGCGGCACTTTAATGGAAGGATCGTTGGCGTCAATCGTAACCTTCCCTTTTTTGGCATATTCCTGATCAGTAGCGCCGCCAGTCTCGAACCGGTAACCGATCACCGGCTCCGTATTGTCGATGAACAGGTTCGCCCAGTCAATCTTGGAGTTGGCGAGTGAAAAGTCACTACCGTAAGGATTGATCTTCTCTTCATGGATTCCATCGAAGTTTGCAGGCTGAATCATCAGGTTCCCTGCGTAATCCTGAATGACATCGGTATCCATCTGGATCGGCTCACTGCCACCCTTGGCATCATTAGATATAGCCACAGCTTTGAGGAGCGGGGTTTCCACCGTTTTGCCGTCAGGCACAGTCATGCGGAAGCTCCAATTCGGTGTATTCCGGCCTGCAACATAATAGGCTTTCATTCCGTTATTGAAGAGGATGAAGGTTTTCTTCTCCTCCCAGCCGGTTTTGGCAATGGCCTCTTCCGTCATCTGGAGGGTGAAGTCAATCACATCTCCCTTATTGAGCGTAACCCCGGTCAGAATCTCCGGTTGAATGCCGTTCGCGGTCTTGGAATACTTCGGACGCACAGCATCGACAATGACGCGGAAGCCGCCCCGGTCGAAGTCAAACGGATTCCCGCTCTTCCGGTCCAGCCAGGCATTGCTGCCGCTGCTCGGTACAGTGTTGAGATTGACAACCGCTCTATTTCCTGCCGCATCACTAAGCTCGGCTTTCTTCAATTTATTATCCAGCGACAGATCCATCTGCGCTCCGCCGGTGGTCCCGCCGGTAATTAAGGGTCTCAATGGAAGGTTGCCGCTGTTGTGAAAAGGAACTCCCGTATATCTGTAGGCAATTTTTTTCTGGTAGGAATCCAAACTTTCCTTGGTATTGGTAAAGCTTGTATTCTGCAGATACTGCTGCTCTCCGGCTGCCGGAAGTCCTGTGCCCGGATCATTAACGAACAGCTTTTGCCGCAAGAAGTAATCAGAATTTGCTGTCACTACCGAAGTCGGTCTGACCGGCTCGCTGAAGTTGTAGCTGAGCGTGATATTCTCGTCTCTTTTGACATACAGCTCTTTCTGGTTAATATTCTCGTTAAGCCGTTCTGCACCGTTGCCGGTGAAGGTATAGTTATCAATTACCGGACGCTTGAGATCCTGGAACTTAAGGTAGAATCCGCGTACACCGGCTGCTTCACCGTCGTCGTCGCCTTCGCCCCAGACCCTAATGTTAATAATAGAATCAGGTTTGATGAGGGCCTTAGCCGACTTGTTATACCGCTGGCTGCTGCCGGTCCGTTCATTGATAATATCTTTTCCGTCAATGTTTACTGTAATTTCAGAATGGCGCGTCCATATGAACCCGGAGTGACGCCGCAGCACGGAAAATCCTGTAAGCATCTCAGCATGCCCGCTCTCGGCCATATTTTTTAGAATCGGGTTATCTGCTACCTTCACCTGGAATCGAACCGTGGTCTTTTTATCATTGACACCGGCAAAAATATCACCCTTGGCCCAATCATATTGGGCATTTGCACTTGTCTCTGTCTGCTTGAAGCCTTCCACCTGGTTATTGAAAAAGTTAATAAACGTATTATCTGCGGGGTAGGACAGATTCCCTACATGGGCTCCGCTCTTGAATGTAACCTCAAAATCATCACCCGCAGCCTCTGCCAGTCCGCTAAAGGAACTGGGTATTAACGATAACAACATGCTAAGAATCAAGCTTAGCGAGGTATATCTCTTCAATCTCCTGCTCATTAACAATTGATGCTCCCCCTTATTCATTCATCAAGTCCTGTCCGGCGTGCAGCAAGCTTCGCTGTAGTCTGGATTCACTCCCTGTGCTTCCGCATTCTCCTCTCGCCCTGCCCTCCCGTGGACAAAACATACGCGTCATAAACTACCTATTTTTTCATATCTGCGTTTATTCTATCAGGCAGCTCTAAACAAACTCTTAACAAATCTCGACAAAAGCTGCGTCAAACGCCTCGAAATAAGGTTAATATACTCGAAAAACGAAAAAAGTCCTGGGATTTTTGAAAAAATGTCTAAAAAATAAAATAAACCGCACTGATCTGGCTCAGTTACGGTTGGTTTGGTATGTCTTTGTTATGGATTTCGACAGGTTACTCTACCATGCCAAAAGATAGTATATGAAATTTAATAGCTATCCCTAAAACTGCTAGACTTCTAAGCATTTCATTGGAAAGCATAAAGCCCATCTGACCATAATCTGATCTCATGTAACTATTGATACTTACTTCGTTATACTCATCGATCATTTCAGTAATTGTTTTTAAGTTCGGAGTTAATTGCTGAAGAAGTTCAAGAATATCTTCCGGTTCACTTTGCTCTGTTGGTGACAAGTGTAACTTGGTACTGATCCCGTCAAAATCTAAGTTATCACCACGAACGATGAACGAGAAACTTCCTTTCACATAGCTCACCACCTGTTATCTTGCAAATTCTCCAGACGAATACCAAAGGTTTGAAAAGCTTTCTTAAGATCCTCTTCCTCGTCTTTCCCGCATTGAAAAATGAAGTTTATCAGAGCAATTGCTCACAGCTTATCTGTTCAACCTGCAGACCTCTGAAGACGGGTAATATTCTGTCCAGATACCAGCTAAAATCAGTGATGTCGGTATCATCTTGTACTATCATTTTCTATGCTTATTGAAGCCGATATCGAAATAGGGTTCTCCTCCTATTTATAAATTTATTGTTTCTCTCATTAAAGTAAAAAACAGCCCCCAGATCATCAATGAACTGTGACCCAATTTGAGGACGGTTTAAAAGAAATACCCTAGAGCTAGCTCGCAAGGAGATGACTTCTGAATTCGTCAGGAGTCATCTTTTTTAATGTCCATTGGTATCGCTCGGAGTTATAGTAGGCAATATATTCCGAAACACGAGCCCTGACTTCCGTAAGATTCTGACAATCTCGAACGCTCATTTCATCTTTCATGTGCCCAAAGAATGACTCCATTGATGCATTGTCCCAACAGTTCCCTTTACGGGACATGGACTGTTGAAAACCTGCCTGCTCCATTTGGAGACGAGTTTTAGGATGCGTGTAGTGCATGCCCTGATCGGAGTGGAAAATGGCTTCTGGATGAAGGTTTCCATCCAGCCGTTCCAGCAGGCGCCGAATGGTCTTTTCAACGAGTGGTAACTCTAGTGTCCCTGCTACACAGTCGGCAAGAATTTGTCTTGTTGCTCCATCTTTTACGCACGATAGATAAGCCCACTGTCCGTTTCCGTACCGCAGGTACGTGATATCGGTTAGAAAGACTTTCTCCGGCTCTTTCTGGTCAAATTGGCGTTTCAGTAAATTGGCACAGGTCTGATGCTCCTGCGTAGCCTTTGCCATCTTACGGTACGGGTTCGCTTGCCGTATGGCCGCGACAAGGTTAAACTTACGCATTAATCGGCGAATCTTCTTGTGGTTCATGGTGACCCCGCTGAGATGCTCCAAACGCATCTTAATCACCAAAGCGCCAGCTCTTCCTTGTAAGGCGTCGAAGTGTTGCTTAATGAGAACAAGGTCACGCTCGTCGTCGGCTGTACGAAGTTGGCGTCTTTGCTCGGAGCCCAGCCATCTGTAATAGCCACTGGTGCTCACGGCGGCGACTTCACAGAGATAACGCGTCATGCGGTTGAGTCCATGGGCTCTCAGGGTGTGATAAATGATCTCGTAGCGCTCCGAAGGGGTTAAGGTCTTCCTTTGTTCCGTTCGAGCGCTTCGAGCTTTTTTAGAAAGTCGACCTCAGCTTCTAGTAATTTGATCTTCGCCTTTGCGCGCTTCAGTTCTTCGTCAGCAGACAAGGGACTCGCAGGCTTTCGCCCAGCGCTGCCTTTGCCACGCCGTTCTTCCAGTAGTCCAAGTTCACCATATTTAGCAAAGCTATCTCTCCAGCGTTTCAAACTATGCTTTGGTTTTTTAGAACCGATGAGATCCAGGTCAAAGCCCGCCCTAAGAAATATTTCTGACGGGGGTGTCCCCTCGTTGTAGGCCTTCACTGCCGATAACTTAAACTCAGCAGTATACGAAATATTCGTCTCGGATACTCGCTGAACATTTGGATTCTTCTCTAATCTTCTGATGCTATCCTCCGTAAATAGGGTTCGATTTAAGTTTCCCACAGCCTTATCCCGCTCCTTTTCCAATATTCTGATTAAAACACAAAAGACCCACAAGAAGGTCACTTTTTTCAAAGTGTCTTTCTTGTGGGTCACAGTTCATAATTCTGTGCTGCTTCTTTACATCAACTATTTTATTTTCTTTGGGGTAAGCTCTTCTGGTTTATAGTTCCACCAATTACTTTGTTCATAATAAATCGTTTTGGCCCAGTACTCTGGACCTTCATGAAATACAATATGATCTTCAGAAGTGTGATCCATTCCTTTCCAGTTCAAATTACTTAAATTCCCATTCCTTCAAGTCCACGCCCCTCTCGAATTTTTTTGCGGACAATTTATAGATAAGCGATGTATATTAGAGTTACAAAAAATTTTGAAAAATCGGTAAGTAAACAAAATAACAAAAGAACAGGTCAATTACGGTGGTATCTTACCATAATCAACCTGTTCAATGAAATGGATTACATAGGTTATTTTGTTATTGGTTAAATATTGGGTTCATTATTCGGTTAACATATTTAAAAACTCATCAAAGCTATTACTTGTAAAATAAGTTACAGGGTCTAAATCTGAAGATTCTTCATGATTCCAAACGCAAACAGATGGCTCTGTTTTATCAGTATTCCTGTAGTCTAAACACACAAAGTCACCTGCAAATAACACGGCTATTGGCAACAACTCAGTACCTACTAAATTTTCGTCTGAAACAATTCTCTCATCTAACTGAGTTCTAACTACTCCTATATCGTAGAATTCATCATCCCTCTCCCCGGTTACCTTCAAGATGCATAAAAACCTATCAATTGCATAACTATGGTTGTTACACTTAAAACTATCTTTTACAGGAGAAGCACCATTAAATTTTTTAATAAATTCTTTATATTCATCCGGCAATTTAATTCTCCACTTATATTCTTTTTCAGTCAGCAGAACATCATCCGGCAATGGATATATTATAGTTTCATCCTTAACTTCCATTTCTCTACCTCCTAAAAAATATTATCTCGGAGCGTCAGCCCACATACCTGCCGTCCGCCCACCATTATGAGGTGTAATATTGTGAATACCGAATGGAACAAGTTCCATTTTACCAGGGATTTCCGTATGATGCCACGTCATTCCTTTTCTCGTGCCACCTATCTGCTCATCTAACCAACTAAACTGTTCTTTATCCGATAACTTCCAAAATTTTTCTGGTAGCTCAACAGTTTCTTCAACTACATTTGCACCGGCAAAATCAGCAAATCCATATCTCATTCCATCAACTTTTGTAACTTTTATTTCTGGAATATGTCCATTCGCTACTGCGATTTCTTTTATCTTTCTTTTTTGAGCAGCAGACAAGCTATCCCCACCAGGGATCGTATCATCCCAAGACCAAGGTTTGTTTGAGTCAACTTGTTCTTT
Organism: Paenibacillus sp. FSL R7-0204; assembly: GCF_038002225.1. Lineage (NCBI taxonomy): Bacteria > Bacillati > Bacillota > Bacilli > Caryophanales > Paenibacillaceae > Paenibacillus > Paenibacillus sp. FSL R7-0204. The sequence continues at coordinate 5,220,275 of NZ_JBBOCA010000001.1, forward strand.
GTATATTTTTGCATAATCATCAATTACTTCATTAAATTTCTTATTCCCATTTAAAAACTCATCTATATTTTTTAGATTCGCTTTCCCCCTACCCTCACTCCGCCACACCTGCCCCGGCACTTCGACCGTGCCCGGGCCACCCGGGGTTGCCGGGATTAACCGGTTCGGGTAAGGGTTCATTCCTGGGAAATCCCAATTTTTCAGAACATCCGGCACTTTCTTCACCGCATCAGTCAGCGGGTCCATTACCGCGTCGGCCAGCTTGCCGACCATGCCGCTCTTGGCGATGGGTACGCCCGGGACGAGAATGGAAGCGGCGTTGCCGAGCATTTCGGCTTTTTGCTCCGGGGTGCCTTCATTGAAGTCATGATACATGGCTTTGGCTGCATCCACCAGAACTTCGGGGTGATTGACGAGATAGTTCACCTTGTCGATCGTCTCCTGGGTCGTCTTCTCCGGGTCAATGACGAAGTCGAATGCGAACTTGGCGGTGTCCACCACCCCCATTACTGTAGATTCGATCAGACCGCCGACAAAGGCCCGGGTGACCTGATCGGCCTGCACCACTTTTTTGCGCCATTCGGTCATGCCGTACGTGTCTTCCAGCCAACCGTAATAGGCGGTATACATGACTTCGGAGTGTTTTCTGGGATCATAGACCTTCTCCTTGAAATAGGCAAAGGTAGTCTCATTCTCTTTGTTCTTTGCGGTGATCGGCGTGCCGTCCGGCAAAGTCATCGGCGGCTCATGGAGCCGCTTATATTCTGCCACCTGACGTTCCAACTCGCGAATCTGTTCCGCTCTAATCACCGCTGCTTCAATGTCCTTATAATTACTCTTCGACCACGCGCGGTATTTCTCATTCACCAGCCCCAAGGCGATAGCGAACCGCAGCTCATCACTGGCTGGCACCGCCGATCCGTCCGTTAACAGCGGATTATACGTGCAGGCCGATAAGGGGGAGCCCTTGTATTGCGTCCGCAGGTCAGTCTTTACATAAAATCCCGGGTCCACGCCCAGCTTCTGCAGCCGCTCCCGCTGACGCTCTGCATGCTCATTCGCGGACTTCATATAGCTCTTGTTCCCGTACTTCTCATAGACAGAGTACGCCGCTTGGCTCCGTCCGATTTCCCGCAACGCTTCGGCAATATTGGACAATTGCTCCCGTGCCTGCTGCTGTTCGGCGGGACTGCCGGATTCTCTCTGCTGGAACAGTTCAGAGATGACTGCATCTGCTGCAAAAGACTGCAGTTGTCTGTCCACCGAAGCGTCCCTGACGTTCCGCAGCAAATCCTGAATCATGCGGCTAAGCGTCGGCGGATGACGAAGGACATCCTGAATTCCGTGCGCGGCCTGATCCCGTATGCCTTGCAACCACCGGCTGAACAGGCTGCCTGCCTTCTTCCAAGTGAAGGCTGGTGTAGCCTTTAGCAAACTCTGCGCCTTCGTCTCGGCAGCTTGATATTGCCCGGCCGCCCAGCGTAACGCCGATTGCTTGCGCTCTATCTGGTCACTAAGCGACTGTGCCTCCCTTGCCAACTCCTGCAGCAACCGGACGGCCTCGCGGGAGGGAGACTGCACATAACTTTCCGGGTAAGCAGCCTGCACCGAACGAACCTGACCGCCAACGCTTCTGTCCATTCCCGTGACCTGCTCCTCCAGTATACGATTCAAGCGCTTCAGTCCCTGCTCCTGCTCCAGCATACGCTTGATGTCCACCTGCTGCTGCATGGTTCACCTCCAGAGATGCATCAGTCATACAATGAAATTATAAATTCCGAAAGTGTATCACTAACTTTCCTGAAATCAGTTAGATCCAGACTTTCATCATAATGATACACAGACGGATTATCACTCTCATCCAAGTTAAAATACCAAAACATATATCCTTGGTGCATCATAAATACAAACTGATTATCTGTTAATTTTTTCGGGAAATTATTCTCATCCAGTAGTTCAACTGCCCATTCCTTAAGTTCTGATATATATTTCATTGAATAAATAAGTTAAGGGGAGTTCTTTGGTTGGTATTAGTTTCTTCAATCTTAAAATGTCATCTTCATTAGATATAAATCTACTTATAAAACAAATTGGAAAGAGCTTTGTAAGTTTATCAAGTGTTCAATGAAGATATTATCCTCTCATCTGCTCCATTAACCACTTTTTAATATCATCACCTTCCAACCTTATTGGTTTCTCTTCTGTTCCAATAAAAATATGTTTGGCAGACACTTCATCAATTCCGTATATTTCTTCAAAACTAGTGCCATAAAGAAGTGCTCCATCAAGTAGAGCGTTTGTTATATCAACATTAGAAAACTTTGCATAGCTTAAATTTGCTCTTCGAAATGATGCTCGCCTCAAGTCAGATTGAGATACATTAGCAAAGCTAAGGTCTGTATCATCAAAAGACGCTTTTATAGCTACACAATTTCTTATATCTGAATGTTTTAGGGATGCGTAATCAAATACTGTTTTACTCAGTGTGCATTCTGAGAAAGTCGTTCTTTCGAATGAGGTACTTAAAAAATAGCAATCACTCATATCATTATTTGTCAGAAACGAATTGCTCATATTTGACTCTACAATCTCTGAACAACTCAGGTTCATCCCTGTAAGATTCAGTTGTTTTAGTTCTTCATTCACAATTTCTAATTTCTCTCCAATACTACCATCCGATTCTGCCCATTTATGATGTTTTAAAAAAATATTATCATCCATGTAATACTTCCTTTCGCATACTTTATGGCCACCATAGCAATTTATCACTTAATCCTAATTCTTTCACTGCTTCGCGTACTTCGTCTATATGTTCTGGGAACATTTTTGATGAATCGATGATAACATTCTCACCTTTTGAAAGAGATTCTTCTATATCAGCAATTGCCTTTTCCAGAGTATAACCCTTTGGTGCAAATTTTGAATACCAACCTTTAACGTCCCACTTTATACCTGTTGCATCAATAAATTCTGCACCTGCTGGATTGCTATCTCTAACAATAGGACCAGGTAGGTCTCCTCTCGCCTCTAACTCTAAACCTGCTAGTCTCTCAACTTTTGATTTTTCGTTTATTTTAAAGTTTTTTGCTGGATCTTTTGCCAAACTTTCATACTCTTCTGGTGACCTAGCATAGTATCTTCCCTTATCTCCATACTTGTCTGTCAATTCTTTATAGTAATCCGGAGCAGTTTCTCTAATTTTGTCTAAGCCAGCTTTTGGTCTCCCCTCACTCCGCCACACCTGCCCCGGCATCTCAACGGGGCTTGGACCGCCCGGCATTGCCGGGATTGACCGGTTCGGGTAAGGGTTCATTCCTGGGAAATCCCAATTTTTCAGAACATCCGGCACTTTCTTCACCGCATCAGTCAGCGGGTCCATTACCGCGTCGGCCAGCTTGCCGACCATGCCGCTCTTGGCGATGGGTACGCCCGGGACGAGAATGGAAGCGGCGTTGCCGAGCATTTCGGCTTTTTGCTCCGGGGTGCCTTCATTGAAGTCATGATACATGGCTTTGGCCGCATCCACCAGAATTTCAGGGTGATTGACGAGATAGTTCACCTTGTCGATCGTTTCCTGGGTCGTCTTCTCCGGGTCGATGACGAAGTCAAAAGCGAACTTAGCGGTGTCCACCACGCCCATGACTGTAGATTTGATCAGGCCGCCTACAAAGGCTTGGGTTACCTGATCGGCCTGCACCACTATTTTGCGCCATTCGGTCATACCGTAGGTCTCTTCCGCCCAAGCATAATACGCGGTGTACACGGCTCCGGTATGTTTACTGGGATCATAGACCTTGTCCTTGAAATAGGCAAAGGTCGTCTCATTCTCTTTGTTCTCCGCTGTGATCGGCGTGCCATCCGGCAACGTCATCGGCGGCCCATGGAGCCGCTTATACTCTGCCACCTGCCGTTCCAGCTCGCGAATCTGTTCCGCTCGAATCACTGCTGCTTCAATGTCATTGTAATTACTCTTCGCCCACTCGCGGTATTTCTCATTCACCAGCCCCAAGGCGATGGCGAACCGCAGCTCATCACTGGCTGGCACCGCGGATCCGTCCGTTAACAGCGGATTATAGGTGCAGGCAGATAAGGGGGAGCCCTTGTATTGCGTCCGCAGGTCGGTCTTCGCATAGAAGCCTGGGTCCACGCCCAGCTTTTGTAGCAGCTCCCGCTGATGCTCCGCATGTTCATTCGCGGACTTCATATAAGTCTTGTTCCCATACTTCTCATAGACAGAGTAGGCTGCTTGACTGCGTCCGATTTCCCGCAACGCCTCCGCAATCTTGGACAACTGTTCCCGCGCCTGCTGCTGTTCAGCGAGACTGCCGGATTCTCTCTGCCGGAACAGTTCAGAGATGACTGCATCTGCTGCAAAAGACTGCAGTTGTCTGTCCACCGAAGCATCCCTGACGTTCCGCAGCAAATCCTGAATCATGCGGCTCAGCGTGGGCGGATGACGAAGGACATTCTGAATGCCACGCGCTGCTTGGTCGCGTACGCCTTGCAGCCACCGGCTGAACATGCTGCCTGCCTGCTTCCAAGTGAAGGCCCGTGTCGCATGAACCAGACTCTGCGCCTTCGTCTCGGCAGCTTGATATTGCCCGGCCGCCCAGCGTAACGCCGATTGCTTGCGCTCTATCCGGTCACTAAGCGACTGTGCCTCCCTTGCCAACTCCTGCAGCAACCGGACGGCCTCGCGGGAGGGAGACTGCACATAACTTTCCGGGTAAGCAGCCTGCACCGAACGAACCTGACCGCCAACGCTTCTGTCCATTCCCGTGACCTGCTCCTCCAGTATGCGGTTCAAGCGCTTCAGTCCCTGCTCCTGCTCCAGCATCCGCTTGATGTCCACCTGCTGCTGCATGCTTCACCTCCAGAGTACTAATCCGCCGTCTAGTTATTCAAGTCGTCGAACATGGAGCCTTTTACCGTTACCGTCATGCCGTCAAGTGTCGTAATACCTTGAATGGAGCCTAACGTGCGATAAGCCAGCTTGCTCTTGCCAAGCTCCACATTCCCAACCGACACTTTAATCGGATACTCACCGTCCGCCATATTGGCGTGGGTATACAGATAGCTGTTCTTTGGGTTGATCACAATCGTGACGCGGGTCTCTTCCGTAATCTGATACATGTTCTGCCCGTCTTTTACGAATTCCTTATACTCAAAAGCCGTATTGCTCCCTGCCGTAGAGGACTGGCTATAGCCCTCCATCACCTTTTTCCAGTATTCATGGGTATCGCCCTTTACGTCCTGTGAATGCTCCAGCTCCACTACCTTTTTGCTGTAACGGCTGCCATCTGTACTGCGGTCCATTACGGCCAGCAGCACTTCACCATTCACACCCTTTGGACTCGCGGCAGTCAGTATGCCGGTTTTACGGGCAAACCCTCCGCCCTGCTTGGCAAGCGGCTCATTGCTCAGGTTCACGGCAATCTTTTTGTTGTTGATATAGATCAGATCATTCTCATAACGGAACGAATCAATGACCCGCTGCACCAGCTCTTTATGATCCTCGGTATCGTCCTTGACCGGCTTGTACACTACGGTCTTTACCTTGAAGGAATAGGACCCTGCCGGGTTAAAATAGTAGCCCGACTTCACCGGATAATTGAAGCGCTGCAATTCCCGGTCCGTGGCGAACACCGCTTTATCATAGCCAGCTTTACCCGCTTGTCCTTCTTTGGCCGCAGTCCGTGAAGTCTGGTATTCTTGGCGCTGCGGAAGGTCTGCACTCCATGCAATGTCGCCCATACCTTGCTGCGTGAACGAACGCTTGTATTGCCCATTTACAGCTACAGCCTGATAGGCTTGATTATTCTTATCTAAATGGTACATCCAGCGGATGACATCCACCGGATACGGCTCGGTTCTCCACAGCAGCTTCTTGGATAGAGAGGTCCCGGTGTTCTGCTCGATCTTACTATCTACCACAGGCTCTGGTACTTCCTTGCGTCCATGATAGAAATACATCTCATAGAGCTTCCGGTCCGTTCCCTGCGGGAAGCTGGCGGTTGCCGTATCAGTTACTGTCCGTGTGGTGCAGGTACCATTGCTGCAGCTCGTCACGTCATACTTATAGGTTCTTTGGACTCCGCCCTGGAAGTCCACCCGGCCTTCTTTCACGGCAGGGGAGTATGGATTAGCCGGATTCAGCCATTTGCCATGCTCAGGGTCATCGCCGAAATCCTTCCGGTCAATCACCGCGCTGACGATGGGCTGGCGCGTAATACGACTCCCCGGATCATCCACCACAGGATTGCCCGAAACATTATATTGCCGGAATACATCCGGGGTCGCATTGGTCACATGCAGTTGTCCGGTAGCATTGTTGATCCAGCTTCCGCGGGGTAAGTACAACTGGGCAACTAACGGTGCACCGCCGTAGATCGGGAATTCCACCTGCCGGGTCAGCACATTATAGCCCAGCGGCTGCGGCTTCAGCAGCTTGACGGCGATCGGATGCGAATCGAGCACGTTATTAGCCAGTTGCTTCTCCTTGGGGGTCTTCCCCTCCGGGTTCACACTGAACTTAATTCGCACCTCGCTGTCCGGCATTTTGAAGCTGGCTTTCAGCAAGCGCTCCCCGTTCTTGGGAATGACGAGCTCCCCGCTCCCCTTCTGCGCATGACCGGTGAACATCAGCTTCGCCGAAGAGCTATTGATGGCCTTGCCTGTACTCACCTGAATAATCTCCCAACGGAAGGGGGTCTTAATCTCTTCAGGAAAAGATGAATCCACCCGGATCTGTACTTGCACCTGTTCACCGGTCTGCGCCTGCAGCGGCAGCTGCTCGAATTCAGCCTTCAAGTCGTATTCCTGCTCGACTAATGCCAGTGGTGCAATCGGAATGTCCAAATACGTGATATTCCCGCTGTTATGGGAGATATAGACGGTTCCATACCCCCACGAGAAATACGTAGGCGGCTGAAGCACATGAACATAGTCAATCCACTTCCCTCCCTTGGAAGGAGTGGCGTTATTGGTATATACCTTCTTATCTTGAAGCTCTTTATTCTGATTGCGGTACATGAAGTCCTTATACGTATGGTTGCCGCCGTATTCAATATTCAAGCCCTCGATAATCGCCTGCTCGAAGGTCCCGTCCGTGAGATAGGCGGTGAGCTTAGGGTTGTTAGTGTTTTGGTAGCGGTCAAATTTATTTGTATTAACTTTGAATTTTTGCTGAACGGCATCATCCTCCCAGGATTCCTTAATCAGGGAGAGATTCTGAATCTGCGTGCCGCTCCACCCGGCGAACCAGGGAACATTCTCTGTCGGTATAGAATCTCCTTCCCGGGTATAGCCGGAATATTCATAGAGCCCTCCGTCCAATTGGGTGCCATGACTGGTCCCGTAGACGATTTCATAGTAACGTTCGGCACCTGAAGCAATCCTTTTTTGCAGCAGATCCTTCCGGTAGCTGCCCTTGGAGGTCTCCTCCTTGAAGTAATCCTTCACACCATATAAGTCCAGGTAATCTTCGTTGGCGAATTTCAGCACTTCGGCCGGAGTGGCCGGCTTCCCGCGTGCATCCGAATACGTATCCATTTGGAAGACGGCAGCGACAAAAATGACCGAAAGTATGGCTAGAACCAGGGCTTTCTTCATCCATCTACACCTATTTTCTGTATATAGTAAAAACCAACGCGTTATATTCGGTAGATGACACATTAATTTTGTATTTTGCATCTTCAAATGTTCTAAAGGGCAGGTTATACTCTACTGTCTTCTTGGGAGCAACATAGGCCAACATGGCATCTACAGTAGCCGGCTCAATCTTTTGCCGCATAATCGCTTCCGCTTCCTTCATTTGCATGGCATAATCGGCACCCTCGATCTCGAAATCGACCAGAATGACAAGCACGGCCTTGCCCTTGGGAGGATTCTCAGTAGAAGAATTAACCTGAAGCATAGAGCCTGTATCCGTATAATAAGTGAATCCGTTAGATGTCTTAGGAGTGCCCTTAGCGGGTGCGGAGCTGATCACAGGCGTCTTGCCATCCGTAGAAATATAAGCGGTGCTGACCCGCTGATCCCAGTTCACGCCTACGCCCAGTCCTTCGCTGACAAACTTCAGCGGCACGAACGTTCTGCCATTCTTCATCAGGGCGGCGGTATCCATCGTTTTCTTGGCGCCATCCAGCGTAAATTGCCGGTTCCCAATGACCAGCACCAGCTTCTTGCCATTGAGTTCCACCGTTACGGTGTTGGAAGCGGGAGTCCAGCCTACCTTCGCCCCCAGTGCTTCACTCACGAAACGGACCGGTACCTGCACCCGGTTCTGCTTATCGAGAAACGGCTGGGCATCCGGGAAGCTGATTTTGGAGCCGTCTACCACCACCCGGACAGACTGGGCGGCATGTGCCGATACAGGCAATAGCGAGATTAGCAGTAATAGGGCTGTAAGCCAGATTGTTATTTTTTTCATTTTTATATCCTCCTCAAATGGGGTTGTGACAAGATTTATCTTTACTCCTTCTACTGGCGCTGCAGAATTACCGGCTCTCCGTCTAACTCTATCTTAATTACAGGATCGTTGATCAGGGTGCCCATGAAGCCGAAGGCGTGCCAGGCTCCGCTTGCCAGTACAAGGTCTGAACTCTGCTTACGGCTGTATTGAGTCAAGAGCGGTTCCAGGTCTTTGCCTGTAAAGGGCACCACCTGCTCTGCTCCGTTACTGCTGTCCGAGACTGTAATCGAGCTAAGCTTAATCTCCTGACGCGAGCCTGCCAGATCCTCTGCATACAGATCGAGTCCAACTTCAAGTGAACGTTCATCCGATGCATCTGTAATCGCGGATAGGAAGGCATATTCATCCTCTTTGCCGCGCAGCTGGTTCATCGCAGCTTTAAATTTCTCATTCCCCGGCGTAGTTGGCGACAGAATCGCCATCAGATGCACACCCTGCGTCGAATAGCCGGTATAGATGACAGAGTCATTCAGCAGCGGCTGAACCTGTTCTTGCTGATCCAGCATCTCCTCCACTTCCGCATCGCTGAGCACGATGGACAGGATGCTCTGCAGCCCGCGAATCCGGTCAGAGGCCAGTACGGCGGCCATCAAATCATCAGAGTTTTGCTCCACCTTCTGCATATTGGCCTGAAGCTCTCCATACAGCTTCTCTTTCAGTGCAGTGCCTTCATGATCTCCGGCAGGCTTCACCTGATCATAGCTCTCCGTAACGGGACTATTCGTCTGCCATTTATACGAGGAGACACCCCAGCCGCCAACCTTCTGTTCCTGCAGCCATACCGTGAAGTAATGATCCTTCATTACATACTCCAGGACCCGGCTTCCATCGTCAGCCCCTTCATAGGTGTGGAATTCCTCCCCATACAGCCGGAGCACTTCTGCTTCCGCATCCCCTGCCTTAAGGCCTGCTGTTGTGGGGGATTCATCCGTCACATCAATCCTGTAGAGCCGCTCATGCTCATCAAAGGTAAAATCAGCTTGGTCCGTCATAACGGTACGGTGTCCCTGATTCCAATCGGCGGGATCACCGGCATTCTCAATTTCATTGCTGTCGTCCATGCCTTCAGCTTCCAATTGTTTGCGCACTTCATCCAAGGTCATTCCCAGTTGGAACATGCCATCTTCTCCATTCTTCTGCTCATCGGCAATGACCTTCTTAGCCGGGACTGCTGAAGGACTTGGAGCAGGGGTTTCGATTGCCTGACTCTGCGTGGCAGTCTGACCCGTTTCATGGGCTGGAGCCTTATCTGTCCGTGCGCAGCCTGTAATCATAAGTATTGTGCTGAGGCTGATGATCCAGAACATTTTTTTCATTTTGCCGTTGCCCCTTTCCGAGTGTTGCTGCTGCGCCTGCTTCACTTCTATGTCTGAACCATCACTTTCATGATGTCTGATATTCTGAAGTTATGTATAACAAGCATAGCCGCGCCGGAAGCCTATGCTTCCGGCCGCCTATACCTATATTCCGCCTGCTTCTATCTGCGAAGCTGGCTGGCAATATCACGATCGCTTTGCTCCTTGATCTCTGCTACCTTGTTCAATTGCATACTGATGCCATTCACACACTCGACCAGTTTGTCGAGCGACGGCTTCAACTGGTTAAATTCCTCAATGAAGGCCTTGGAGGATTCACCTTGCCACCATGCTTCAGCAGCTTTGATCTCACTATCCAGCTTGTTGATGATATCTTTAGCACTTTGGCCTTTAGCTTTAATGGAACTGGCTACACTTCTAGCCTGCTCAGGACTGAACACCTGTTTCACCATTCGATTCACCTCCCTTCGTGGAATCTATTGCCGTTACTTCTTCCTCGCAGCGGCTGCGGCCAGCGCGCGGCGGGCCTCTTCTTCCGCCTTCGCCTTCGCCCTGCGTTCATCGTCAGCCCGCTGGACAGCGCCCGCCAGGGCCTGCAGCTGATTCTGCAGCTCCCGCATCTGTCCAAGCAAACGGGTTACATCCCGGGTAATCTCCTGATACTCGCTGCGATAAGTATCCCCGGCTCCGCCCTTCCACCAGCTGCTGCTCTGAGCGGCACTGCTGTCATTCTTACTCTGCTCCCGGCGGATATCCTCCGCCGCACTGCTTACATTTCCTGACTGCCGGCGGATTTCTTGCGGCGTAGGCAACAAGCTCACCTCCTCAAATGGGTCCATTCGAAGGCCCTAAGTAGCCGTGCGGATACCCGAGTATTTATTCTTCATAATCAGGTAGCCATCCCCCGGCTCCAGCTCCTTCTCCTTCTCACCGTAAGGCAACCGGACGTTGAACAGATTCTGATCCTTCAGGCTGCCCAGCTGAAGTCCGCATTGTTCCTCGCGGATCGCCTTTCCGAGTCCGTCCCAGTTCCCGGCCAGCTCCGACGTGTTATCTCCAGCAATAACGGCAACCTTAAGCGCCCGTTCCTGCTTCACCATTCGTTCCAGCAATTCTTTCAAGGCATAGAGATCACCATTCGTGAACTCCGTAAGCCGGTCAATGACGAAGACGATACGCGGCCATGAGGTATACAGCTCTGCGGCTGCACCGCCGCTGCTCTTGACCTCCAGCAGGGAGCGGCGTCTGCCCTCAAGCTCATTCTTGATTTCCTCTGCAAAGGCATACATATCATCGACGGCTGCCAAATCCGTTACACCGGGCTGCCCCAGCACACTGTAGATTCCCATGCTCCCCGAATCAAGCGCATAGACGGCTGTCTTCCCAGACTGTCTCAGCAACTGTGTGACCCAGGATACCAGCAATGTACTTTTACCGGACATAGGATCTCCGGCTACCATGACGATAGGTGTTGTGTCCAGATCCAGGACGGCAGGCTGAAGGTCGTTATCTGATAGTCCAATCGCCAGCCGCCCTTCCGGCAGTGCACAAGCCTCATTCAGCTTACGGATATCAATGGAAGCCGGCATCACCGGAATCCGCGGCGCTTCCGTTAACAGCCCGGTGTCTGCCTGTTTACGCAGGTGAAGTATCCACTGCTCCACTCCTCCATGCTTCTGCTCTGGCAGGAGCGGCAATGCCGTCTGGAACTCCAGCGGAGGCTTGCTGCGCACAAGTCCCCGGCCGGCCGCGCGTGATGGCTCCAGGCCTTCCGTACGGCCGACAATCATTTCATATTCGCTTTTCTCTGTCATCTGCAGGCTGATGGCATTCTTGAAATTGATAGCGAATTTATAGCGTACAAGCGAAGCATTGGTAGCCGTAACCACCATGTAGATTCCATATTTGGTCCCTTCCCGCGCTAGCACCACCATCTGCTCATCCAATTCCTCATAGGTCTCCGATAAGGCGAAATAGTTGTCAATCACAAGCACCACTGACGCCAGCTTGCCGATCCTTGCCCGGTAATCGGCAAAGCCGTCCGCCCCGCTGTCTTCAAAAATCCGCTTGCGCTCATTCATGGTGCGGAACAGAAACTTAGTAAACTGGAGAATAGTCTTCTCCTGCTCCAGCGTCATCACACCCCCGCAATGGGGCAGCGCTTCAAGCGCTTTGAACGAAGAGCCTCCGCAATCCATCAAGTATAGATGTACGTCTTCCGGTGAATACCGGTAAGCCGCTGACAAACATAAGGTTCTCAGCAACACCGTTTTGCCCGTGCCCGGCGCACCGTAAATGAAGAGATTGCCCTCCCCGGCCAAATCAAGCATCAGCGCTTCCTGCCTTTGCCCGCGCGGGTCATCTACAAGACCAACAGGGATACTCAGCGTCTCCTGGACGGACGGCCAGCCGCCGGCTTCCTCCCAGCCCCCGCCAGCCTTATACAATTCCGCTAAATGTACCGATTCAGGCAGCGGAGGATGCCAGGGTCCGGGGAGCGGGTGAACGTCTGCGCTCCGGGCAGAAGCTGCCAGCGATTTGACCACGCTCTCCAGTTGGCTTGGCACCTCCATCTCAGGCAGCTTCTCTTCATCCAGCGGATAGATCTGCTCCTGTTTGCCGTTGAGCTGCAGCCGGTAAATGCGCTTGTGCCGGAGGTGATGCCTTTGCACGTTGCCAGGATCATACATCGCTCCAGAGTAAGCCGACTGGAACATCTCAAAGATCTCGTCATTCCCCACCTGGATAAACGCCCGCCCCGGCTCCTTGATCATGGCCGCATCCGGACGCTTAATAACATCCTTGCTGTCCGCTTCATCCTGGACCTTCAGGCAGATCTTGAATTTGGCATTGCTCCAGATCTGATCATCCACGATTCCTGCCGGCTTCTGCGTAGCCAGGATCAGATGCACCCCCAGGCTTCGGCCTACTCTCGCGGCACTGACCAGTTCCTTCATGAAGTCGGGCTGATCCTGCTTCAGCTCCGCGAATTCATCGGCGATCATGATCAGATGCGGGATAGGCGTCATGCCGCGTTCCATGCCTCCGTTATAATACAGCTTCTGATAGCGGTCGATATTGTTGACCCCTTGTTCAGCGAACAGCCGCTGGCGGCGCAGCAGCTCGCTTTTGATAGAGAGCAGAGCCCGGTTCGTCTCATTCCCGCCCAGGTTGGTAATCGTCCCCACCAGGTGCGGAAGCCCCCGGAATACATCGGCCATCCCGCCGCCTTTGTAGTCAATCAGGACAAAGACCAGGTCATGTGGATGATAGTGGATCGCCAGCGAAATAATCAGGCTCTGAAGCAGCTCGCTTTTGCCTGAACCCGTGGTCCCGGCAACCAGGCCGTGGGGGCCATGCCCGCTCTCATGCAGATCCAGACGAAATGCGGTTCCGCCTGCGCGTACACCGATAGGGACACCCATTCCCCTGAACGTCTTGTTGCGGCTCCAAATGGACGGGAAATCCAGTTCCTCCACGGTACGGACCCCCAGCATGTCCAGCAGTGTGACCGAAGCAGGAAGAGCAAACGCTGCTCCCGTAGACCGCAGACGCAGAGGGGCCAGCTTACGGGCCGACTGTTCAAGCGTTCTTGTATTCACCTGATCGGGCACGAAGGTCAGCTTGACTCCCGATATTTTGTCCGCGAGTTCAGCACTCTTACTGTTCATATGGATCACTACGCGGCTGTTCATCGGAAGATAGGCTTTATTGGCTGCAATGAACATCGAGGATACGCCAAGCCGGGAATTCCCGTTATAGAGATAATTGTAAATAGGTTCATTCTCCAGCAGCGAAGGATCTTCGATGATAAAGACATAATGCGGATGCAAACTCCCGGGCACCGTGCGCAGCTCCCGTTCTCTCAGAATCTCCTGTAATTCACCCAGTACAGGGTGAGCCATGGGCCTGCCGCAGAGCAAGTAACGGGTGGTGAAGTCTTCATTCCACACATGGGGCAGATGCTTCAGCCAGCTCCAATCTTCAACACGTTCTTCCGGCACCAGCAGCACGAGCTTCACATCATCGTATCCGTGATGCGTCACCAGCTGCAGGACCATTTGCTGCAGCAGATGCCGGGTTCGCTCTGCCTCTCCTGCGAGGCCGCAGATTTCAGCTTCCAGCAGGTTAACCGTAACCGGTGCATCAGGAACCTTGGCGAACTCCAGCGCCAGCCGGTGCGGCTCCATCAGCAGCGGGTCATTCTCCAGCACGACTGCCTGCTTGTTGTATACAATACGTAAGGCGGACGGCACACTGCCTACCCCCAGCCGCAAGGAGAGAAAATCCTGGTGAACCGGCGTCCGTTCCCACAGCTTGCTGTCATGCTGCTGAAGTCTATGCAGACAAGCTTCAGGCTCCGGGTTCATTTCGTGCAGCGCCTTGCTCTGCTGAGTCCGGGCCAGGGACAGCTCGGTACGGACATCGGCAATATATTGCAGATACTTCTGCTCCCGCTCCTTCTTCTGCCGGTTATACTTACGGATCTGCGACGCTGCACCCGTGAAGGAGAACAGAAGCGTGGTTACCGTCATGGCAATGGAGAGCATCATATACATAGACTGGGCTGTCAGTGCCAGCAGCACGGTAATGACGAGCATTACGGCAGGGGGCACCAGCAGGGCCATCCAGGCGATCTCCGGTTTAGCATACGCATGCGGAGGATTCGGAATTTCCAGTTCACCGCCAGGCATATCCGGCAAAAATCTGGGCTGGCGGCTGAATTCGTATACTTTTGCCATCTTCATCCCCCTTAACGGCTTCTGTCTGCCTCAAAGCGAACCGCTTGTCCGCCTGACATGGGCATGGTGTACCACAGCTCTTGATGTACGAAGAACAGTTGCCCGTCTGCCTTATGCACGCGGTCCGCACGCTCTCCATACATGCGCAGGCTCTCACCAGACTTCAGATCCAGCCTATAGATCGATCCGTCATTGCCCGCATTGCAGCAGTAGATGTAACCACCTTCGCTGATCATGCTGAGCGGAATCAGATCCGGGTAGGCTTCCTGCTCACCGGACAGCGGATCAAGCAGCGTCAAGGCATATCCGTTCGTCAAATCCGCATACAGGAGCCGCGCTCCGCAAGTTTGCAGATAAGCAGCGCCTCCCTCAGTCAGCCGGGCAGAGCGGTTACCCTCCAATGGACAACTGTAGATCCCTTGTGCGCAAGTATAATAGAGCTGTTCTCCCAAGATCGTATAGCACTGCACCACACTGTCCGTAAGGCGTTCGGGCTTGCGTCCATCCGGCAGACAGCGGTACAATCTTCCATCCTTTTCATTAATGTAAAACAGCCAGCCTGCTCTGAGCCTGATCTCACGGCAAGGCTCATGCAGCACCACCATAACCTCTTGCGTTCCCGTATCCACTCTAACCAGGGCATTGCCACGGCTCTGGTCACTGGCGAACAGCAACCCTCCCGCTTCATTCATGAACCAGAGAATTCCCGGCAGCCTTTCAGCTCCTCCTTCATCCCGGTTCAGTATGTAAGTTCCGGGTTCCGGTTCCAGCGTCCCGCATAGATCCGTTATGTAGAACACACCCGGAGTCTGTAAGAGGAGTCCGCCGCCTGCAATATTATCATTCATGCTGTCATTCCTCTCCTATCAGCGTCAGCAGCGCGCCGTGGCTGACACCCTCTTCCTCAAGTGAACGTGCGCTCTCCAGAATACGGCCCAGCGGCTCTGCCTGCAGTCTCCTTCTCTGCGGCTTCTTCAGCGCAAGCGGCTCCTCCAGCATCTCCAGCAGTTCAGATACCGGGATTTCCGAGGGCAGCTTCAGATCGGCTTCCACCGTTCCTGCCTTCAGCGTAACCATCACATATTCCATAAGAATCCTATCCTCCGTTCCCTAGTTCTTCACAGAGAGTACGGTCATCCGCTCGCCTGTCATGACGAAATCCACATCCTGCCCGGCTTTCCGGGCCAGCCGTAAATATCTGGTCTTGAACACATAAGGGACTTCCGCCAGGACATGCACTTCAGTGGTTTCCCGCCCATTCCATGCCTCAGGCTCATGTCTAAATTCAAGGGTTACCTGTATCGCCTGCTGCTCCCCTGCGAAGGTTAGCTGACCTCCATCGTTGCTTGTAAGCCCGGCTTTCATCGCTGCACCGAACGCTTCAGCGAAATACTCCGCGAAACGTTCTTCATCCACCTCCGCATCTAGCCCCCGCAGCTTCTCATAGACCAGACTCCGGTCCTTGGCAGAACGCAGCGCGTTATTAAGCGCCGTACTCAGCACAATCTGCTCGCGTGAAATATTGAACACTTCGGTCAGCGGTGCAATCAGGATGGACAGCATCACAGCGATCAGAATGGACACCGCGATTGTTCTCAAGTCCTTCAGTCCCCGCTTCTCATCTCAGTGAGTTAATCGAAATAATAGTCCAGATCCTTATAATGCTTCAGCCCGACTGAGGTTAGCGAAAAAAACACGGGAATCTCCGTGCGGATCTCTTCCCCCCATAGCTTAACGCTCAGCGGATAAACTGCGCGTACCGTGACCGTCACGGGCTCTCCCCGCTGGCGGTAGGGCTTCTCCAATTCGGTCGCATTGGCATAGACCGTCTCGTCATCGTTCCCGACGGCCCTGCCCTTATCTTCATTAAAGGCTTCGACCTCGATCTGATCCGGATGCTCCCGGTAGATCGGCCGCTCCTTCAGACGCTTCAGCGCATCATCATAATAGGATTGCTTGATGTAATTATCGCCGGCAGCAACCTGTGACAGGTTGAAGGTCTCGATGACCAGCGTCATGTACCATGGGAAGAAGAACACCAGATTGGTGAACACCATAATGCTGGCTGCCACCACAATCGCGACCAGAAAGGATTTTGCGACTCCCCGCATAGCCGGTGTACCTCCTTCGGATTACTGTGTGAATTTCTCAATCTGATTCATGAACAGTTTCCAAATATCACCGATCCAGGTTCCCAGATTGTCTTGCACAATTACGATAGCCGCACCGATTATGACAATTGCTGCTACAGTAATTGCAATCTGCTTCACCCCGATATCCCCGCGTTCTTCTGTCCAAAAGCTCTCTTGACTCTTCTTAGACTTAGCCACGTTCTGCGAATTCTTCTCCATATTATTCAACCTCCGAATGTAAAATTTATTGAAACATTTGCAGTGAACCTCTGACCAGGAACAGATAATAAATGGCAATGTACACGAACAAGATGATAATGAGTATCCATTGGATTCGTGCATTGCTGCGCTCACGCTGCAGCAGTTCCTTCTCCAGCGCTTCCACCCGGAATTGATTGACCTCATTCTTGAGGTACACCATCTGGGAGACATTGTCATAGCCTCTAAGGCGGGTCTCCATGATATCGCAGAACTTGATCACATAACGCATAGGAACCCGTTTCTTAAGCTGCTTCAGCGCATATTCCTCGCCGTATTCAATATTGTCCAGCATCACACCCAGCTCTTCGGCCATATCCTGGCCCGCATGGGGAAGGTAATCACGAATCACATCCGCCAGATAGATATTGATGGATTTGGAGTACTGGTAGTAGACCATGCTGTAAAAGGCAGGGAAATCAAGCGAGATATTGCGGTTCTTCTTCTCGATCTGTTCTTCAAGGCTCTTCACCGGATAGATCCAGCCCAGCAGAATGAAGATGGCGGTCACACAGCCGAGCAGCCGGTTGGCACTGCCCAGCACAAGGGTCAGCAGCATTCCGCCCGAGGCATAGAGCAATTGATTCAACCGAATCTCCTCCGGCCGGACCAGCAGCTCCAGCCGGTCTATCATCTTGCGGAAGCGGATGCGGTCAGCTGTGCCCACAAAGCCTGTCATATATTTCAGGGCAAAGTTCTTTTTGTACAATGCTACCCGCTGCTTCAGCTGCGTGCTTTTTCGTTCGTTCATGAACCGGCGTGCGCGCTTCTTCTTTCGTCCGCTGACCGGCTTCAGCATGGGCAGGAGAAACAGCTTAATCAAATACAGAATGGACGTTAAGGCACACACCTTGGCGATAAAGATCATTTACGGTCACTTCCTCCCCCAAGGTTACCCTGGAGCGCCTGGGTACGGGCGAAGCTCAGACAGATCACACAGATCATCATGGTGTTAATCAGCTTCCCGGCCTGTGTGTACAGCATGAACTCGCGAAATCCGTCAATGGACAGGGCGTAGATGAAGAACAGCAGTACGATGACGGTTTTCATCAGGAAATCACGGTTCATTTTGCGGAAAATCGTCTCCTTACGCGCATTGATCTCCCTCAGCACCGCATTCTCATCTACAATATCCAGGAAGATGTCGGCCATTCCCTTGCGTTCGTTATATTCAAACACAATCGCTTTCTTGGTAAAATCATCGAACTTAGGACCGAGCTGGCGGTTCAGCAGGGTGATGGCCTGCCTGAAGCTGTATCCGTTATTCTCGCAGTTATCTATGAACTGCCGGAGATAGACCCGGATGTTAGGGCTGATGTATTCATCACTCTCCATCACCTTCTTGATCGCGACCAGCACGCCGTCCCGTGCCAGCGGACAGATCAGATCCTCTGCGTCCATAATATTTTCGATATCCTGGGCCCGTATAATCTTGGACTGCATCACGAACCAGGTCATCAGGCCGACAAAAATGGAGATGGTTACGACTACCGACAACGTTACGCTATTCATGAAGAACACAATGACCACGGCTACCAGCGCGAAAGAAATGCAGAGCAGAGAAGTGAAGCTCTCCAGGGTAACCGGGAGGTTGAAATCCAGAATCAGTCCTTCCACCAGCCGATTGTATTTCGCGATCGGGCTCTCCTTCCGCTTGACGATACGCTCCCGCTTAATCCGGGCAACGTAACGCTTGGTATTGTATTTACCAAGATGGTCAGCTACCGTATCCAGCAGATCTAACAGGCGGTGAAGAGAGCCCTCGAAGAAGCGGACCTGGAAGATCGTATTGAACAGCACGAAGGCCGCAGCGCCGAGCAGCAGACTAGTGAGTAAGTTCACATTCATCGAATGCATAACCCTCCGTTTCGTCCTCGAGGGGCTCCCGGGTGAGGAATTCAAACCGGCTGCGCTTAATGCCGGCCTTGAGCATAGATTCCTGGGCACGCAGGGATAGCTTGCCCACCCGCTTGTGCCGCCCGATAATTTGGACCACCCTTGTGCCGCCCGCCTCCTCCACCACATCATCATAGATGAACTTATAAATCGGATTGATCAGCGGCTTCAACCCTTCTGACCCCAGAATCTCAGATATCGAAGTGACCTTGCGGGTTCCGTCAGCCAGCTTCTCCTGGTAGATTACGAATTTGACTGCACTGCAGATGTTGCGCAAGGCAAGCTCAGCCGGTTCATTGGACACCATCAAATAGGCAGTCAGGAAGCGGTAGATCGCCTCCTCATCCCCTTCGGCATGAAGTGTGGTGAAGAAGTAATGCCCCGTCTGTGCCGCCCGCAGCGCAGTCGCGAATTCACCCGGGGTCCGCAGCTCGCCCGGTCCGATCCAATGCGGAGACTGCCGCATCGCATTAATCAGCAGGTTCTCCATCGTAGCCGGACTGGCATCATCCTCTTCAGGCACGGATTCGTACTGCAGCACATCATTGATGATGGGGCCGAATTCTCCCCCTTCCCGGCGGTGCAGCCGCATCTCGGAAGGATTCTCAATCGTTATGATCCGGGAGAGCGGATGAATCTGCTTCACTAACACCTCATTCAGCGTCGTTTTACCGCTGCCGGTTGGCCCTACAGTAATCCATGACTGATCTGCCTTGGGAATCAGAGAGAGCAGCCGAAACATATTGACAGAGAAGCTTTGTTCATGAATCATCATGGCGGGAGTAAGACTTTTTTTGCTGAATTTACGGATGACAAAAGCAGGCAGCTCATAGGGCGAGATTTCCGCATGTGTGGCATTCACCCGGTACCCTTCCACCGTCCGGGCATTCACCATCGGAACCTTCGGTGTTAGGCGCATCTTGGACACTCCAATTAACTTCGATATGATACGCTCCATATGTTCGCGGTCTGTGAAATGCTGGTCCCAGCGCAGCGTTTTACCGCCGGTCTCCACGAAGATCTGTTCCGGCCCGTTGGCCCGGATCTCGTCAATTTGCGGGTCCTCCATGGCCTCGGTTATCGGGCCATAATGCGTGATTTCGTTAATCAGCGCATTCTTTAAAGACTGCAAACCGCCATACCCCTCCACACTAGGCTTCTGGGAATCGACGAACTCCATAATATACCCCTGGGTCATTTCCCGTTTGCGGATCGGGTCTCTCTCCCGGCGGAAGGCATTCGTTGCTGCCTTGCTAATGTATTTCTGGCATAATTCCAGCGCTTCCTCGAAGCTGATGGTGGTGTATTTATTTTTGAGTGCATCCATATCTTCCTCTTGCGTGCTGTGGTGCGAGAACTTCTGCTGCATTTCACTTACTTTTGCCCGGGTTAGCAAGGCTCAGGCCTCCTTCACTGATTAATAATGGAATCCCGCAAACGGTTCATTTCCTTCATGAATGCCTTATTTTGCAGCGGATGATCTTTAACATATAGCTTGCCGTCCTGGGTGTACGCCGTTGCGGCCTTCACGAAGGGCAGCGCTGCTGCGATCTGAAAGCCCATCTGCTTAAACACCTTATAGTCCAGCCCGATCTCATGCAGGTTCATCATAATCACACTGGTGAACTTGGCTGTGCTGATGCCAATGGAAGCGGCAAAGTCCAGCAGCTTGGTCATATTGCCCGGCGCCTCGATCCGCTCGGCTGCTGTAAAATATCCGATATGGCAGTGCTTCATCGCCCCCGTGCAGAATTCGAGTGGAGGATTATATGGAATGTCCAGCAGGATAATATCGAACATTCCCTTAAGTGTGGCTAATACCTGTTCAATATGCGCGAAACCAAATTCGAAGTATTCCTCCAGCAGATCATAGGGACTGGGGGAGAGCAGATACAGGTTCTCTTCTGAAGTAGAAGCAATATCTTCACGCATATCCGCTTTATCGCTTTTGAGCACCCGGATCAGCCCTTTTCCTCTGGCGGGAGGGTCTACACCAAACAGATAGTAGAGGTTCGGATTGAACACTTTAAAATCCACGATGCAGGTGTTGAAGCCTTGCTGCGCCAGCAGATAGCCTAAATTGCCGATCAGCATGGCCTGATCTGTCCCTTCACAGGCCGGCAAGAAACCAATAACACTATAGATCAGCGGGCTGTCCCGAAACTCGGCTCCGACCAGCTCCTTGGAGGATATCTTGCGGAAGATGCTCTCCAGTTTTTTTACTTCTTTTCGATCCATGATTCCACCTCATTTTGCAGTGTAGGCAGCTCATCCATAATTACCGTGCTGCCGCTTCTGCTGAGCATCGTAATCAGAAAGCTTTTGCTGTCCAGGCTTTTGTATTTGGCATACTTGTTAATCTCCTCACCTGAGCCTTCCAGCAGCAGAGCCTTGGGCTGAATGCTCTTCAGGAAATCGTCGCTGCGCATAACCTCCTGCCGCTTGTCCTCGCTCAGCTTCAGCACTTCCTTGTATACCTCATAGATCGAATGACTGTTCGCGTTGAGCATATCCTTGATGACGATACTGTCGAACAGAATCTCGGTCTTCGTAACGGAGGACTGTGAGGGGTTGAATACGGCATTGGGATTGCCTCCTGCACCGGAAGCTGCAGCTTCTTCCACATTGTAAGACACCCGGATACGGACACGGTCTCCCGGCATCAGAATGTCTCCGCCAGCCTCAAGGAAGTTGTAGGGCAGGGTGAGGACTTCCTGCTTCTCACCCAGCTTATACAGCCATTCATTCTTGACCGGCTTCTCATCCAGCAGCTGATCCTCATACAGCACACTATTATCCCGAATATAATATTTCGTGAACTTGCCCAGTACTTCAGGGAGCTTGTCCGCCAGCACCATATCGGATGTATACTCTGTGCGGATAATGTTATAGGTCTCCACTTGCTTCTCTGTCAGCACCGTAAAGGCGGGCAGCCCTCCCTTTTCTGTGAGCCGCAGCACCTCTACCGTATCACGGGCATCCTGGCTGGCGTTGGTGATGACTATGTATGAAACGACAATGACGATCAGACTGAACAGTACTGCAACTATTCGTTTCAACAGGTTCCGGTTGGGAGCCACATTTTTTACACCTCTGATATCCATCTACCCCGAACCCTCCATCAATCTAAGAAGTATGGTGCCGAACGCCCGCTCGAACGCCGGTCCGCTGTTCACAATCGGGATATCACTTTCGATCTGCTGGTCAAATTCGGCACTGGCAGGCACGTAGCCGGCCAGTGCCGGTTCGTACCGGAAGCTGTCACTGAGGCCCGAGCCGAGCAGCTCACCGACCTTCTCCGGGGTAAACAGGTCACCGTGATAACGGAAGCTGTGATTATAGCGGGTGACAATCACTTTGGTCTTGGCATTGAGATAGGCGGCAGAATCCCGTTCAAGCACTAATTCAATATTCCGCAGGGTGCTTAGCACCGAATACAGGTTGTTAGGAACACACAGTCCGAAGGTATCCATATGAATCAGCGCACTCTCCATCTGCCGCATGGCATCCAGGGGAAGATCGAGTACGACAAGGTTGAAGTTATTCCGCAGAGCCGATAACAATCCGGCCAGCTTCTCGCTGGTGTAGAATTGCTGAATCGCCCGCTTGTCCTGGAATCCGTAGCTGAGTGTAGTCATCCACAGATTCCCCTGAACAGGAAAAGCATTGGTCCTGTAATCCTGCGGCTTCGCCAGCATCCGGATCAAAGAACTCCCCAGATGCTCATCCTTGTGCGCCTGTTCATCAAATCCGCTGAAATACAAGTTAATCCCTCTGTATTCAGTATCCATATCCACAAGAATAGTGTTCAGTCCGCGTTTTGCAGCTTCTGCCGCCAGATTGACCGCGGTGCTCGTCAGCCCGCTGCCCCGGTGTCCGGTCACCGCCACGACCCGGCTCATCCCCCGGCTGATGTTCGCCAGCTCCCGGGAGAGCGGGTCAGTGGACTGGATCGCTTCTGCATCCTTCCCTTTGGAACGGAACCTGTCCAGAAAAGAACGCTTCTTGCCCTTCAGCTCACCCGGTTCACTCTCCCGGGCTGGCGTGAAGCGCATTTCTAGGCTGCCTGATCCTAACCCATTATTCCTCTGACGATCTGCAAGCTGTGCCAAAGCCTGCTTCACCAATGCGATTGGCAGCCTGGGCGTATGATATTCAAGAACGCTGAGCCCCAGATATTGTCTTGCAAGCGATGACCAGGCTTCTCTCTGACCCGGGTCTCTCGTTAATATAATTACCGGAGTGTCTTCCCGTGCCTGGGATAGATGCTCTAACAAAGTATGAACAGACTCCTTGTCAGCAGCCAGTCCGTCCGGCAATCCTTCGTCTGTAATCACAACAGCTTCCGGTCCGGGAAGGGTGGAATTCTGCAATAATCCGGCGGCTTCCCGGACCCGCAGGCTCCCGTCATTCATCGTGGTCCACGGATCTGCGATATGGGCAGTGATGTACCCGTGAGCTGTACCTGCGAGTAGAAGTACCCTCATTTTCAATCCTCTTTCATTGTGAATTTGCCTGGTATAGAACCCCGGCCTTCAGCCTTGACACAATACGGCACATCATGAGAACATTTTCCATAAAACGACTAATAGTGCAGAGCACAAAACCCAGCACAGCACACAGAATCCGAGGCGGTGTCCTATATGAAACTCCTATTGTTATCCAGCCTTATGCTAATACTGATCTTATGTAGCTTAAGTGATATCCGCCGGCGCAAGATTCCCAATATGCTGACAGCCTTAATTCTGGGAGTGGGCATTCTTCATATGATCCTGTACGGGTCTCTGCTGAACTCGCTTAACGGTTTGCTTCTTCCCGCCGCCCCCCTTCTTCTCTTGCGCAGGTACTCCCGTTCGATTGGAGCAGGAGACATTAAGCTAATCTCGGCTGTAGGGGTATGGCTGGGAGGACTCCTCAATCTGGCCCTGTTCGGTGCGGCTTGTCTGTTATGTGCTGCGGTTCTGCTCTTGAAGCGGACCTACCGGCAGGAGTTTCCCGGCTCCGTGCCCTTCGCTCCTTTTCTTACTGTTCCAGTCATTCTGACCGTGTTAATTATGTATTAACTTGATTTGATTTAGCTTTTTTCAATTGGTAATATTTCCTTCTGTTTTTAATTAATCCAATGGCAGGTGATTTGAAACAGGCCCTATTACCCAAATTAAGGTGCAAATGCGAAATATTATACAGACCTATAGACAGCATAATTTTCCGGCGAACCGCTTATTATGATGTAGATCAATCGAACTAAACGTTCGTCCTAACGAAAAAGAGCGTTCCACAGTCTCTATCGGCTGTGAAACGCTCTTTATTTGTAAATAAACACTTTATGCTTGTGCCGCCCGCTGCCCGATCGTCCGTCCTACCTGCTCCAGGATCGCAGACACCGAAGCCGGGTCCTTCACATCATACTCGTCAATGTTCAGGCGCAGCACCGGGCAGGCGCTGAATTCGTTGATCCACTGGGAATACCTGCCGTGCATATGCTCCCAGTAGGAGACGTCAGTCTGGATTTCCATCTCGCGCCCGCGCTCATTGATCCGGGTCAGGATCGAAGGCAGGCTGCCTTCAATATAGATCAGCACATCGGGATGCGGGAAGTATGGCGTCATCACCATAGCCTCGTAGAGGCTGGTATAGGTTGCGTAATCTGTCGGGGACATGGTGCCTTGGTCGGCGTGCATTTTTGCGAAAATCCCGGTGTCTTCATAAATCGAACGGTCCTGCACGAACCCGCCGCCCAGCTCGAACATCTTCTTCTGCTCCTTGAAGCGTTCCGCCAGGAAATAGATCTGCAGGTGGAAGCTCCACCGCTCAAAATCGTGGTAGAACTTCTCCAGGTACGGGTTATGATCCACCTGCTCCAGCGAGGTCTGGAAATTCAGGCGCTGCGCGAGTGCTGCGGTCAGCGTCGACTTGCCGACGCCTACGGTACCGGCTACCGTGATAATTGCATTGTCCGGGATGTTGTAACTATTCATTTCATAAGCTCCTTTACTTGCTGCGTGATGGCGGTGAAATCTTCGGGATTCTCCACGAAATCCACCTGATTTCCGTCGATGGTGACGATTACGGTGGACGGTTCGCGGCGGGCCAGTGAGGCCATCGCATCGTCATAATCCTCAATTAACTGCTGGAGGTAGGCAGGGGCAATGATCTCTTCGAAAGTACGCGCACGCTTGGCAATCCGGGCCAGCAGCGTATCCAGATCCGCCCGGATATACAGAATGATGTTCGGTTTGGGGAAATCATCGGTCAGAATATGATAGATCTCCCGGTATTTGTCCCGTTTCGATCCCTTCAGCGTCCGTTCCCCGAAGATCAGATTCTTGTAGATATGATAATCCGAAATGACCGGCTTCCCTTGATCTATGTACTGCACAGTCGTGTCTTCCAGCTGCTTGAACCGGTTGCAGAGGAAGAACATCTCAAGCTGGAAGCTCCAGTCGTCCATATTCTGATAGAACTTGTCCAGAAACGGATTCTCGTCGACAATTTCTTTAATGACCGGAAGCTGCAATTCACTGGCGAGCATGGTGGCGAGGGTGGTTTTACCGGCTCCAATCGGGCCTTCCACGGCTATAAAAGGTGCATGTTTCATTAACGCTAATTTCCTCCTCAAGTACGGACAATTCCAAAAAACAGACTAAATTATTGTACCACAGGAGCGCCGCCAAGAACGGTTAATTTTCAAAGAAACTTTTCAGGGCCAAGCAGCGTCTATATTCAAGGTAATATATTCTTTATTTACCTAATTCAGTAGTTTCCTAAGAGAGTAGAGGATATCATGAAGAAAAAAAGAAATTTGCTGGTGAGCATGGTAATGGGGTTGACAGCGTGTCTGGCTCTTTGGACTCCCGGGGCTGCAACAGCAGCAGCTAGTGGCGGTGGCTCCGGCATCTCGTCCTACGGACCCGACTATCTGATTAAGGATGACGGTACCCTGTGGGTCTGGGGTGAGACGAAGTCCGTACCTACGCAGGTACACGGACTAAGTGATGTACAAGCTTCTTTCCCGCTATATTACAGTGCAATGGTAGCCACCAAGGATGGCTCGGTCTGGAAGTGGGAGAGCAACGCCCGCACTATGGCCATCGAAGTTAAGCCAGTGCCGGAATTGAAGAATATAACCAGTTTCCAAAGAGTATACCCCCGTCATTTGGCAGTCACCGGAGAGGGTACGGTATATACTTCAGTTACGTCAACTGACGATAATACGACTCCTCCGTTTGCGCCTGTTCCAGGCCTGGATCACGTTGCAGCTATCTCTCAATATTCCGAGAGCAACAAGCTTAACAATAAGGTTAGCAGCTGGAAGCGTTATCTGTTCTTGAAGACAGACGGGACGGTCTGGACCAGTATTGACGAACTTGCCACTTTTACACCCGTTGCCAATCTGAAGGATATTGTTCAGCTCGAACAGAATTATGCGCTCAGCAAGGATGGCAGCGTCTGGAGCTTGCCCGTCCAGGAT
The DNA here is from genome assembly GCF_038002225.1 of Paenibacillus sp. FSL R7-0204. NCBI lineage: Bacteria > Bacillati > Bacillota > Bacilli > Caryophanales > Paenibacillaceae > Paenibacillus > Paenibacillus sp. FSL R7-0204. The sequence goes on from NZ_JBBOCA010000001.1 coordinate 5,246,563, forward strand.
AGTTATGACCCGCAGACCTATAGTGACCCGGTGCAGATAACTGCAACCCCATTTTCCGGCTTAAAAGATATTCAGGCACTGTACAACAATGGCCGCAGCCGGCTCGCGATTGACAAGCAATCCCGTCTATGGTTCTGGGGCTCCACGGTCACCGGATATTCGGATGGAACCACGTATCAGGATGAACCCGTTCCGGTTGTCTTCTCAGGGATCAGCAAGGTGACCGATGCCTACATCGTTGAACAATCTATTGTCGCCCTGACCTCAGACGGCAAGGTCTATGCGGCTTCGATTGCTGCTGAGCTTATGTCGCCGAATGCAAAGTTCACCTTGCTTGCTTCCGATATTCAGTCGATGAAGGGCGACAGAAGGCATATTATTATGCAGAAAAATGATGGCACGCTCTGGGGCTGGGGTGTAAACAAGAATGCTCAGCTCGGATACGGAACCTATGAATTCAGCTATAAGCAGCCTGTCCCGATGCAGAAGCCGATCTCCGTTACCCTGAATAGCGAATCCATCGCCTTCACGAACGGAGTAATTACCCGGGGCGGACAGAATTTCATTCCGCTGCGTTCGCTGTTCACTAAGATGGGAGCTACTATCGGTTATTCCATGGACAAAGTGGTAACGATCACCGGTACCGCTGCCGACAAAACCCCGCTAACCATCGTCATCAAGACCGTGAACGGAGCTACCACCGTAAATGGTAAAAGCGTCACTCTGGCAACACCGCCATTTGTAGTTAATGGTACCGTCTACCTGCCGCTGCGTTTCATCAGCGAACAGCTCGGCGCCAAGGTCGACTGGCTGCCGCAGGAGAGCAGAATTGCGATTAGTATGAAGTAATAAGGAGCTTGGAGGAACAAGATCCTTTGCTGAGTTACAAGCTGTCATAAAAGAAAACTAGGGTTCGTGATAAAATCCAAATGTTGTACATTATGCAGGATTTCCATTGGCGGGTAAGGAGTAGCGGGAAGCGGGGATCGAGTCTTAAACCTACTATATAAATTGAACTAATGATTTTTATGTTTTGGGAATAGCCGTGACTCCAGAGAAGTTTTGCACTTCCAGCCGCTGCCCTTCTGCAGATTTCTTGATATATACCGTTCTATCCGCCCACCCAAAAAGCGCCCCCTCAGCCTAAGCTGAGGGGGCACTTCTATTATAACTATCTATTTATTGTCATCAACCGGTTAAGACAACCGGCCGCTGAAGTCACTATATTCGAACTCGCGGATCACCTTGAGGCCTTCTTCTTCATTATAAGAAGCGATGGCCGGGAGGTTGACGCCGTTGAACATGTGGTTCTTCACCATGGAGTAATGCGCCATGTCGGTGAAGATCAGCTTATCGCCGTATTTGAGCGGCTCCGGGAAGGAATAATCGCCAATAACATCCCCCGCCAGGCAGGTCATGCCGCCCAGCCGGTAGGTGTAAGGGAATTCGCCCGGTTCTCCGGCACCGATAATGCCCGGACGGTAAGGCATCGCCAGCACATCCGGCATATGGCATTCCGCCGAAGTATCGAGAATCGCGATGTCCATGCCGTTATGCATCGTGTCGAGTACCGTTGCAACCAGATAACCAGTGTTCAAGGCAACGGCCTCTCCCGGCTCCAGATAGATCTCCACGTTGTACGTCTCTTTCATATGCAGAATGCACTTGATCAAGGTGTCGAGATCATAGTCAGGACGGGTAATATGATGCCCGCCGCCGAAGTTCAGCCATTTCATACCGTGCAGATATTGCCCGAACTTCTCTTCTACGACCTTAAGCGTACGCTCCAGCGTATCCGAGTTCTGTTCGCACATGGTATGGAAATGCAGACCGTCAATGCCGTCCAGCTCGTCCGGCCGGAAGTTCGGCAGGGTTACGCCCATACGGGAGAAGTTGTAGCAAGGATCATACAGCGGCACTTCAATCTCGGAATACTCCGGATTGACGCGGATGCCGCAGCTAATCTGCTTCGGTGCGTTCTGCACGCGCTGCTTGAACCGGCTCCACTGGTCGAACGAGTTGAATACCATATGATCGCTGTAGCGAAGCAGTTCATCGAACTCGCGGTCGATATAAGCGGGTGCATAGACATGCACCTCTTTGCCCATCTCCTCGAAGCCCAGCCGGGCTTCGAACAGGGAGCTGGAGGTTACGCCATGCAGGTATTTGCCGACCAGCGGGTACATGGCGTGCATGGAGAAGCCTTTTTGCGCGAGAAGAATCTTGGCTCCGCTCTGCTCCTGCACGTAATTGAGTGTCTCCAGGTTCTTCGTCAGCAGACGCTCGTCCACGAGATAGGCAGGAGACGGCAGATTGCTGATATCAATATCGATGTCCTTGTTCTTCATGGCCATGCGCCTTAATCCAGCAGCGTCGGCGAGAAATCTTCTTGCCAAGGCAGGCCGTGTTTGTTAAGAGCATCCATGAACGGATCGGGATCGAACTCTTCGATATTGTGTACGCCCGGCTTGTTCCAGATACCTTTGATAATCATCATTGCCCCAATCATCGCAGGAACGCCTGTAGTGTAGGAAATGGCCTGTGAGCCAACCTCTCTATAGCACTCTTCGTGATCGCAGACATTATAGACATAATAGGTCTTAGGCTGGCCGTCTTTGGTTCCTTGAATGATACAGCCGATATTGGTTTTACCTTTGGTTCTTGGTCCCAGGGAAGCCGGGTCAGGCAGAATGGCCTTCAGGAACTGCAAAGGAATAATCTCTTTACCTTCATAATTGATCGGCTCAATAGAAGTCATGCCGACATTCTCAAGCACCTTCAGGTGGGTCAGATAGTTCTGCGAGAAGGTCATCCAGAAGCGGATTTTCTTCACGCCAGGGATATTAACAGCCAGGGATTCCAGCTCTTCATGGTACAAAAGATAGATGTCCTTCGGACCGATCTCCGGGAGATCGTATACTTTCTTCTCGGACAGCGGCGCTGTCTCAATCCACTCGCCATTCTCGAAGTAACGCCCGTTCGCTGTGATCTCGCGGATATTAATCTCAGGATTGAAGTTGGTCGCAAACGGATAACCGTGGTCGCCCGCGTTCGCATCCACAATATCAATCGTATGGATCTCGTCAAAATAATGCTTCTGCGCATAAGCCGTAAATACACCGGTTACGCCAGGGTCGAAGCCGCTGCCGAGCAGCGCTGTAATTCCGGCCTTCTCGAATCTTTCCTTGTAAGCCCATTGCCAGGAATATTCAAACTTCGCAGTATCCTGCGGTTCGTAATTCGCTGTATCCACATAGTGCACTCCGGTAGCCAGGCAGGCATCCATGATCGTCAGATCCTGGTAAGGAAGAGCCACATTAATCACGACATCCGGCTGGAAGCTCTTGATCAGCTCAATCACTTCTTCCGTATTGTCAGCATCCAGCTTGGCCGTAGAAATCTTAGTCAGGCCCCCGTCCAGCTTCTCCTTGAGCGCATCGCACTTCGACACCGTACGGCTGGCAATGCAGATCTCTTCGAATACATCCGGGTTCTGGCAGCATTTATGAACAACAACGCTCGCTACACCGCCAGCGCCAATAATTAACGCTTTTCCCAAATTAATAACCCCCTAATTATGCTTAAGTTATTAGTTATTAGCCTTGCTGCTCTGGAACAGGCTACATCCTATGAAAAATCAACAACGCTGATTATACAGAAACTTTCTCAATAAATCAATAAAATCCGACAAAAACTGTGATCTTCCGTGTAAAATCTGCAGTTTTCTACATTAATACTCTGTAATTCACTTCATTACACTGAAATCCTTCGTTTTCCTTCGCTTTTAACCTTAATAAATTGAATCCCAGCTTAGGGCTCCGTCCACATGTCAGTCCATCAGGCCAACCGGATAATTATATCACAACGGCGGTGTTGTTCAACTTTTTTATTTCAAATTTAAGCAAGGCCAGCCGGACAAAAGTGCAAATGAGGCACATTATAATAACTTACCCGTTTTTCGCTGCCGTTAACTGATCACTGTAAAGGTCACCCAATGTTAACTAATGATCCGGTCCATCCGTGTATTATGCGTAACCCTGTCTATCCCATACCTCTGTCATACTTGAGCGTTGCGGGATTGGCGGAATCTCATCGCAGACGGCGGCTGCCCGCTGAGCTGCTTGAAGGCTTTGCTGAAATGAAACTCATCGCTGTATCCGCAGGCGGCCGCAATCTCCTTCAGGGTTAGCCTGGTGTACAGCAGCTGCTTCTTCGCGTGCTCATAGCGGATTTCACTTAAATACCCTTTGGGACTCTTGTGCAGATATTGCTGAAAAAGACTGCGTACATACGAGGAGGATATACCGTAGCGCACCGCCAGCTCATGGATCTGCAAGGGTTCACTGTAGCTGCGCTCAAGCTCCTCCTTCATCCGTACGAACAGTTCATATCCCTGTCCCCGGTCAGGATTACCGCTATCCTTAGCCTGAAATAATTCGTACAAAAGCTGATAGAGCAGCGCCTGGGTCTTAAGCTGGCTGCCGGGACTGCCGGGAACAAAATCGCCGGCAATCCGGCGGAACAACTCACCCAGCTGTCTGCCCGGCTCCCTCCCCGGCTTCAGTTGAAACGGCAAGGGCAGTTCATGAAGCGGCTCTACCCTCCCCTGATTGTCCGCTGAAGGCGACAACGTATACAGCGAGAGCAGGATCATGGTGATGCCCAAAGGCTCCCCGCCTCCGCTGCTCATCTCCATGGACAGTCCCGGCCGCAGATAGAACAGCATGTCCGGTGACACCGGATGCTCCGCTGTGTCTGTCCGGAACACTCCCTCCCCCTCCTGAATCCAATACAGGCTGTGGACATGTATATTCTGACGGATATCCCTCCAGTGCGGGAAGGTGGTCTTGTCATGAATCCAGTGGATATCTATCACCAGATTCTGCGGAATTCCCTCCATATAATAGCTCCTCCGTTTCTCAGCCTGCCATTTACCAGGGATTCAATACTGAAGCGTTTTTGACATACCAATTCTGTTCATTATACCATGCCACTCCCCTGCATTCATTGCTACACTTAGGACATTAACGGCTGGAATGATGAAGGAGAGATACCAAATGACTGAATCCCTGTCCACCCCGGCACAAGCCCTGGATTACATGCCTTGGATTGGCCTGTCCGAGCAAGAACGGCTTAAGCAGGACCGGCACCAGAAGCAGCTTGCTGCGGATTATCCCTGCAACTTCGGGGAAGCCTGCTTCGTCTCGCCGCAAGCCATTGTGCTGCCGGATCAGCTGGCGCTCGGTGACCGGAGCTACATTGCCGGAGGTGCGATTGTCCGCAGCACACGGCTGGTCACGGGCAGTGACTGCTCTATCAACAGCTATAGCATATTGTCAGGCGATATTACCATGGGGAATGGCGTGCGGATCGCTTCCCATGCAAGTCTATACGGCTTCAATCACGGCTATGCTGTGACGGATGTTCCGGTCTTCCGCCAGCCTTTGACAGTCAAGGGCATTGTCATAGGAGATGATGTGTGGATCGGGGCTAATGCCGTGATTCTTGACGGAGTGCGGATCGGGTCGCACAGCATTGTTGCAGCGGGGGCGATAGTAACCCGCGATGTTCCAGCTTACAGCATTGTCGGCGGCAACCCGGCCAAGCTGATCCGCAGCCGTCTGGCCGGGGAGACAGCGGTAACAGATCATAAGGAGGATATGATAGTGAGGAAGATGGAACTTGCAGGCAAACTCGCAAAGCATATGACGGATGCTTCGGGACAATCCTCTGGACATGGAGTAGATGGGGCAGCCGCTCCTAACCCCCTATACAAACAGTTGCTCAGTTTCAGCAAGCAGGTGCAGGAGCAGCTGACTCCCCTGCTTGCGTTCTACTCCGAAACGATAGAGGGAGAGAACCTGTTCCGGGACCGGCCGGGAGCGGGGCGGACTGTACGGGCCTACTGCGATGCCGTGGAGATCGCTGCGATGTTCGGCAATCTGCCGCCTGGCTGGACGAAGGAGGAGCTGATCGCTACATTAGAGCAGTTCCAGGATAGCCGGACCGGATTATTGCCCGACCCGTGGTCGCCGCCCGGGCCGGAGGATCAGCCGGAGCTGTTAGCCGATCATCTCTCGCGTTATCATCTTCTCGCTGTAGGCTACGCGCTTGAGGTGTTAGGTTCTGCTCTGCCTTATCCCGTTGCCGTGGCCGAGAATATGGATACCGCCACACTGTATCAGCAGCTTGATAGTCTGCCCTGGGGGGACAATGCCTGGGGCGGCGGCGACTGGATTGATTGCTATGCTACCGGGCTGTATCACAATCTGAAGTCCTTTGGCTCCGGCAAGCGCCCGGATGGTCTGTTCGGCTGGCTGGCGACGCATTGCCGCCGGGACTCCGGGCTGTGGGGTCTGCCTACTGCGGAGGAGGGCTGGCTGCAGCCGGTGAACGGCTTTTACCGGCTTACACGCGCTACCTATGCCCAGTTCGGCCTGCCCCTGCCTTACCCGGAGCAGAGCATCGATACCGTGCTGGCTCACAGCCGGGACCGCCGCTTCTTCCGCCTGGACGCGCTGAATGCCTGCAACGTGCTGGATGTCGTCCACCCGCTCTGGCTCTGCCTGAAGCAGAGTGATTACCGGCAGGCGGAGATTCGCGCCTGGGCAGAGAAGCTGCTCGGCGAAGTGCTGCCCTTCTGGGTTCCCGGAAGCGGCTTCGCCTTCCAGCTGTCGCGCCAGCAGGAGACCGGCCTGCAGGGCACGGAGATGTGGCTGAGCATCATTTATCTGCTGGCCGATCTGTGCGGGTTAAGCTCCTCTCTGGGCTACTCCCCGAAGGGAGTACACCGCCTGGAGCCCGCCTTCTCGTTATCCGTATAAACGCAGCTTGCGCCCACAAGGCGGCTTGAACTTATTTTCATAAGTGGAAACGGCTTTGCCGTCCTTTTAAAGGATGGTACCGTTTCAGCGCAAAAACCCCGTCGTCTCCGCTCGTTCTGAGCAGAGATGACGGGGTTTTGTTCGCTTTTACATGCAGCTTCCGATTATTGCCCGAAGCCGACGCGCGGACGCTCGCGCTCCTTGGTCTGCAGCTCTACTGCCCGGATCGAGGTAATGGGAATGTAGAGGGTCTGATACTCCGTACTGTATTTCACGAACCGTTCATCCAGCTCCTCCAATACGCCTCCTCTAACACTTGTACCATCCAAAAAATGAATATGAACTTCCTGTCCCTTCAGCGCTTCCAGCATGCTCTTCCTCTCCTTCGTCTTACAAATGTGTGATGATAGTGTCAATAATTCCGTATTCCAATGCCTCCTCAGCCGACATGAAGTAATCCCGGTCCATATCCTTCTCCACCTTCTCCTTCGGCTGGCCGGTCCGCTCAGCAGTGATCACGACAATCTTCTCACGGATCTGAAGAATACGTCTGGCGCTGATCGCAATATCGCTGGCCTGCCCCTGCGCCCCGCCATGCGGCTGATGGATCATAATCTCGCTGTTCGGCAGGGCCGATCTTTTGCCAGTGGCTCCCGCAAGCAGCAGCAGTGAAGCGAACGAAGCAGCAAAACCGGTACAGATCGTGTTGACTTGAGGTTTAATTACCTGCATCGTATCATAAATACCGAAGCCTGCGGTAGTTGAACCTCCCGGGCTGTTGATGAACATCTGAATATCCTTATCCGGCTCATCGGCCGCGAGGAACAGCAACTGCGCAATAATGCTATTAGCCAGCCCGTCATCAATTGCCGCACCCACGAATACAATCCGGTCCTTCAGCAGCCGGGAATAGATATCATAGGAACGCTCTCCTCTGACCGTCTGTTCTATCACATAGGGTATTACACTCATTCTGGTATGCCTCCTCTGATCTGTTTTAGTGTGGATACCCTGTAAACGGGTTGCCTGCGCGAAAAGATACGGAAAGCGGAAGAGGTGCGGAAATAGCGGGGTGCGTATCTTTTACATTGTGCCATTCGTTTATATAATAGAAGCAACGCAACCCATCGAAGGAGAGGGCTACTATGACGATTCTTGAACATCACCGGACACCGGATACGATAGCTATGGATACAAGACATCTTCAGGAGCTGGGAGCAACGCTGCAGCGCTACTGCCTGTCGCTCACCCGCTCCCGCTTCGATGCCGATGATCTGGCGCAGGAGACCTGGGCCAAAGCGCTCGGCTACCGCAAATTCACCATCAGCCCCAATCCCGAAGCCCTGCTGCTGCGGATTGCCAAGAATACCTGGATTGACGCTTCCCGCCGCCGGGGGTCGCTCATCCGTGCCATGGAACGGTCCGGAGTGTCATCCGATCCAGCTTCTGCAGCGGCAGCCCTAGAGGAGCTGACCGGGACGGAGCTGACCTTTCAGGCGCTACTCGCCCATCTCTCGCCGCCGCAGCGGACCGCCTGGGTCCTCCGCGATGTGCTGGGGTATTCAGCCGCCGAGTCCGCCGGACTCTTGGCAACCACGGAAGGAGCAGTCAAAGCAGCGCTGCACCGTGCACGTCAAGCCTTGAGCAAGGTCCGGGAGGAGCTGATCCAGCATGAAGGTCCCGCGCTTCCGCAGGATGCTGATTACCGGGGTTATCTGCGGGCGCTGGCTGAAGCCTATGAGCAAGGGCAGGTTCCAGTATTGCTGGAGCTGCTCCGCCAGGAGAACGCCGGGGAGGTAACCGCTGCTGTAAGCAGCTTTACCATTCAGTCCGTGCATTCCGTGTATACAGACAACGCAAGATACGCCTATACCCATGGAGCGCCTGCATCAGGCGGACTTCGGATGGCTGCATAATACCGATGAATGGAGCAGCGGCTCTGCTCTGACTATAACTTAGGAGAGTGATCCCATGAAGAAGGTGCTTGTGCTTGGAGGGACGAGATTTTTCGGCAAAAGACTGGTGGAGCTGCTGCTCCAGGACCAGGACAGCGAGGTCACCATCCTGACCCGGGGGCTAACTGAGGATACCTTCGGTGAGCGTGTTACCCGGCTGGCTGTGGACCGGACGGATGAAGCGGCGCTTGAGCAGGCTGTCGGGGATACCCAATGGGATATCGTCTACGATAACATTTGCTACACGCCGGATGAGGCGGCGGCAGCTGTGCGGATCTGGACAGGGCGAGCCAAGCGGTATATCCTGACTTCCAGCTTATCCGTGTACGATCCGCAGCCGGAGGCGCTGGCTGAAACGGACTTCGATCCTTGGCATTATCCGCTGAAGCCTGGCGGAAAGACGGAAGTCAGTTACCAGGAAGGCAAAAGGCAAGCCGAAGCGATTCTGCTTCAGACAGCGGATTTCCCGGTGGCTGCGGTACGTTTTCCGATTGTGCTGGGCACGGATGATTATACGCGCCGGCTGCATTTTCACATCGAGCATGTTCTGGCGGGAAGGCCGGTTGGCATCCCTAATCCGCAGGCGGAGATCTCGTTCATCCGTTCGGACGAAGCGGCTGCTTTCCTGCATTGGCTGGGCCGGGAAGGCTCAGCCGTTACGGGGCCGGTGAACGCCTGCTCGGACGGCACCCTCACCATTGGCGGCGTCATCTCCATCATCGAACAGATCACCGGAAGAACGGCTGTCGTCCAGAGTGAAGCGGCGGAGGCGGATCAATCGCCTTTTGGCATCGGAGCATCCTGGTTCATGGATACGTCAAAAGCCCGCAACGCGGGCTTCAGCTTCCTGTCCTTATCAGAGTGGTTCCCGGAGCTGGTCTCGTCGCTGACCCATTCACTTCGCCAGGACCAGTAACTCCTCCTCCAGCTCTTTGGAGATCTCTTTTGGCGGTTCGTTCACAAGCGTACTCAGGCCGGGCGCAGGCTTATCCTGCAACGGTATTCCCGCAGGCAGGGGCCGGTGAATTCCGGCTTCCGCCTTTTTTTCCGGCTGTTTAGTTAGCTTTGTCTGCATCTCCCGCTGTGGCTTGGGCTGGATGTTCGCAGCCTCCGATATTTTGAACACATTAATCTCCCGGAACAGCCGCTGCGAGATTTCATTAATCTCCCCGGCCTGCCTTGCAATGTCCCCGATGGCCTGATCCTGCTGGATGCTGGAAGCGTTAACCTCCTGAACTCCGGCCGCCGTCTGCTCAGCTACAGCCGCAACAGAATGTACAGATTCGGCAAGCCGCGAATTGAGGGTACGCGTCTGTTCCACCTTGTGGTGAATTTGACCGATCTGTGTGCTGATGCCTGTAATCGATTCGTTGATAGCTTCGAACGAGGCCAAGGTCTGCTCTACCTGATGATCCTGCTGCTCCAGATTGTCCCGGGTCTCCATCATATGCCCTTGGAAATCCTCCATACCGGCCCCAAGCTCCTGAATAATCCTGCTGATGAGCACCGAGGAGTCATTCGTCTGCACGGACAACTGCCGCACTTCATCGGCAATCACGGCGAAGCCTTTGCCTGCTGCTCCAGCCCTCGCTGCTTCAATCGCGGCGTTCAGCGAGAGAATATTCGTCTGCTTCGAGATTTCGGTGATCGAATGGGTAATGCGCGAGATATCCTTGGACTGGCTCACCAGCTTGTCCAGCGCCCCGTACACCTTGCTGATGGACACCCGGGAATGCCGGGAGCTCTGGCGCAGCGCCGTAACGGTATCCGAGCCCTGCTGTCTGTTCCGGTTAGCGGCTTCACTCGTAGTCAGCATCACATCCGTATAGTCAGTAATCTCCTGAACCCCGCAAGCCAGCTCCTCCAGGAGTTGTGTGCTCTGCTCCGACTGGCTGGCCTGCTGGTCTGCCCCAAGCGAAATCTCCTGTATGGTTCTGACAATATTCTGGTTCGTATGCGCTGTAACCGCCGAAGAACCCTTAAAAGATTGTGCGTAATCGGCAAGCGAGCCTGCCGCAGACAAGGTCTGCCGCAGCATCTCCTGTACCCTGCCGACCATATGGTCGAAATGATGGCTCAATTGTCCCAGCTCGTCATTGTACGGGGAGTTAATCTGCTGCCGAAGATCGCCCTCCGCGATCTGTCTGAGCGCCGCCTGAAGCTTGCGCACCGGTGACAGGAACGAGCGGATCAGCAGCCAGGCGAGCACCAACATGAACAGAGAGACTGCAATCGCAGCATACATCACGATGGATACCGTATCATCCAGCAGCGCGAAGGAGACCCCCTGGGCCTGATCAGCATTGGTAGCGGCAGCGGTATACAGCTCACCGTTAGTCTTCAGCATGTCCTGATTCAGCGCAAGCGCTTTTGTATGTATACCATCTATGGTCTCCAGTACACTCAGCGGGTCAAGGGTCTCGTCCGACATCGTCGTTACCAGTTCCTTCATTAGAGCGCCATATTCTTTTGCTTGTGCAGACAGCAGCTTATAGCTCGCAGAAGCAGGCGTACCCAGCTCAAAATTTACCTTGGCCAGCTCCGTGGACAGCTGCTGCTGCTTCTCCTTCAAGGGCTCTGCCTGCTCCAGGTCACTGGAATCCGCCAAGGAAGTCTCCGCACGGTTCAGCTCCTGCAGCTGCTGGGTGATGGTTGAGACCGTAATTCTATTCTCCATTTCGCTCTTCTGCCGTTCCATGGATCGCTCGACCTGCTTGATTTTATGTCCCTGGTACATAGCCACGCCCAGAAAAATAAGCGTAATCGCCGAGAAACTCAAAATCAGCTTCCATTTCATCGAAAAGTGCAGCAGATTCCCCTTCAAAAGTATCATCCCTTCATATCCAGCCTGATTTTGCAATAGGTATATTCTGCTAATACTCTCTCATTGTAAAAGCCGGATATTAATTGTCCTCCTAAGTTATGTATGCGCAGCGTAAAGAATCTGTTGCGAAACTGTTAACAAATGTGCAGAATTTAAGGAAATAGGCCCAGGCAGATGGAGCCACCGGACGCACTTGATAGACTCAGGCTGAAGGCTAAAAGCTGAGGGCTGAAGGCTAGTGCTGCCGGAAATATCGTTGACAGAAGGGTAGATAGAGTAACTATGGGTACGGATAACAGTGACAACAGGCTTGCTGCAACATCGAGGGAAGAATTAAGAGATTGGCTGATCGCGAATAGCACCACGGAGGGCTCTTGCTGGGTAGAGGTCAGTCTGAAGCCGCTTCCGGGGACGATACTGTATCTGGACGTCGTGGAAGAAGCACTGTGCTTCGGCTGGATTGACGGGGTGAAAAAGGCGGCGGCTGACTCGAAGCTGATACAGAGATTATCTCCGCGCAGCAAGCGTAGTTCATGGACCGAGCTGAATAAGGAGCGCGTGCGAAGGCTGGAGAAGCTGGGCCTGATGCGCGATGAGGGACGGCGAAGCCTGCCTGATATGGATGCCGGAGCATTTCGAATCGATCCCGTGATTGAACAGAGCTTGAAAGCGGACGAGCAGGTGTACCGTCATTTCCTGGCCTTTCCGGCGCTGTATCAGCGGGTGCGGATCGACACCATTCAGAGCTATATCCGCCAGCCGGAGCTGTTCGAACGCAGATTAGACAAATTCATAGAGAATACCCGTATGAACAAAATGTACGGAGAGTGGCATGACAACGGGCGTCTGCTTGATTATTAGTTCGGTTAGATTATTAGTTCTGTTAGTGAGTTTGATTTCGGACATCAAATTAAATCTATATAGTTGGAAAAACGTTAAGCCTGTTGATTACCCAAAAAAAGGTAGCAAAAAGGCCGCCATTTCGATAAAGTGTTTGTACCCCTACAAACCTTCCGAAACGAGGCGGCCTCATGAAAAAGTCTACTTCAATTTCAAACATTCTGCAATTGGTGATTCCCGAGGAAAAACTACGTCCGATTCTGGAAGAATTAAACTATATTGATGTTGCGCGTAAATTTACCGTGTATGATTTGTTTTTGTTTCTAGCTGAAGCAGCGTTTCAGCAGTGGGACGGGTACCGAGACGGCGCGCAACGGATGTCCCTTCAGGGACAACGTGCGGTGAATTATTCGACGCTTTCCAAAAAGGCTAAAGAGGTTCCTTTCTCCTTATTTAAGCGTCTATTGAAACTCATGATAGGGCTCTGTAATCGGAAGGCCAAGCGGTCACTCGGTATTCCGAAAGAACTGTTAATCGTGGATTCAACCACCATTTCGGTCGGTCAAGGCCGCTTGCCTTGGGCACAAATTAAAGGCAGAAAAGCAGGCGTTAAGCTGCATGTCGGATTACTTGGGGACTCGAATGAATTGCACAAAGTGACGGAGACCCCGGCTGTACAGCATGATTTAAACAGTTGCGCCTTCCTGCTCGACAGCCAATATATTTTGGTGGCAGACCGCGCTTACGGGAAGCACAAGCTGTTTGACAGCTATCAAGAGAAGAAAGAGCGGCAATATTTTGTCATTCGGCTTAAGGATAACACCACGCTCGTGAATCCGGTCCCGCGCCTGCGAAATCGCCCATTTGAGGGAAGTATCGAGCAGGATTTGACGTGCCAATTAGGAAAGGTTAAGGCGCTCAGCAAGAATCAGTTTCGGGTGGTGATTCTTAAAGATCCTAAAGGGAATCCCGTCATTCTTGCGACAAATCTGCACTGGCACTCCCCCGAAGCCATAGCAGACATCTATAAGAAACGTTGGCAGATTGAAGTATTTTTTCGTTGGATTAAGCAGCATTTAAACATTCCCAAGTTATTTGGAACCACAGAAAATGCAGTATATGGGCAGCTATACGTGGCTTTATTGGTGTATGTGTTGCTAAAGTTTCTGTTTGAACAGGGAAATAGTACTGTGCATGTTAGCGCTAGATTAACGTTCGCCGAGTTTGATCGATTATTTACGCTGCAAAAGCTACCTGTGGAGTGGAAGATTTATTTAGCTCATGTTACTGACATTATCACCAAAATATAGGTAATCAACAGGCTTAGAAAAACGTATCTTAGTCTAGGGCATTCGGAGCGTTCGCGGAAATTAATTGGATTTATGACATTTATTTTCGTGCAAACTCCCTCTATGGCTCTGATGCCAGCATATTAAGTGCCTTTTTTCCAACTACGACTCACTGTGCCCCCTTCCACCTCTGAACAAGTGCCTAAAATCCAACTATTCCCTGAGGCAGGAACTGAGGTTGATGGTGAGGTTGGTGCTGAGGCAGGAACTGAAGTTGATGGTGAGGCTGGTGCTGAGGCTAACGCAGATACATATATTGATGCTGATGCAGCTACTGTTCCAGGCCCTGGCGCAAACGTTGACGCTAGTGCGGACATAGTGCGGGTGTATGCGAAAAACCATACACAATGTGCTGCACGAAGGCGAACGGGGCCGATGTATACGGAAAATCGAATATATTTACTATTAATGTTACTGGCGTGGTGCAGACGCTGGCGCAACAGCCATACCCATGCCCACCATACCCAGCCCATACCGTTCTCGCCCTCTGTAATCGCTCAATTTGAGCGATTCACTTACATATCAAAATAAGCCCCCGTAACCGGAGGCCTGACCACACCTTAACCGTCCCTCCGCTCAGTCCCGGCGGTACACCCAGCCACCGGCCTGGCACAGCGCCGCCAGCGCAAGCCCGCCGCCGCCCGGCCCGGTGGGGCGGATCAGCGCCAGATCGGCCGGTGCCCCGGCCGCCAGGCCCGCCGCCGCAGGCAGGGCCATGAAGCCTGCCGGGCGCACGGACGCCATGTCCCAGGCGTCCGGCAGCGCGGCCAGGCCCGCGGCGCTGAGGCGCGCGATGTGGCGCAGCAGCATCTGCGCCGAGCCCGCCAGCAGCCCGGGCTCGCCGGCGAGATGCAGCCGGCCCGCCGGGGTCAGCACAACACGGCCGCCGACCGGCGTGTCGTAGCTGCCGGGCGGAAGCCCGGCCAGGGCAACGGCATCGCTGACCAGCAGTGCCCGCTGGCCCTTGACCTTCATCGCCACCTTCAGCACCTCCTCCGGGAGGTGGAAGCCGTCGGCGATCAATGTGCACCACAGCTCGTCCTCCGCGAGCTGGGTCCACAGGTAGTTCGGATGGCGCGGCAGCATAGCATGCGCGCCATTGCCCAGATGCGTGGATAGCCGCGCTCCGGCGGCAACCGCCCCGGCAATCTGCGCGGCATCCGCTGACGTATGCCCGATGGAGACGGTGATCCCCTGCCGTACGCAGTGGCGGATGAACTCCGCACTCCCCTCCCACTCGGGGGACAGCGTCACGATGGCTAGGCGCCCGCCGGAGGCCGCCTGCCACTGATCGAGCAGAGCCGCGTCCGGGGGCCGGATATGCTCCAGGGCATGTGCCCCGCGCGGACCGTCCTCCGGCGAGAGGAATGGGCCTTCCAGATGGATGCCCTTGATTGTCGCCGCGCTGGCCTCATCCTCGTCACAGGCCCGGGCAATCGCCCGCATCGCTCCGAGGATGGTATACGGCGCGCCGGTAATCACCGTAGGGTAACAGGCGGTCACCCCCTCCCGCCATACCGCACGGACCGCCTTCTTGACATCCTCTGCCGTCAGCGCCGGATGATTGAAATCATGTCCGCCATAACCGTTGATCTGCAGATCCACCAGCCCCGGAGCAACCAGCGGCAGCTCGGTCCGCTCCTCCAGCGTCAGCTGCATCTCCAGCGGTTCGATGGCAGCAATCAAGCCCTCCTCCACAGTAAGCCGGACCGGCTCACCCGTCCGGTAATGCAGCGCCTCCAGCTTCATGAAAAGACCTCCCCGAACGAGTCCGTGTCTACGAACATCCGGCAGTCTCCATGCCCCCGCAAGATGGTGGACGGACATGCCGTAGAGACGGATTCATGCAGCGTACGGGTCACCGCACCGCGCTTGGAAACGCCCGGCACCATGCAGAACAGCCATTGCGCGGACAGCAGCACCGGAATCGTCAGCGTCAAGGCCTGCTGCGGCACTTCTTCCAGGCTGTCAAAACACCCGTCATTCACCTGCTGCCTCCGGCAGATATCATCCAGGTCCACCAGCTTCACAGGAAGCGGATCAGCGAAATCGGCCACCGGCGGATCATTGAACGCCAAGTGGCCGTTCTCCCCAATGCCAAGACACACTATATCGATAGGCGCTTCTGCCAGCAGCCGTCCATAACGCCTGCATTCCGCTTCCGCACCTGCGGCAGGATTCAGATAATGAACCGTACCCGGCCGTACCTTGTTGAACAGTGCCTTGCGGAGAAAGGCACCAAAGCTCTGCGGCGAGTCCGCCGCAAGGCCGGTATATTCATCCATATGGAACGCGGTAATCCGGCTCCAGTCCAGATCCTTCGCAGCGGCAAGCTCGGCAAGGAATTCATTCTGCGAGGGGGCGGCGGCGAAGATGATCCGCACCTGCGCTTTGGAGGCCAGCAGCGCCCGGATGGCCCCCGCCGCCTCAAGTCCGGCAGCAGCTCCTAGCTGTGCACGGTTTTGGTATACTCGGACAAGCATAGCACCCGACAGCTCGGTATGAATCGGTTTGATAGTCAGCATGGGTAGTGCCTCCTTGCTTCAGGGGGTTGTGCGGAACGGTTGCCTTCCTCTCCCCGGAATTCTCCGGGCGTAGCTCCTGTATGCAGCTTGAACAGCTTCGTGAAATAGCTCTTGTTCTCATACCCGAGCCGCTCGGCAATCTGCTCCACGCTTTGCGGAGACTGGTCCAGCCATTCCTTGGCCTGCTCCATTTTGATATGGGTGACGTAGTGGATGAAGCTCATTCCGGTCTCCTTCTTGAACAGACGGCTGAAATAGCTCGAATTCAAATGCGTATATTCCGCCACCTCCTCCAGGGTGATCTTCCGGTTCAGATGGCGGTCTACATATTGCTTCACCTTCTTAATCTCTTCCCGGCGGGTCTCCTGGTACATCTCGCGGATATAAGGAAGCCGTTCGTAGAAGAAAGCCAGGGACCATCTCTCCAGCGTTCCGATATCGTCAATGTCCGCCAGGGTATCATGCAGCAGCTCCAGCGAAAAAGTGGACTGAAACTGCTGCCGGGCCATCAGCCGCATCTGATTGTCATAGAGCAGCTTGAGCATCCATTCCTTCACCTGGCGCGGGGCATAACGCTTATGGCGGATGTGGTCCATCCATTTGGCCAACAGCTCCGCAAGCCTGTCCGCTGATTCCTCCAGGAAGGCTTCGCGGATCTCGTGCGCAGCTTCGGCGTATCGGGTGAACAGGTCCTCCTCTGTGAACGGCGGAAGCTCCTTCAGCCCGGCCAGCTCGCCCGGATTCAAGTAGAAGGCATACTCCCGGCCTTGGGTTATCAGTTCTATCACCCCCTCGCGGAAATGCCCGCTGCCCCGAGGGATACACAGGTATTGAAAGGACGCCCTCACTCCAGGCACGGCTTGAATGACTGAGCGCAGCCTGCCCAGCATAGAGATATGTCCGGCCTCTGCTCCGTTCCCCATACCGCCGGTGAACACCAGTACACAATCACGGCCGCTGTAGGGCAGACATAGAACAACATTGTTATCCTGGTCCACAGCCTCAGCCGCTGATGCCACCAAGGACATCCGCACAAGCTCCTCCCCTGGAGCCTCCCCGCTGTCTCCGCTGATCCGGCAGAGCACAGCGACATGGGCTGTGAGCTCAGGCTGAATGCCCAGCTCGGCAGCGTCACTCTGCCACTCGTTGTCCGGCAGCTCCCGGGCCGTGATCCGCGTAAGCACCCGTTGCTTCAGCAGCCCCTTTTGATGCTCGGCCATACTTTTCCACTTCATCGTCTGAGCCTTCTCCTCGTCCCTGCGGTGCAGTTCCCCGCCCAGCTCCCGGAGCAGGGTGGTGATCAGCTCTCTGCTCATCGTCTCCTTCAGAATATAGTCGCTCACCATCAGCTTGACCGCCTGCTGCGCGTAGGTGAAATCATCCATGCAGGACAGCACCACCACGCGCACCTCCCCGCTTCGCAGCTTCAGCTCGCGGATCAGCTCCAGACCATCCATATACGGCATGCCAATGTCTGTAATCACAATATCCGGCATGTCCGCCCCAGCCTTCTCCAGCGCGACCAGACCGTTCTTGCAGGCCGAATGCAGCGTGAATCCAAGCTCGTCCCAGGGAATCATTGCCGACAGAAAATCCAGTACCGGCTGATCATCATCCACCAGCATTACGCTATACATCACTACCACGCTCCCTTTCCTTAAGCTTGATCCGGAATCTGCCCGGGCAGCACGAACCGGGAGGTTGTCCCCTCGCCGGGCCTGCTGTCCATCGTAATCTGGAAGGCTGAACCGTAAGTCAGATAGAGTCGCTCATAGACATTGGACATTCCGATATGGGCCAGCCTGCCAGGCGGCATCGCTTCCTTGCCCGGCGGCTTGGAGCTTAGCCCGGCGCGCAGGCGGTTCAGAGTGACCTCATCCATCCCCTGACCGTTATCTTCTATCTCAATGAACAGCTCGTGATCCTGTGTCCAAGTTCGGATCAGAATACGCCCACCCCCTTGGCGCAGCCCATGAATATAGGCATTCTCAATGACCGGCTGCAGCAGGAAGCGGGGGATACGGACGCTAAGGCTCTCAGAGGTACAATCTGTATCCAGCGCCACCTCCTCGGACTGGCGGAAATTAAGCAGCTCCACATAGCTCCTGACAATATGCAGCTCATCATGCAGCGTAGTATATTCATCCCGCTGTTGAATCGTCATACGCAGCAGCCGGGAGAGGGAGAGCAGCAGCTCCGCATTCTCCTCATCTCCCCGCATCATAATGCGCAGACGGATCGAGTTCAGAATATTGAACAGGAAGTGGGGATTGATCTGAGATTGCAGCATCGCCAGCTCCGCCTTGCGCTTCTGTGCCTGCTCTTCCTTGATCTGGATAACCATCCGCTCTACCCGGTCCAGCATGTGGTCGAAGGATTTGCCCAGCCGCCCGATCTCATCATAGCCGCGAACCCCTGAACGGAGGCCCAGCTCCCCCCGGTCCACCCGCGCCGCCACCTGATCGAGCCGGATGACCGGCTTCGTGAACTGCCTGACCAGCAGCACCAGAATCAGCAGGAAAAAAGCACCCGACACCACCTGCACCGCCGTACTCCAGCGGTGGGTCGCACTGATCCGGCTGACCGCCTCGCGGTAGGGCGACAGGCTGACAATCCGGTAATTGCCGTAAGGGATCTCCAGACTGCTGAGCAGATACTGCTCCCCCCGGTAATCGATGAAGCTGGAATCGGCGGCAGGCTTCTCGGCATCCACCAGTGAGAACGGCTGGCCCAGCAGGGACTTGTCCCGGGCGGCAGTTACCGTTCCATCCGGTGCAATCAAGAGGGTCTGCTGTCCCTTTCCGCTATCACTCAAGATCTGGCTGATCCGGCTCTCGTCGATACTGATCATCACCGTAGCGTAGGTTGAACTGGAGGATAGCTTGAGATTGCGGGCAATCGTAAGCACCTGCGGGCTGCCTGCCGCTGCGGTCGGAATATAATTATCAATTACGCCTGCCCAGTACAGCTCGAAGGCAGGCTGCTTGCGGGCGGTATCCATCCAGGGCTGCTGGAGCAGTGCCCCGACATCGAGCTTGGCGTAGGAATAGTTGGAGTAATATTGCCCGTCCGAGGTAAGGACGGTAACGAACGTTTTTTCCATCATGGAGGTCACGCTGACCAGCTTGTCGGTCACCTCTTTGAAGTCCAGGATATGCCTCGCGGTATCCGGCTGATGCAGCTTGCTGCGCTGCCAGTTTTCTTTGAGAATGAGTGTGATGCCGGGATCGAACTGGATATAATTCGCCACCAGCACCATATTGCTGAAGAGGTTCGAGATGTACAGGCTCTCCTGCTCCAGCGAACGGCGTTCATTCTGAATCACCTGGGAGCGGAGGATATGCTCTGTGTAGGAATTGGAAATATACAGGGTAATAGAGGCGGGAAGCAGCAGACAGAGCAGGGAAGCGACGAGCAGCTTATTGCGAAAACCGAGTCTCCATCCTCTTGGCAGCAATGGCAATCCCCCTTCACAATCAGTCTATCGTGTCTATGCTTCTATCATATCAGCTTTCCGCCTCCAGCAGCTGATTTCACCACAGGATTTCAGGTGAAATCCGGCCGTTCAGCCCTTCCAATTTTTACTTGTTGGCATCTACAATCTTCTGCAGCTCCGACTGTGCTTTGCTGATCGTAGTCTCCAGATCCTGCTGTTTCAGAATGAACAGCTCGGTTTCTTTGGTAAACGCCGTCTCCAGCTCGCCCTGGTAAGTCGGCGGCACACTTAAGGGAGCAGGCTTCGCATTCTTGATCACATAGGCAAGTGAGGTTCCGTCAATCTTGTCCGGGCTCATGGCCTTGGTTTTGACGCCTGCAATGAACTGGTCCACATCCTGCTTCTTCCAGGCGGAGTATACATTCTGCATCTGCTCGCCTTCTGTGGAGTACCAGCGGATGAAATCATACGCTTCCTGCGGATGCTTCGACTTTTCCAGAATCCCTACGTAGTTGCCGTTAGCAATACTGACCCCGCTAGGTTCTCCTGCACTGTTCGAAGGCATCGGCGCGAACGCGGTGGTGAACGTAGCCGGGAACTCCTCCGACCCGCCTGATTCACCGATCATCCAGTTGCCGGTCACGATCATCGCGGCATGTCCGGTGAAGAACTCCGAGCGGTAGGCGAGCTTCTGGGAGATGGTATCGGCATACGGCACGGCTACTCCGGATTCCTCAGCCTTATTGCGCAGCTCCAGAGATTTACGGATGCCCGCGCTGTCGATATTTAAGGCGCCGTTATTGACCAGATTGTTGTCCTTCTCCTGGTTGATGATTCCCAGCTCCCAGTACATGGCCCAGGTATGGAAATAGGTGCCGAAGGTCTTGGAGGGGCCAGTGCCGCTGGTCAGCTTGGCTGCGTAATCAAGGTAGTCGTCCCAGCTCCATTCGGTGGGAACCGCTAACCCTGCCGCATCCAGCTTGTCCTTGTTCAAGAGGACAAAATAATTCTCAAGCGTATCCGGGAGTGCATAGACCTTACCGTCCACGGATGGATCAATTGTGTATTCGTCAGCCAGCGTGATCCCTTCCTTGCTGATCAGGTCATTGAGCGGAGCCAGCAGGCCAAGTCCGGCACGCTGTGAATAGTCGGTGGCTCCGGGCATGAATACTACATCCAGGTTCTCGCCGGAGGCCACGAGCAGATCCAGCTTTTTCATGCCAGCCACAGAGTCCCCGTTGTCGGCAAGCTCGACATATTCCAGGGTGACGCCCGGATGAGAATCCTCATAGGCCTTCAGCACAGGCTCCATATCCGCCGCAGGGGACCAGTTAGCAACCTTGATTGTTACCGGCTCAGCGGAAGGTGCGGCACTCTCCCCCGCCTCCGGTACAGCCGTGCTGCCAGAAGTGGGAGATGCACTATTGTTGCCCGAATTGCCACAGCCTGCCAAGGCTACCAGAAGCACGACGATCCATACCAGCGCGAACACATTCTTTTTCATCAATAACACCCCTTCTAATGTGGTTTACATCCGGTTATGCAACTTCCGGGAACTTGCCGGCCTTCACCCCTTCACCCCCCCTAAGGAGATGCCTTCGATCACCTGCTTCTGCCCGAGGATGAACACAATCAGCAGCGGGACAATAGCCGAGACCGAAGCCGCCATAATCAGCGAATAGAAAGCGCCATTCCGGTCTGCGAAGGCATTCATGCCAAGCTGTAGCGTGTAGAGCGTCTTACTGTTCAGGAAGACCAGCGGCGTCTGAAAATCATTCCAGGTCCAGATAAACCGCAGAATCGCATACGTGGCAATCGCGGGACGGACCAGCGGGAACAGGATGAAGGTGAAGATGCGCAGATGCCCCGCACCGTCAATCTGTGCCGATTCGATATATTCGTTCGAGAGCGAAGCGAAGAACTGGCGGAGCAAAAAGGTGCCCAGCACGCTGAACCCGCCCAGCAGGATCAGGCCCAGATGCGTATCGTACAGGCCCGTTGAACGGAAGATGATGAACAGCGGCACCAGTGTGGCTTCCGCAGGAATCATATAGGTTGCCAGCACGAGGACGAAGAGTGCATTTCTGCCGGGAAAGCGGATTTTGGTGAAGCCGTAGGCCGCCATGCTGGACACCCCCACAGACAGGAGTGTGGTGAGCGCCGTGACCTTGATTGAATTCCAGTAATAGAGCGTGAAGTTGGCTTTGCCGAACCAGACAGAATGATAGTTGAAGGACGCCCGCAGGGTCTGCGGAATCCATTCAATCGGATACTTGAAGACATCGGCCTCCGGCTTAAGCGAAGCGGACAGCATCCATATAAAAGGGAGCAGAAACACGATACCCAGCAGCGCCATGATCAGGGTGATGATGGCTTTTCCTAAGGTAAGATTGCCCATTCTCACAGGTGTAGGCCTCCCTTCTCTAGTAATTGACCCAATAGCGCTGCCCCAGCCACTGCAAGCCGGTAATGGCCAGCACGATGACGAACAGAATCATAACCATGGATGAAGCATACCCGGTCTGAAGATCGACGAAAGCCGTCTGGTACATGTCATATACGACAACAGAGGTGGAATGGGCCGGTCCGCCGTCCGTCAGCACCTTGACCAGCGCGAAGGATTTGAAATTGCCGATAATCCCGGTCACCAGCAGGAAAAAGGTGGTCGGCGTCAGCAGCGGAAAGGTGATCGAGCGGAACTGGGCCAGCTTCGAGGCGCCGTCGATCGTCGCCGCTTCATACAGATCGGCAGGAATATTCTTGATTCCGGCGATATAGATAATCAGCGAGACCCCGAGGTCGATCCAGATCATCAGCAGCATGACTGAAGGAAGCGCATACGACGGATCGGCCAGCCATTTGGGCGGATTGTCCACGCCGAGCGCTGACAGGAAGCCGTTAACCGGACCGTACGAAGGATGGAAGAGCACCTGCCACACGACCGCTACCGCGACGACACTGGAAATCTGGGGCATGAAGTAGATGACTTTAAAAGCCCCCGGCGCGTACACATGACTGGTGATAATCACCGCCAGGATCAGCGCGATCCCCATTCCGGCTGGTACAGCCAGCAGCATTATGAAGTTATTGCCCAGCGACTTCAGGAATACCTCATCCTGCAACAGCTGTCGGAAGTTATCGAAGCCATTGAAACGTATCTTGTCAAACCCGGTGACGAACGACCATTTGGTGAAGCTGAGCACGAAGGAGAATATCATAGGAATTAGCGTAAATACGAGCACACCCAGCAGCATGGGACCGGTGAACAGGTACCCCATCCCGGCTTCCAGCCGTTTTCTTTTTCTGCTGCCGGCACTTGGTTTCTCACGGGACTGCGGTAAGGCAACTGATGTCTTCAATGGCTCTGTCCCCCTCTTGCGTGATCTTATCTCTCATTATAGAAGGGTAAGGCAATAGCGCATAAGCCACGATCCTGACCCGTTCGGAAAAATTTTTACCTGCCGAAGACGGGAGCTGTCCATTAGAGCATTTGGCCCGGCATCACGGACTGAGGCCGCTTATAGCGGATAGTTGTCCATTAGAGCGTTTGGCACGGCATCACGGACTGAGGCGCGCTTATTGCGGAGGATAGTCTCCACTTGGGAAAGGGAACGGACCCCATGGGCCTTATTCTTGGAATTTCTACTTTAAACATCTTATAGAGAGAGGATAAGCTCCACTCAGTCCGTTAACCCGCAAAAAGTAGCGTTTTCCAGGGAATAGGGTCTCTTAGGTCCGTTAGGAGCAAACTCGACCGGCCGGTGCAGTTTCATTGTACTGAACCTCCGGGATCAGACCCTGTTCACAGAATTACATCTGTTGCACCTCTATGACATCCGGTTGGCCAAATCAGTCAAAAACAGTCCCGATTTGCGCAAAATAGTTGATTTACTCGGGTAATCTGCTTTGTTATCTTCTAGGCAAGCACCAGCTTATGCTTACATCTAGGTTTACGCTTCCGAAGCCAGTTTGGCGAAGAGACCCAGGGAGCTTATGCTTACAAAACTTTTAGGAGGGATAGTGATGAACGTGAAGTCAGATATTATGTCCGCTTATATGGATACTATTGTTGAACTGCTGAATGAGATACGGAGTGAGCCGCAGGACAAGCTGCTGGAGGTGGCAGAGCTGCTTGCGGATCATATCGCACAGGACAAGCTGGTCTACCTCTACGGACCGGGGGGACACTCCAATATGAATGCCACCGAGGTCTTCTTCCGTGCCGGCGGACTGATGCATATCAGCGCCATCTTAGATGAAGGAACAATGATCTCGAATGGCGCCCTGCGCTCCATGGCGGTTGAACGCACTCCCGGCTATGGCACATTGGTGATCGAAGACAACCGGCTCGGACAAGGCGACATTCTGATCATCGCCAATGCTTACGGGATCAACACAGCCTGTGTCGATGCCGCTCTGGAAGCACGCCGGCGGGGCGTGATCACGGTTGCGGTGACCTCCGTCGGCCATGCCGAGGCTACGCCAGCGAATCATATTGCCCGCCACCCTTCGGGACAGAATCTGTATGCGCTCTGCGATTATGTCCTGGACAGCAAGGTCAAGCCCGGTGACGCTGCGCTGCAGATTGACGGTATTGAGCCGAAGATGGGCTCCACTTCTACCTTCGCTAACGCTTTTCTGCTCAATTCCCTGATGATGACTACTGCCGCCTGCCTCGGGGCAAAAGGGATCGAGGTGCCGGTCTGGCGCAGCGGCAACGCCCCGGGCGGGGACGAGTGGAATAACCGCTTCATCGAGCGCTTCAAGGGCCGGGTACGCTGGCTATGAGCCTGCAGCTGATTCCAGCCCCTCAGGTGGTGCAGAGCCGTGGACCGGAGCCGGTCACCGTGCTTCGCGGCTGGACGGTGCAACTGCACCTCCCCGGGGAGGATGTCCGGCTGCTCACGGCAGCGCAAAGGATATTCACAGAGGTGACGGTGCGTACTACGTATGACGGCAGCGGTGTATTCTCCCTGGTCACAGAGGGTACCCCGCTCAACCCGCTGCTGGCCCGCCGGATCGAGGGCAGGCATGACGGTTACGTGCTGATTACCGATAAGGGCCGGATCGAGCTGTATGCGCTTAGCGCCCCGGGCCTGTTCTATGGACTGAAGACACTGGAGCAACTGCTCCAGAGCGGCGGAGGGACCGTGCCTGCGCTGACGGTTGCCGACTGGGCTGATCTGCGGCTGCGCAGCGATTATCTGGATCTACGCACGGTTTATCCGACCTATGAACATCTGCTGGAGTATATCGCGGAGCTGGCCGATTATAAGATCAATACGCTGATCATCGAATATGAGGATAAGCTGCCGTTCCGGGAACTGGCCTTCCTGCGCCATCCTGAGCTTGCCTTCACGGAGGAAGAACACCGGCAGCTGCTCAGAGCGGCACATGACCACTTCATTACCGTCATTCCGAAGCAGCAGTCCTTCGGACATCTGGAATATATCCTGAAGCATCCGGCCTACATCGGTCTGCGCGAGGTGCCGGAGACCGTATCGGAGCTGTGCCCGCACCGCGCCGGCTCCTTCGAGATGATGGCAGGAATTCTGGAAGAGGTGGCGGCCCTTCATCCGCACAGCCGCTATCTTCATCTCGGCTGTGACGAGGTCTGGACGCTCGGCACGTGCCAGGACTGCAAGCGCTCCGGGCTTACTCCCGAGGCTTCGTTCATCCGCTTCGTCAATCAATTGGCGGAGAAGACGCTCAGCCTCGGCAAACAGCCGATGATCTGGCATGATATGATCATGCAGGCTACGGCAGAGGAGATTGCAGCGCTTGACAAGCGTGTGATCGTGGTCGTCTGGATCTACGGCGGACACCGGATGAAGGCGGATGCCCGGCAGATCCTCCACAAGCTGCGGGATGCGGGCATCCAGACCCTTGGCGCTTCGTCTGTCCGCTGCTGGGACGATAACGGCGACCAGAATTATCCGGTGATCCATAACCGGATCAAGAATGTGCAGGACTGGATTCAGCTCGCCCGTTCCGAGCAGCTGGAGGGCATTATTCATACGAACTGGGGTTGCCCGTTCTCGTTAGGCAGCCCCTACGGATTGTTCGAGACCTCGCGTTATCCGGCTTTCTACGCTGCGGAGCAGAGCTGGAATGCCGGAGCGGAGACCGGAACCTTCCTGACACGGTTCCTGCACCAGTTCCACGGCCTGCCTGCGGACCGGTTTACCGGGGAAGAATGGGCCGATTATGCGGTAACCGACTATTACGCGTTGATTCCGCAGCTCCTGCCGGAGGTGAGGAAGAACCGCTTGACCGCAGAGCTGATCGATGCCATGATCCAGTATGAGCTTCCGGCACAGCGCCGCTCGCCGCTGCATACCTTCCTCTTCCGGGGAGCGATGTCACCGGGCAGCGAGGAAGTGATGACCTTCCTCCGGGACAAATACCGGAGCGGCTACGGCGATCTCCGGCGGGCCAAGCTAAGAATGCAAAGCGTGCTCGCCGGGCTGCTTGTGCCGCAGATGGCGGAGCTGTTCATCCGCTCCCGCTTCTACCGGCCTGAACTATTCGAGGCCAACCTGCAAGCCATGATGACCGATCTTGAGACCATAGAACAGAAAGAGGGGGATAGCTGATGCCAGATATGCTTGTGAAGCTATACGATCTGCCGGACAACGGGGTGCTGCTGGAGCGTCTGCGGGGACAAGGCATTGTTATTAAACGGGCGATGACCGGAGATAAGCAGGCCATCGTCGATTTTGTCGGCCGCCATTTCACGGAGAGCTGGCGGAATGAATGCGAGACGGCCTTCGCCCATCTGCCCGTTCACTGCTACATTGCGGTGAAGGAGGGCAAGGTGATCGGCTTCGCCTGCCATGATGTCGTGGTGAAGAACTTCTTCGGCCCGACCGGGGTGCTGGACGATTACCGGGGACTGGGCATCGGGAAGGCGCTGCTGCTGGAATGCCTGTCCGCGATGCACCAGTGCGGCTATGGCTATGCCATCATCGGCTGGGTCGAGGGCGCACTGGCCTTTTATGAGAAAACCGTCGGTGCGATAGCGATCCCTGACTCTTTTCCCGGAGTATTCCGTGACCTGATCAGCATGGAATGAATATGATTTGTTTTGTGTAAGCACACAGCAAACAGCGGCAGCCGGGACATCTCCATCCCTGACTGCCGCTGTTTGCTGAGTTATTTTCTGGCCAAATGCAGGTCTATCGTATCATAAATCGTCAGCACATCCCCACTCTTCAGGATCGCTGCTCTGATCTCTTCCTCTAACAGCAACCTCACCGCTGCGGGCATCGCTCTGTGATCCGAATAGGTATTCAGCAAGCCGATATAATCCGCTGAGGAGAAGGCTCTCTTCAGATGATACAGCTTCAGCTCAACCTCTCTGAATCCGTAGGTATGCAGACGCTGCGAGACCGCATTGTACCTTGCCGTGTCGTGCTCAATTAACGGGGGACTTCCGGGCCTGAACTTGCGGTATATCTGCTGGAGCTGCTGATGTAATTCATCGTCTGCTCGTGCGGCAAACGGCCGGTTCCAGAATAACGCCAGTGCGCCGCCGTCCTTCAACAAGCGCAGGACCTTCGGGTGTCCGGTCTCCTCTGGAATCCAGTGAAAGGCAGTGCCTGAATAGATGAGATCGACACTGTTTTCCCGGGCTGTAAAGTCCTCAAATGAAGTATGGTGCACCTTGAATAGGCTAAAATCCCGGAACTTGGATTGTGAATACTCCGCCAGGTTCTTCCCCAGCTCGACCGCCGCCAGCTCACATCCTGTCTCCAGAATAGGCCGGGTCGCCTGACCTGTTCCAATGCCGATTTCAATAGCCCTCCTGCCCGGTCCGATGCGAGAATACGCGATGATGTCCTGAAATAATTTCCCGCAGTAGACCGGCCTCCATTTATCATAATTCACTGCATCCTCGTTGAAGGTTAAGCGCTGATCCACATGTACACCTCTATCAATATATAGTCGGCACCATCCCTCCATCCATACGGATGGGAGAACCTTTAAAGGCCGCCGCATAAGGACTGCATACGAAAGCAGCCAGCCTGCCGATTTCCACCGGCTTGATGAAACGCTGTAATTCTGATTGCGGCAGATTGGCCGCCATGAATTTCTGCTCTTTTTCTGCAAAAGTTAAATTTTCGTCAGGATACATTCCCTCAATGATGTGATGCACTTTTTCAGAGAGTGTTGGTCCGGGCATGATGGTATTCACCGTAACCTCTGTTCCTGCTGTCACTTTAGAGATACTTTTGGACAGGGACAGCAGCATGGATTTGGTCATCGCATATTGAGGCATTTGTCCCGAGGGCATGACAGCCTCTTCGCTGGCAATGAAGATCACGCGGCCATAATTTCTGCTCAACATTCCAGGTAAATATAATTTCGTTAATCCGTTTGCAGCCAGCACATTCGTGCGGAAATACTTCTCCCAGATATCATCGTCCACATCCTCATACTGCATCAATTCATAAATGCCCATACTGTTGATCAGAATATCAACGCTGGGGAATTGGGCGAATAAGGCTTGTCTTTGTTCAGGATCGGCAATATCGGCTGCGGCATTCTGAGGAGCGGTGGCCGGGTAATTCAACTTCAATTCACGGACAATCTGTTCTACCTCTTCCCTATTCCGCCCATTGACCAGCACGTTGACGCCTTCCTTGGCAAGCTCTATCGCGATAGCTTTTCCTATACCCTTCGTTGATCCTGTAACTAGCGCTGTTGTATGGTGTAATCCCATCTCCATAATGCACTTCTCCTTATTCATTCCTTGTTGTGTTGCGGATAGTGATTATATTATCTTGTTGGGATCGTTCAGTAACTAGCACCTTACGCCAAGCTTCTTGCCGGACACGCCAAAAGTTACAGCTCAGCAAATTCGTGCATTCAGGTGTTCCGCACGCCACTGTGAAGGTGTAACCCCTTCCCAATGGCGGAAGGCACGGAAGAAAGAGTTCTGATCCTCATACCCGGTCAGATACGCCACCTCTTTAAGATCAAGCGAAGGATTTGCCAAGTATTCCCGTGCCTGCTCATGTCTGACTTGTGTCAGAAGCTGCTTGAAGGTCGTATTCTCGTCAGTCAGCCGGCGCTGCAAGGTTCGCCCGCTCATCGTAAGCTCCTTCGCAACTGTCTGGAGGTCGGGGCATCCACCTGCGAGACAGTGTGCAATGATCACCTTGACCCTCCCGGATACGGAGAAGCTGCCAAGCTGTTCGTCGAGTGAGCGGTCCAGTGCGGGAGCAAGAATCTCCAGCAGTTCTTTGTTATAAGAAACAAAGGGAAGGTCCAGATGGCTTTGCAGCAGGGTCAAGCGGTTATACTTCCCGCCTGTTTGAATCGCGCAGCCGAAATAAGCTTCGAGCACTTGTTCATCGCCCATGGAGTAGACAAATTCGGCAGCATGCGCCTTCAAGGGCTGCCCTGTCCCCTTTCTTCCAAGCTCCAAGAGAAAAGCCAGCGTGATCCCCGCCAGCACCGGCGGACCGGGCAGCCCTGTAGGCCCCCACTCTAGTTCTATGGTACACTGCCCGTTCTCCTCAGTCATCCGCAGGCTTTCGGGCGGACACATCTGTTTGTACCTGACCATGCGGTGCAAGGCATCGCGGTAGTCACGGGCGTGATAAGTCGCTAATACGGCGGGGGGATACTGCGCGGTGTCAAAGGCGGCCGCAAGCCTGGTGATGCCTGAAGCAAGATCCCCGGCGAGCTCGGAATACGCCTGCCAGATTGCGAAATATTGGGCAGTGGTAACCGTGGCTTCTGTTGTTATCGTTACAGGGAGCTGCGCCTGGCGGGCTACGTCGCGGGCAGCAATCCCCAGGCGGCTTATTCCTGTCCAGAATCCCGGAGGCATTTTAACGCGTTCAGAGGAACGGGACTTCATAGGTATGGGCCTCCTTTTGCCAGTTGCATATTACAGTGTTATGGTTGTCTTAAGGCCATATAAGAATACTCTTGTGCCCGTGATCATGTCTACCTTAATGTACGGCAATGTACAGCTCTGCCTAATTTCACACATATTTCTTATTTTGTTTTAACATATAGGCATTACAATGGATTCAGAATATTACTGCACGGTATCCATCATAACTAGTAGGAGGATCAATCATGCCCAATATCTGGATGCATATTGAATTCGGCCAGCAGCTGGCCAGAGAATTCAGCAGCCGTTTCCCGTGTCTCCACCTGCTGGAGCAGCAGCCTCTCTATCATCTTGGCTGTCAGGGTCCGGATATTCTGCTGTATCACAGCTTTCTCCCCTGGAGCAAGGATGCGGGGGCGCTTCATCTCGGCGATCTGATGCATTCTCGCAGCTGCGGGCCAGTACTTATTGACTTCTGGGAGTCAGCGCGGAACCTCGGCGGAGCTGAGGGCGATCAGGCCCGGCTCTACTTCCTCGGCTTCCTCACCCATCATCTGCTCGACCGCAATCTCCATCCCTATATTAACTGGAAAGCGGGCTATCAATACCGCGATCATCAGCGGTTCGAGATTGACCTGGACACTTTGTTCATGAAGCGGCTGCACGGGATGAACACCTGGGAGCACGCTGCCTGGGCCACAATTGACACAGGTGCCCGGCTGCCTGAGCCGGTTCACCGAATCCTTCACACTACGGCCCTTAAGCATTACCCGGAAGCGATGGCCCGGTTGCCTGAGGAGATCTGGCAGACCTCTTACCGCGATATGGTGCTGGCCCAGCGCTGCCTGTATGACCCGAAGGGCTGGAAGAAGGCCATCACCTGGGGCCGGACCCGCCTGCTGTTCTCCCGCAAGCTTACCGCCCGTGAGGAGCAGCTGGATTATCTAAATGAGCGGCACTCTGAATGGCGGCATCCCGCACTTTATTCCGAGGTCCGTACAGAATCGGTGTGGGAGCTGTGGGAAGCGGCCCTTGTTGAAGGACGTACGGTGCTCGGAGCGCTTGCCGATTGGCTGGAGAGCAAGGAGCCCGCTGCGGCAAGGCGTAAGCTGGAGCAATTCGCCCAGGTGCTGGGCAACCGCTCCTACGATACCGGCAAGGATTGCAGCATGAATCTGCAGAACCAATACGCGGAGCCGATCTGGACAAGTCTGCCGGGGAGTTGAGTGGGGAGCGGGGAATGGAGCGCGGGTACGGTGGAATGGGAACGGGGAACCAGGGAAAGTTGCCGGAAGGAGTATCGGGTATTGAGTACGCGTACGGTACGGGGACGGTAAACGGGGACGGGGAGCCGCCAACCTGGAACGTGAATCGGTAAACGGTATCCTACCAAAGTCTAGTGGACATCCGTATTACCGTTGCACTCTATTCCAGCTGAGCAGACGGGTGCCTGCCGCAAACCATTGGAAAAACGCATCTTATTTCGCCGGTTTCTCAAGAATATCAGGTAACAAGTGGATTTTGTACATTTATTCCAGCTACTTTTCACTACTTTGGAGGATATGTGCGAATTAAGTGTTATTTCTCCAACTGTTGTACCAGCAGAGGCCCTTCGTTCTTCAACAAGTGTACAAAATCCACCTATTTCCCTTTACAGTAACTCCTTGCTTGTCCGAACGCCCCCTCCTTCCCCCGCATCAGCCGAAAATAACCACAAATCCATCCATCCCGCTGGCTCTAGCTCCGATACCTACTCAGGTACTTTGCGCAGAACAGAGCACAGAACAAAATCATCCTACGGACGAATAAGATTACCTTCGCGTGAACACAATGTATGCTGTTTTCCACATACATTCGACCGTGTGCCTGCTAGCGAGCACAATGTATATTGTTTTTCACATACATTCAGCCTTCAGTCTCATTCAGCATCAAAGTTATTCTTTTTCACAGCAGCAGGAAACTATAGTTTCCTATATAATCATAAAAACACCCGGTTCCCCGGGCGCTCAGCACAATCTATACATTATCCTTCTGTCAGACAGCATTCCAGCTTACAGCGGATCATTCGGAAGAATCTCGGGCGGGGCCGGCGGCACCATATCCGGCTGCTCCGGCGGTGCGATTTCGGGATGCTTCTCCGGCACAATCTCCGGCGGGATCACAACCGGCTCCGGGAGGATATCCGGCTTCACATCAGGGACAACCTTCGGCGGAACCTCTGGCGGCAGATCTTTGCTCATCTCCTTATACCTCCTTCATTCCTGATACCTCCTGTATACCCGCTCCACGCTTCCTTTAACCTTATTGCCCTAGTCCTCTACGGTCCTCCCTGGTCTTCCCTGTAAAATCCCCTCTTCATGTGAGATGTTTAACCTGCGGTTGATCTCCAAGTAATAGTTGGTTGTTAAGATCAAGGCAACAAGATTACTGGGAGGGATACCGATGCGTCTGGCTCTATTCACGGACACTTTTCTTCCGCAGACTAATGGCGTTGCCCGTACACTCGGCCGGCTGACCGGCCATCTGCAACGCCGGGGAATCGATCATCTGCTGTTCACTCCAAAATCCGCCCCGGAGAGCAGCTACCCCGATCCCGTCAGACCCGTGGCCAGCATCCCCTTTTCCCTGTATCCCGAGTGCAGGCTGGCCCTGCCCGGCATGTCCTCCATGCAGAGTGAATTAACTGCCTTCGGCCCCGACCTGCTCCATCTCGCCACCCCGTTCAATATCGGCTTAACCGGCCTCCGGTATGCCCGCAAGCAGCAGCTCCCCCATGTAGCCTCCTATCACACCCACTTCGACCTTTACCTCGAATACTACAAAATGAGAAGAATCCTCCCGCTCTACTGGAAATACATGAAGTGGTATCACCGGTCCTGCGATGCCGTCCTGGCTCCTTCCCGCGAAACCCTAATCAGCTTGCGCATGGAGGGCTTCACCCGGCTGCGCCTGTGGTCCAGGGGCGTGGACTGCACCCTCTACTCGCCAGAGAGACGAAGCGAAGAAGTGCGGGAGCGTTATGGCAAGGGCGCAGCGCTGATAATGCTCTATGTCGGACGGATTGCCCCGGAAAAGGATCTCACCACCCTCCTTCAGGCCATGCCGCTCCTGCCGGAGTCCGTGCGTGTAGCGGTTCAGCTGGTGATTGTCGGCGATGGCCCGCTGCTGCCTGAGCTGAAGTCGCAGGCACCGGACAATGTCACCTTCACCGGTGCCAGACACGGCGAAGAGCTGGCAGAGCTATATGCCTCCGCCGATCTGTTCGTCTTTCCCTCCTGCACGGAGACCTTCGGCAATGTCGTGCTTGAAGCTATGGCATCAGGGCTTCCTGTTATCGCCGCAGATGCTGGCGGAACCCGGGAGCTGGTCGCACCCGGTGTCACCGGCATGCTGTTCGAGCCGCGAAGGCCTGCAGCAATGGCAGAGCAGATCTGCACAGCCGCTGCCGGGCACCTGCTGCGGAGCGCAATGGGCCGCGAAGGGCGGCGCCAAGCTCTAGAGCGCTCCTGGGAGCAGATTTTTGACAGACTGATTAAGGATTATGAAGAAGTCATCGAGCGCCGCAGGATCAAGAATGAAGCAGGGATTTACACCGCCTGATCCGCTGTCTGCCCGCCTATGAAGACTAAGCGTTCCTGGGATCACGGGAATGCTTTTTTCCATTGTTCACGGTTTCTCCCCATCGCTCTATTGACCATTGGAATAATGACTTATATTATACACATATACAATAATCCAAAATATGGAATTCAGTCAGGCGGTGATCCCTTGAAGCCTCTCACAACGATTCGCAGTCATCTTGAGGCTTATCTCTATTCCCGGCAGTTGTCCATCAACCAGTTCTCCGTTCAGTCCGGCGTTAATTCCGGCACCTTAAGCCGTATCCTTAGCGGCCAGCAGCCGATTGCCATGAACCACCTGAAATTGATTACCCGGGGCATGTCATTGCCGGAGGATCATTTCTATAGCATGTATGTCGATGAGTGCTTCTTATATTCCGCACCAACCTGGCGGCGGCTGCGCCCCTTCATTCTGAATTCAGCAGAGCTGGGGCGGCTGGACTGTATTGAGCTTGTAGTCAAAAATCTGCTGGACAACCTGATCTACGCTCCGATGCTTTTTGAAGTGGCCGAGGACTTGTTCCAGGAGCATCACTGGCAGGCGGCGGCCATCTTGTACAAGAATATCAGCGCAAGCGAGAAGTATCAGCATTCCGAGCGGCTGGCCCTCTGCCAGTACCGTTTGTTCCGCATTGCCCTCGGAGACAGCCAGATCCTCAACCTACAGGCTGCTCTTTTGTTCGAATGTTATATTGAGCGGCTTGATGTGCCGGATCAGCTCGATGGACTGAAAGCTCTGATGCATGTCTATTACTCACTGCACAAGTGGGACAAGGTGGACGCGCTGGCCCAGGAGATGCACCGTCTTGCCATGCTCAGCTACCACCATCTGCACCGGTCGCAGCGCAGGGACCGCCAGGATAAATGTCCGGAAAAGCCGGTATTCTTCTATGCGCTGTATTCGCATCTGATGCGGGCAAGTGTGTGCGAAGAATTCCGGGACTATAAATCGGCGCTGAAATACGTAGCTCTATATATGGATAGGAGCTGGATACGCGAAAAAGGGGAAGACACCCGGCGCATCCTGGACCAATTCCAGGAGTGGGGCACTGCCAACACCCTCCTCTACCGGATGATGTCCGGCGAGCATGGAGTGCTGCCTGAATATGTGGCCTATATTGCTCCGCATGCCAGTGAGATTTTCGTAGCCCTATATCATATTGTAATCTCAGCCAACCGCTTCTCCTGGAATGTCGATGAGGTGCTTGAACAGTTCCCTTCCTATATCCCTTACCGGACCAACCTGAAGGACTTCGGGGAGCTTCACAACCAGCAGATCCTGGCTGACCAGTACTCTACCTTTCTCGCGGAATTAGCCAGCTATTATTTACGCAATCACCGCCCGGAAGGAATGGGATTCCTGCTCCAAAGTCTGGAATCTTCTGCTAAAATAAAGAGTGATAGCATAATCATTAAATGTGTGAATCTGTTTGAACAATTCCGGCATCAAGCCACTGAGGAACAGACAGAACAATACAGACTTCTGATTGGAGAGGTGCAAGAATCCAATGATAAGAAAAATGATTATGCTTCTAGTTTCATGTAGCTTGGCGTTTATAGCCATTCAGCCCCTGGGGGGTTATGAATCTGTTACAGAGGCTACTGTACAATCCGTGGTTCAGCCTATGGGTCACGGGACGGGGGACGGCTGATCCAGCAGCGGCCGCACCCGCAGAAAGGATGATGAACATGAAGATCAAACGGAGGATGTTAGTCCTCGCCGCACTCGCACTGGCCTTGACCGGAGGAGCTCAAGCCGTTCCGGCTTCGGCCAAGCCCTCCCCGGGCGTGCAGCTCCAATTAACCTATAACAGCGGAAGCGGAATATCGGGCATGGCCGGCGGCACCGCACAGATCAAGAACGGGATCTCTTATATGCCGGCTAACCTGGTCACAATCATGGGCCTTGAGGTCAAATGGAATAATGCGGACAAAACTGCCACCTTCAGCGGGTGGAACAAAAGCTTCAGTATGAAGCTTGGTCAATCCACCGGCGTACTGGACGGGAAGAAGGTCTCCCTTGGAGGCACACCTTATATGGCTGATAAGCAGCTGTATGTGCCCGTCAAGTTTGTGGTAGCGGCTCTTGAAGGCGGACCCGTAAGGTGGGATGCCGCCACCAATACGATACGGGCCAACGGTCTGCATATGTACCGCGGTTATTCAGAAGTGTTCGACGGCGGAGTGTACTCCCTGTCGCTGGACAGCGGGGAGCTGTATCTGACTACGAAGCAGAACACCAAGCATAAGCTTGCTGTTCTCGGCAGAGGACTGGATGTAGTAGATTTCACCTTCGAGCGTACACCTGCCGGTCTGACGCTGCTTCAGGTCGTGAATTCGTATGGCGAGCCTCATGTGCATGCAGTGTATTACACTTATCTAGTGAAGAATAACAGTGTAATCCGCCAGGGACATACGAATATCCATACCTCCTTCGGCACAGCCCCGGTCTGGGCTGACGGCAAGCTGATATTCAATGACGGCCGCACGTTAAGACTCATTGAGGATGGAACCGGAGCGGTCAGCGAGACCGTAGATATACCGAAACTGCTGGGCACCACTGTAGCCAAGGATGTCTACTATAATGTCGAAGCCCTCTACCCGGATGTTCTGCTGGTCCGCCCTACAGACACCGCATTCCTCACCCTTGTTGACCGTGCTACCGGTAAGCAGACTTTGTTATACAAGCAGCTGTTAAGTGCGGAGCGCCAGCGCGAGGTAGAGCAGACCGACTTCATGTTCCCGGGGGACTATATCTACTTCACCGGACGCACAGACAATGTCTTCACCTTCAACCTCCACAGAATGGACGGCAGCCAAGACATCATCAAGACCTACACATGGCCAGGCAGCCAGAACTGAGCAGCTGCGCTTCATATTCAAATGAGCTCGGTTTTTCTGTGAAAATACGTCTCTTGCGATAAACACACGACCTGCGCGGCGCCTCCAGTCCAATTGTGGTCGGTTTTTCGATTACATTTGGTCCGCTCGGCCTCCACGCTGCGTATTGTGATCGGTTTTTCGATTACATTTGGTCCGCACACCTCCACGCTGCTCATTTTTATGCTGAAGTTGTGCCTTGAAAGACATGTTTGTTTTCGCATATATTTTCCGCCACGACAAAAAAACGCATAAAAGTCATTATTATCATAAATGACGTTTATGCGCCTAACATCCAACAGCCACCAAATGAAAGACAGGGCGTCTACAAACGCCCCTGCCTTTTCATTCTCCGCGCTATTCTTCTCTCTCTTCTTCGTTCTCTTCTTCGTTTACGGTCCTTACGGTAGAGCAGGAGATCCAGTATAACTTCGAAAAGCACCCCGAATAGCTCAGCCATACAACCCCTCTTTTCAGCGGTTTCAGCGGTTATGGAATGGCTGCTTCACTCCCTACGGCCGCCGCAGTCCACCCAAGCTTGCTCCCTCACTAAATACCCGTTCAATCCTCTGCTGCACCTCGGGGTCAGGAATTAACGGCGGCGCCTGATGCGGCTTCACCCGGGCATCAATGATCACATTATCACAAGCCCAGTGCTTATGCTCTACCGTGCTGTTCACCCCATGGATGTCATGGGACGGATTGCTGCGGGTGAAGGTCGCCCACAGGAAGTTGTTCAGCGACTCCGACATGAAGCTGCTGTCATCGCACAGAATAATCATCGGGCAGGAATCAAGCGCCCCCTGTGCTGCAATCGCAGCGCTCAGGCCGGAGATTTCCTCTGCCGCCGAGGAGTAATCCTGGAACGGCTTCCCCTGCATGGCGACAATCCCCGGCATAATCATGGCCGCCGGCCCCCAGCCCTGGTCCACCCGCTGAAGAACCTCAGGCACCCCAGTACACAAGCTCCGCTTCTGTTCCCCAACGGCTGCGAAGACTACCTTGCTTCCGCTGTTGATCCCGGTGCCGGAATAATCCAGTGTATCGATCGTTGTGTTCGTCTGGAAGTGAATATCGCGGCGCAGATTGATCCGCTCCAGGATGTAGGTCAGGAACCCGGCGATATCATGCGTGCTGACCGGCTTGTCCTCTTCTGCCGTGATGAACAGATATTTCGCCAGACTAAGCTGGCCGGTTCCCAGAATCCGGTTGCTGATCGTCAGCAGCTCCGCAGGCTGCTTAAGCTGCTGATAAGGGGTATACCGCTCACTGCCGATTGCGAACAGCAGCGGGTGCACTCCCGCAGCATCTATCGCATGTACTTCCTTCACGCCGGGAATCTCCGAGCGGATCGCACCGCCGGTCAGCTCATGGATGAGCTCTCCGAAGGCAGTATCCTCCTGTGGCGGACGGCCGACCACCGTGAAGGGGAAGATAGCCCCTTTTTTGGCGTAAACCTTGTGTACTCTCATCACCGGAAACGGGTGAGTCAGGCTATAATAGCCCAGATGATCGCCGAACGGTCCCTCCGGCTTCGTCTCCCCGGGATGAATCTCTCCGGTAATCACGAAATCGGCGTCGCTGCTGACGCAGAAGCCGTCTACATAGCTGTAGCGGAAATGACGCCCCGAGAGCAGCCCGGCAAAGGTCATTTCACTTAGGCCCTCCGGCAGCGGCATCACCGCCGAGAGCGTATGCGCAGGGGGACCGCCGATGAAGCAGCTAACCTTAAGCGGCTCGCCGCGTCTGTTCGCGTGGGCCTGATGAATGCCGATGCCGCGGTGAATCTGGTAATGGACGCCCACTTCCTTATTCTGCTCATATTCGTTGCCGCTAAGCTGAATACGGTACATCCCCAGATTGGAGTTCATAATGCCCGGCTTATCGGGATCTTCGGAGTACACCTGCGGAAGCGTAACGAACGCCCCTCCGTCGCCCTGCCAGTGCTTAATCTGCGGAAGATCGGAGATTTGAATCTCCTCGAATCCGGCCGGCACACCGCTGCCCTTCTTAATCGGCAACGCTTTGCGCGCAGCAAGGCCTGTCCCGATATACCTTAAGGGCTGCTTGAGCGCCTTCATGGGATTGCTGCGCAGGGCGATGACCGCCTGCGACGAATCCCACGTGTCGCGGAAGATGAACTTGCTGCGCTCAATCGTTCCGAACAGATTCGAGACCGCACGGTACTTCGAGCCCCGTACCTTCTCGAACAGCAGAGCGGGACCGCCTGCCTCATAGACCTTCATATGTATCGCCGCCATCTCCAGATGCGGGTCCACCTCTTCATGTATGCGAATTAAATGCCCGTGCTTCTCCAGGTCAATAATACATTCTTCCATATTACGATATGACATGCTTCTACTCCCATTCTCTCAAGAATATGAACCTCTTTATTATCAATGAGTGTGTCCGTCAGGTCAATTGCCGCCAGGGCAACCTCTCCAGTTTTCACAGATATTCTTGCCTTCTTCTGTGGAGAGCCATTATTATACTTGTAAACCGGACGGCTCCGGGCAAACATTCGGCAAGCAAAGGGGACTAACGCAATGATCATCAAAAAGGTAACCTGGCTGGAGCTCTTCTACGATCTGCTGTTTGTCGCTGCGGTCTCCAAAGCCAGCCATGTGCTGCTGCATGTAGAACACGAGACCCTGTCTCTTGAGACACTGGGCAAATTCGTACTGATCTTCATTCCGATCTGGTGGGCCTGGGTCGGCCAGACGCTCTTCGTTAACCGCTATGGTCAGGATACGGTGATGCACCGGATTTTTCTGATTATCCAGTTGTTCTTCGTATTGATTATGACAGCCAGCCTGTCAATAGATTTCGATGCCAACTATCTGCCGTTTCTGATTGGCTATCTCGGACTCCGGATCATGACCGCGGTCCAGTATCATTATAGCCATTCCAGAGAAAGCGAGCATCTGCGGAGCACCGCCCGCTATCTGGGATCACGCTTCTGGATTGGACTTGCGATTTCGGCCTGCTCCCTGTTCTTCGATTCTTGGCTGCGGTATGCGGTACTGTACGCAGGAATTATGCTGGACATCATTCTCCCGCTGACGGGACGGAGGATTCTGGTGAAGACGCCCCCCAATACCCATCATCTGCTGGAGCGCTTCTCCCTGTTCGCCTTGATCCTGCTCGGCGAATCCGTGGTTAGCATCCTCGCCGTGCTGCAATCCAGCCGCTGGACCGGGCCATCTGTCGGCTTCGCTGCGCTCACCTTTGTGCTGATCATCGCCATATGGTGGCAGTATTATGACAACCTGGAGAAGAAGGTCGATATGCATATCCAGACTGCCGGACAGACCATTATCTACGGGCATCTGTTCATCTATCTGTCGCTATGTATGCTTGCTGCGTCAATCCAGCTATTATTCTTGGATCAGCTTCATTATGGGCAGATGCTGAACCTGTTGTTCGGCTCCGCGCTGCTCTACTTCGCTTCCACGGCACTGGTCTTCCAGGTCTACAGGCATAAGCAGCACCGGCTGGGAATGAAGCCGCTGGCAGGGCTGACCGCCATTCTGGCCTGCTTCTATGTGGTGGATCTTGTAGTCCATGTACCGAATGTCCTGATCATGGGCGAGCTGGCTCTGTTCTTCGCGCTGTACGCCAAAATTACTGCCTGACCCGGCTGCCCGTCAGCTCTCAGGCACTGGCCCCATCTATTCGCTCTGCACGCCAAGAGGCTGCACCAGAGGTCATTGCCCGCCTCAGGTACAGCCTCTTCCGTTCGTCTTACTGGCCTGTAAATTCAATCTCATCGTACTCATAATAAGCCTGTAGGATCTGCTGCCGGTCATCCAGGAACAGCTGGTCAGCCACGCCGCTGACCAGTCTAGGAATCGCATTCCGCAGTCCCGAGATGGCCGATGCCGATAACCCGCAGCTGGCCAGTGCGGAATAGTTGAATACGAATAAGCCATGCAGCAGCTTGCGGCCTGCTTCGTCCCGGCTCTGAAGCGCAAAGCCTGGGCTAAGGTAAGGGTGCGCATCCAGCAGCGGATTCGCTGATCCCGCAGGCGCGGTGTACCGGTCGCTCCAGCGGGCAATATGAGGCTCCACCTGCCGCAGCTCCGGCCGCAGGGCAGGATCGCTAAGCAGGCCCGTGCTGACGATCAGATAGTCGAAGCTGAACTCTCCCGCGGGCGTAGTCACCACCGCCTGCTCCCCCGAAGCCTCCACCTTCAGCCACGGCGAGCCGAGGTGCAGCCGGAAGCCGGGCCATGCCGCTGCACGGCGGAAGGTATCGCTTGTCGGCGGCTGATTATACTGGAAGAAATGCGAGATCACTGCATATTTGTCCGCATCCGCCAAGGCATGGAACCGCTCAATCATACCTGAGCCCTCCATCTGGCGGATCGGGTTCACCCCCGGAAGCTGCGCCCGGCGGACGAAGACCTGGGCCTCAGCCGCGCCCTCCTGAAGCGCGTAATTGGCATTGTCGAAGGCGGACGCCCCGCCGCCGAGAATCCCCACCCGCTTGCCGCGCAGGGCAGCGAAGTCAATCTGCCGGGAGGTATGAGCGTACAGGCGCTCCGGCAGGTGATCTGCAATCATCGGCGGAACATGCCACTGCCCTCCGCCTTGAATGCCGGTAGCCAGCACCACCTTACGGGCCAGCAATGTTCCGGCCTGCCCACCCGCTCCTGTAACCTGCAGACGGTAGATTCCATCGTCACCAGGCTCGACCAGCATTAACCGCACCTCGTTACGTACCGGCAGCTTCAGAATCTGCCGGTACCAGCGCAGATACTCCATCCACTGCCCGCGCGGGATTTTGTCCACCTCACACCAGGCCTCTGCCCCATGCTGAGCCTCCCACCAGGAGCGGAAGGTCAGCGACGGAATACCGAGATCAATCGAGGTCAGAGCTTTGGGCGTACGCAGCGTCACCATCCGGGCATAGGTCTCCCAAGGCCCCTCCAGCCCGTCACGATTCTCATCGATAATCAGCAGATTCGAGATCCGCTCGCGCAGCAATCCAAAAGCCGCACCAAGCCCGCTCTGGCCCCCGCCCACAATGACGACATCATAGACATGGCCTTCGTCATGCTCCACAGGGCGAACCCAGTCCGCGCCGCCATAGGCGAGGTAAGAGAGATCCGTGTTCACGCGTTCATTCAAGGCTTCCAGGCTCATCATTCCTCAGACCTTTCCGGGGCATCTTCAGCTCATAGCTGCTGCTCGCTTTGTATCCTATTCCACTATCCCTGATATACATCTATGGCGATATTATATAGGGTATGCCCCCGCTTTTGAATATTGATGGAAGGTTTATTGTCATAAGAGCTGAATTCGGCGGACGGGATTGTACATGGAGCCAATATTTTAGCATTAACTCCCCTTAACGCTTGACAAAATAACCCCACAAAGCGGGGCTTTAGCTTCGAAGATAACTCAGGTCCTTTGCGGGGGCTCCAAAACATATAAATTC
The DNA here is from genome assembly GCF_038002225.1 of Paenibacillus sp. FSL R7-0204. Taxonomy (NCBI): domain Bacteria; kingdom Bacillati; phylum Bacillota; class Bacilli; order Caryophanales; family Paenibacillaceae; genus Paenibacillus; species Paenibacillus sp. FSL R7-0204. The sequence continues at coordinate 5,288,109 of NZ_JBBOCA010000001.1, forward strand.
CAAAAAAAGCCGCGCCCAGCAGCCCTCCGGCCTGGAAACAGCTCTTTCATTCAGTCATTTATAGCTGCAATGTAGTCATTCCGCATTCAGGAGTGTTGTCGTTCCCTTGATGCCCATAAAGCAGCGCGCCCTTAATGAATCCGGGCGCGCTGTTGTTATTAGAAGCGTGCTACAAAAAACTCGCGGTTCGACGGGACGAACTTCTGTGTGCGCTGCACATTATCGGCGTCGATAATTCGGAGCGTGTAGCTGACTGTTGTCAGCGTACTGATCGTATTAAACTGTGCGACGCCGAATTCATCGAACTGAGCCGTGATCACAGTGCCGGAGCTCCGGGTCAGTGTAGCCGTCCAGCCCTGCGTTTCGTAAGGCACATTGTTATTGTTCACTGCAAGCACGATGAAATTATTAAGCACCTGTCTGATCCGCCGTCTCTTGGGTCTTACTACCGCCGCTGCTCTTGCTTTTTTAGCCATCAATTGACGTTTTGCCAGCAATGCTTTCTTCTCTGATTCTTTCATTTGCTTCACCACTTTCTATTGGAATACAGTAGTAAATGCAAGAGAAGAATCAGCCGAAACGCGCTATTGCCTGTTATTCACATAAATGTATCGCTGTACTTCATTCATGGTTTCGTACCCACGAGGCAGCTGGCCGCATACACTGCTTCATAGAGGTGATTACATTATGAAGAGTAAACCATCATGGGTCAGGCGTCACACCGCCAAGCTCAACCGGCCCCTGAAGCATAAGATCCGCAGAGCCTATTCCACTGCTGCTACAAAAGCTGCTATACCGGTGATTATACAGTTCAGACAACCGCTTACTCCGGCGCGGCTCCGCGAACTAAGGAAGCACCTGGGACGGCATGTCCTCCCGGTCAAACATCATCTGCGGCTGCATCAGGCCGTGGCTTCACAGGTATCCCTGAAATGTCTGGAGCACGTATGCCGCTGGAATGGAGTCCATAAAGTCTATCTGGACGGCATTAAGAAGGCTACGCTCAACATTGCAACTCCATCCATAGGCGCTACAGCAGTTAGACGCTCAAGAGGGCTTACCGGCAAAGGCATCAACATCGCTGTGCTCGATACCGGAGTCTATCCGCATCCCGACCTGACCCGGCCGGTGAACCGCATTCTGGCGTTCAAGGATTATATCAATCACCGGAAATGCCCGTATGATGACAACGGACACGGCACGCATATCACCGGGGATGCCGCCGGTAACGGCTGGTCCAGCCGGGGCAAGTACCGGGGACCCGCGCCGGAAGCGGGAATTGTCGGAATCAAGGTGCTCGATAAGTATGGGGACGGCTATGATTCTACCATTATCAAGGCAATTGAATACTGCATCACCCACCGCAAAAAGCTTAAGCTGCGCATCCTCTCCATGTCCTTCGGCGGACCGGTGGCTCCGCATATCAAGGATGACCTTCTTGTCCAGGCCGTTGAAAAAGCCGTTAAAGCCGGCCTCACCGTAGTCATCGCCGCCGGCAATGCCGGCCCTGGGCGCCGGACCATTGAGTCCCCCGGGATCAGCCCCTCCGCGATCACCGTCGGAGCTGTCAATGACCGCCGGACGCTGACGCAGAAGGATGACCGGATCGCTGTCTATTCCAGCCGCGGGCCTGCTCCCGGCGGCAAGGTGAAGCCGGATCTGGTCGCCCCCGGCGATTCAGTGATCTCGCTGCGCGCCCCCGGCTCCCGGCTGGTCCGTGAATTGCCGCGCAATAAGGTCGGCAAGCGGTATTTCAAGCTGTCCGGCACCAGCATCTCCACGCCCATCGTGTCCGGGGCCGCCGCGCAGCTGCTCCAGCTTGCGCCTTGCCTCACCCCGCGCCAGGTGAAGCTCTTGCTGAAGCGTAACGCTTTCCCTCTCCGCCTGAAGCCAAATACCGGCGGCAGCGGGGAGATCGACGTACGATTCCTGAAGCGCCGCTGCTCCCCCAAGAAACCCCACAAAGTAAGACTTTAGCTTCGAAGGATATTCAGGTCCTTTGCGGGGACCCCAAATCAAAATAACAGGCCTGGTAACCGCTCCTTATGCACGGGGAGCGGTTACTCCTCAGCCAGCTGCGGCCATAGCTGGCGCGCCCAGGCTAACAGCTTCTCGTCTTCTCCATATCTTCCTATGCACTGGAAGCCGAGCGGCAGGTCTTCGAGCGTTGCCGCAGGCAGACTGACCGTGGGCACTCCCGCGAAGCCCCAGACCGCAGGCATCCCTGCCCAGCCCGTATTCCGCTCCTCGATCTTCGGCGCTGTTCCTCCCTGGGCCGGAGAGACCCACAGGTCGATTCCTTCCTGTTCCATAAGCTCCATCAGATCACGCCGCAGCTCCCGTTGCCGGGTGCGGCACTGCTCCAGCTCCTCTTCCGGAATCTGCTGTCCTCTAAGGATCGCTTCCTGCACGGGAACGCCGTATTCTACTCTATGCTCCGCGAATCTATGTCCATGCTCCCGTGCCAGCTCACCCTCAATGAAGCGCAGCATGGCATTGCCGTAGATGAGTTCATCCTCCCATGGCATTTGGACGTAACGGACTTCATATCCAAGCTGTTCAAGCCCTGTGATCTGAGCCTGGAACAACCCTTTGACTTCCGCGCTCATCAGCTCCATATAGACTCCCTTAGGGATACCCAATACCGGCTTACGGGGGATTGGGGCAGCAGGAGCTTCCCAGTCCGGGACAAGCAAGGCTGCTGCAGCCTCCATATCAGGCAAATTCTGTGTGAAGAACCCTACCGTGTCAAAAGACGGCGAGAACAGCAGCACCCCATCCAGCGGAACCCGGCCATAGCTGGGCTTGAACCCGACCACTCCGCAAAAGGATGCCGGGGCGATCACCGAACGCAGCGTCTGTGTGCCCACAGCCAGCGGACAGAGCCCCGCAGCCACCGCAGCGGCAGAGCCTGCACTGGAACCGCCGGGAGTATGCGCGGTATTATGCGGATTACGCGTAGCAATGGGTCCGTTGTAGGCAAATTCCTCGGTCACCGTCTTGCCTGCAATCACGGCCCCGAGAGCACGCAGCTTAGTGACCAGAGACCCCTGGGCACCTGCTAACAGCTCAGCGGATAGCTGCGATCCCGCCCGGGTCGGCAGACCGTCCACATGCAACAGATCCTTAATGGCTACAGGAATGCCAAATAGGGCCGGTTTACGCTTATCTCCGCTGTAGGTACTTTGCAGCAGAGCTTTTTCCGAATCCAGACGCCCTTCAACCTCATCCTCAGGAACAAACGCGTGGATATACGGCTCAAGCTGTCTGTAACGCTCCAAGTACGGGTCAAGCACAGTTTCAGGTGAATATCCGGGCTCATGAATCCGGCTCATCATTTCTGTCAGGGATACTTTGTGAAGCAGCATAAGATCATCTCCATGGAAGATTATGTATAGCATTCGGCTTATTACGTTTCATCCTGCAAAAGGTAACAGAAATTCCCAAGATTTTTCATTCTCATGCTCAAAAAGCCACCCGGGCCGCTCCCCCCCCCCAAGATGGCTTTCATGCTCCCTAGCACAAGAGCTTCCTAAAGTTCTTCGTTTGTTTGATCTCCGCCCTGTTTATATTCATTCAGCTTCTGATTAAGCTGCTTGGCTTCCCGTTTCCCGTCGATATGCATCATCGCGTACACCATACTTTTGACCACCAGAATGACAATGACGAACGGCACCAGCACTCCTTTATCCATCAGAGGGCCGTCCGCGAACTGCCATAGCCAGAGAATCACCAGTACATCAGCGAGGATGAAGCAGAGATAGAAGCTGATTGTCTGCACTTTGGGATCTACCTCATACGTATTCACCAGCGCATACCGGAAGCAGGTAAACGCCGCAGCTCCCAGGAACAGCTGCACCAGCAGCGAGCCCCGGATCATCTCCGTAGCATTCAGAGCCAGCACAACCGCCGCAAGCACCATCAGACCCCCGCAAGCCACAAGCAGATCCTTCACGAACAAAGACACATACTTTCTCGTTGTAATCATGAGTTTTCCTCCTATTCAAGTCTTGACAGCACAGCTATAACCCTAACTTCTGTTTGAGCACCGGGACGTATTGTCTGGAGATGTGGACCTTCTCACCGTTGTGCAGCAGCGCCTCGTATCTTCCATAGAGCACCGGACGGAGCGACTCAATCTTGGCCACATTCAGGATGCTGGATTTGGAGGCCCTGAAAAAATCGCCAGACTCATACTCCGTCTCCAGCTCATACAGCTTCAGCCTCGACTCATACACCTTCTCCTGGCAATAGATGAACACCTTATGATCCACCGCCTCGAAATAATAGACGTCACGCGGTTGGATGATGTGCATCTGTAGCCCGGTCATACCAATCAGCTTCCTGGGGCCTGCGTTCACCGAGTAGATCAGCGCCAGCAAGGCTTCATCCGGGTCATTGCACCTGAGAATAATTTCAGGCTCACCGCCCTCCGGAACCTGCTCAATCGTGATTTTCACCGCCACCGCCTCCTGCCTTCTCCCCTACATTTACAGTATATTTTTGTAAAAAGACTTATACAATGGCCTTTGCGCAAGCTGCACTCTAGCTGCTTCAAGCTGCAGGTTTGACAGGTCCAATTCCTTGGTTGTATCCCTACAATAAAAGGTGTCGATTAGAAAATAAAATACAGTATAATAAACGGTATAGGTCGTGAAGAACACGCCGCCTCAATAGAACGTTTATCTGGAGCTTGCCTCTGGATACGTTGTATCGGGGCGGCTTTTCTTATGTTCGGGTTCACTGCGAATGCATGGCCAATCTACTGTAAAGGGGGAAGCTGTATTGTCAAGATTCGAGCAGCACTATGATGAATGGCTGGAGGATCAGATTCATGCGGAGACAGGTTCCATACGTTTGGAGTTTCTCAAGAAGGGCTTGGGACATGAGACAGTGGAATTCCTGCGCTCGGTTTGGTTTCCTGCTGTCGGCAATTTCAAGTCATTATTTGCGGAATGGGAGGTCCGTGATTTCAACAACGGTTATCGATATTTGGATCTGGCATACATGCCAGGTGGCGCCAAAGGCGGAATTGAAATTCAAGGCTTTGGCCCCCATGCGCGGGACCTTGATGTCAGACGGTTCAAAGACTTATGCAGACGGCATTGCCTGTTAGCACTGGACGGCTGGACCTTCCTGCCCATCGCCTATCCGTCTATTACAGAAGAGCCGCAGCTCTGTCAGCAGCTCGTGCTTGCGTTCATTGGCAGATTCGCTGCTACCGATGTAGCTGCATCCTTATCCTGGCTGGAGGCAGAAACCGTCCGTCTGGCCCGGCGCGTTCTGCGTCCGCTGACTCCGCTGGAGCTCGCCGCGCACCTAAGGGTATGTGACCGTCAAGCCAGACGCATTCTTCATCATCTCGTTGATCTCCAGATCCTCGAGGTTGCCAGTGGTTCAGAGCGGGTTCGCACGTATAGACTCCGGGTCTAACTTTGGTAAGGACCGCTAATCTTGACTCCCCCACTGTGGGTGGACGAGTTGCCGACGCGGATGTGCGTGAGCCCGATGTTGCTGGTGTGCACGAGCCTGATGTCGCGGATGTGTACGAGCCTAATGTCGCGGATGTGCACGAGATTGATGTTGCGGATGTGCGTGAGCCTGATGTTGCGGATGTGCGTGAGCCTGATGTCGCGGATGTGCGTGAGCCTGATGTTGCGGATGTGCACGAGCCTGATGTTGCGGATGTGCACGAGCCTAATGTTGCGGATGTGCACGAGCCTGATGCGCGGATGTGCACGAGCCTGATGTTGCGGATGTGTACGAGCCTAATGCGCGGATGTGCACGAGCCTGATGTTGCGGATGTGCACGAGCCTGATGTTGCGGATGTGCACGAGCCTGATGTTGCGGATGTGCGTGAGCCTGATGTTGCGGATGTGCACGAGCCTGATGTTGCGGATGTGTACGAGCCTAATGCCGCGGACTGAGAATCCGCTATTTAGCCGAAATTGTTACTTATTCGCTTGTTCGCGGACTGAGATTCCGTTACCCGCCTTAGAAGTCACCCAAAGAGCCTGTATGAGCAGCAATAACGGATTGTCAGTCCGCCAAAGGTCCATTCGGCCCTGAAAATCCACATTAGCGGAATCTCAGTCCGCCCCGCCCTCCCCAACCGCAAAAAACCGCAGATCAGCTCTGCGAGTTTTTGGAATATTTGATTTTGCGACGAGCTCGGGGTAGCTAATGTACACGAGCCTGATGTCGCGGATGTGCACGAGATTGATGTTGCGGATGTGTACGAGCCTGATGTTGCGGATGTGTACGAGCCTAATGCCGCGGACTGAGAATCCGCTATTTTGCCGAAATTGTTACTTATTCGCTTGTTCGCGGACTGAGATTCCGTTACCCGCCTTAGAAGTCACCCAAAGAGCCTGTATGAGCAGCAATAACGGATTGTCAGTCCGCCAAAGGTCCATTTGGCTTTGAAAATCCACATTAGCGGAATCTCAGTCCGCACACCCCACCCCTAACCGCAAAAACCCGCAGATCAGCTCTGCGGGTTTTTGGAATATACAATTTTACGGATGCTGTCGATAGATAACCCGTATTGCTCACACAATTGGTCCAACTCTGCACCTTCATGGAAGCGGCTACGGATCTCAGCATTGCGGACTTTATAGTAATCGGCTGCCCCTGAGCTTTCGCCCCATTTTCTGCGTTTGCTCTTGCAGGTCGGGATATACAGGGCTTCCCCTTGAATATATTGCTGAATCTCCTTCAGCAGGTGGTCTGGCAACAGCTTTGCTGCATTTACACATTGCATATCTGGCTCGCTCCTTAAAATATATTAATCTTTTAAGGGCAAAGCCTGTGTAAATAACTGTATTATTTAAAACATACTTCAGGCGAATAAATCCGCTCCATGCCAAGCTTTCGCCTTAGTTATTTCACAGGCTTTGCATGGAGCGTGCCGTTCACATACTGACTCATCCGAAACATGGGTCATCACCTCCCCGGGATTCAATAATTGGTGCAGATTAACTATATTCTAAAGTAATTTCCATATCGGTTCAACAACGGATGTGCGCGGTGCCGGGAGCATAGCGTTTAGCTATAATCAAATATTACCGGAAGAACATTAGTTTTTTGCGGGCGCCGATTATATAATAGGATCTATATGGTAAAGAAAGGATGCGATACAGCAAATGAAATTCACAGAATATGTATACGAACGCCCGAATGTGGAGCAATTCAAGCAGGAGTTCACCACTCTGCTGAAGGACCTGGAGACAGGCAACCTGGAGGAGCAAAAGGCTGCCGTAGCAGCAATCAATAAGCTGCGCAGCCGCTTCGATACGATGGAGACCCTCGTGAGTGTCCGCCACTCCATCAATACGGAGGATGCATTCTACAAGGCAGAGCAGGATTACATGGACGAGACCGGACCGGTGATCCAGGAGTACATCACGGATTACAACAGAGCCCTCGTCAACTCCAAGCACAGAGCCGAGTTCGAGCAGGAATGGGGAACACAGCTCCTAAGCCTGGCCGAGATTTCACTGCGTACCTTCAGCCCTGAAGTAATTGAAGATTTGCAACTGGAGAATAAGCTGTCCTCCGAATACTCCCAATTGATTGCGTCCGCCAAAATCATGTTCCAGGGCGAAGAACGCACGCTGGCACAGCTGATTCCATTCGATTCTTCCACGGACCGTGAAGTCCGCAAAGGCGTATTCGAAGCCCGTAATGCCTTCATGGCAGAGCATGAACCCGAATTCGACCGGATCTATGACGAACTGGTGAAGGTCCGGGCGGGAATCGCTGCCAAGCTGGGATACAAGAGCTTCGTGGAGCTCGGGTATGACCGGATGGGACGTACCGATTACAATGCGGACATGGTTGCGAACTTCCGCAAGCAGGTGCATGAGCATATCGTGCCGGTTGCCGGGAAGCTGAAGCAGCGCCAGCGCGAACGCCTACAGCTGGACGGACTGAAATTTTACGATGAGGGTATTAAGTTCAATTCCGGCAACGCTACCCCTAAGGGAGACCCGGACTGGATCGTGGCGAATGGTGCGAAGATGTACCAGGAGATGTCCCCGGAGACCGGTGAATTCTTCACCTTCATGCAGGAGAACGGGCTGATGGATCTGGTCAGCAAAAAAGGCAAGGAATTCGGCGGCTACTGCACCTACTTCAGCGACTACCGTGCTCCGTTTATTTTCTCCAATTTCAATGGAACCGCCGGGGATATCGATGTGCTGACCCACGAGGTCGGGCACGCGTTCCAAGCGTATTCCAGCCGGAATATGGAGGTTCCTGAATATACGTTCCCGACCTCCGAAGCCGCTGAGATTCATTCGATGAGTATGGAGTTCTTCGCCTGGCCATGGATGGACCTGTTCTTCAAGGAGGAGGCGGACAAGTACCGCTTCAACCACCTGGCGGACAGTCTGGAGTTCATTCCTTACGGTGTATCTGTCGATGAATTCCAGCATTTTGTGTACGAGCATCCGGAAGCTACGCCGCAGGAACGCAAGCAGGCTTGGCGGGACATTGAACGGAAATACCTGCCGCACCGTGATTATGACGGTAATGCATATCTGGAGCAGGGCGGGTTCTGGCACAAGCAGGCCCATATCTTCCGTCTTCCGTTCTACTATATTGACTATACCCTGGCCCAGCTCTGCGCCTTCCAGTTCTGGAAACGCTCGAACGAGGACTTCACCTCGGCCTGGCCGGATTATCTGAAGCTCTGCCAGGCGGGAGGCAGCCGCTCCTTCACGGAGCTGGTGAAGCTTGCCGGATTAACCTCCCCGTTCGAGGATGGCTGCATCGGCTCCGTCATCGGAGAGATTGAGGGATGGCTGAACAGCATAGACGATAAGGCACTGTAGGGACTGGGATTCATACACCAGATACAATTAAGTTTCCATGCACCATCAAGCACAGCGTCAACTATAAAGGGGTTGTCCCAAGTAGCCACTTCATGGCTTCGGGACAGCCCCTTATTTTGAGTTGGATTGGCATGAGCACGCTCTCTTATTTCTTCTTCCGCTTTTCAGCAGCCTGCTGCTGGTTCTCTGCCACTCTGAATTTGACGATTCTGGCAATGAGATCATAGGGGAGCGGCTCCTTGATGGGGAACTGTACCGACCCTTTGGCCCCTTTATACTGCGCCAGTTCCTCCTTGAAGGCTTCGATTCCACTGGGTGCCGGGTAGAATCCGATGTGATTCTTGAAGGCGGCGATATGCACCAGATTCTTATGCAGGAACCAGGTCGGCATCTGGTAGCTGATCTTCTCCACGGCCTCTGGTGCAGCTTCCGAAATGACCTTACGCAAGCTCTGCAGAAGCTCCTGGACCTCCGGTGCAAAGTCCGCAATATATTGGTCAACCGTTTCATAGGTAACTTTGTTCTTTTCCACTCCGGCTTCATCTCCTTTAGGTTGGTTCAAAGATCTTCAAACCATTGCAGGCATACCGGAATGAATCCGGCATAATCATTCAATGCTTGCAGGGTAGGCAGCACCTGACTCGTTCCAAGCTCCCGCTCGGTCGCATCCGGTCCTTCCAGGCCCAGAGACCGCCGGAGGCTATACTCCAGCCAGCCTATTTTGCCGTGGAAGCCGCTGCTTAGCACCTCTGGCCAGGGATCAGTAATTTCTCCCCCTTGATTACGGTAAGCATGGATTACTGCACAGAAATCTGCCTTGCGGATGTGACCACTCTCAAAGTCTGACCAATAGAGCGCCACTTCCATCAGCTCCTGCGCCGGGTTAACCCAGCCTGCGGCCTCCCAGTCAATGATCACGGGCTGGCCTTCAGAGTTCCACATTACATTCTTCGGGTCCAGATCCCGGTGGCTGATGACTATGTTCCCGCTAAGGACCGCCATAGCGGCATTGACCTGCTTTTCATAGCAGCTTAGCTTATCCAGATTAGCCTTAAGGGGTGAAGCCCATGGTAGGCCCATAGCTTCGCCCTGCAAGGCATACCCTTGCCAATCTGTCCGTAATTCCTCCGCTGTGCTGTCCCTTTGAAGCTCGTTGTGAAGAGGAGCGAAGTCCGCTGCATGGATGTCAGCCAGAGCTTGTCCGATCAGAATGCATTGCTCCAGCCCCGCTTCAGCCGCAGAGATGGAACGGCCTTCTATCCAAGGGAACAGCAAATAATATTGCCCATCCGCTTCATGTATACAGCTTCCCTCATTCAGCAGTGCAGGAAGTGCGTTCACTCCCTGGCTGCGGGCCAGTACAGCTACCTTCTCGGCTGCAATCATATTATTCATCACAGCTTCCTTCCGCATCAGCTGCGGGTTAAGCGCCTTCACTGCATACTCTGCCTGATTCGTGGTCACACGATACATCCGGTGGAGGAAACCGCCGGAGATTTGCTCCGGCACACCACTCAGTAAGCCCAACTTATATGTAGCACACAGCTTTTCAAAATTCAATGTGTAATTCGTAAGCGTCATGATCCATCTGTCCTCCCGGCATAGAACTTTAAATATTCGTCCATGTGCCTCTTCCAATAGTCCCCGTCATGCTGGCCTGCTCTGAGGTGATATTCTACCGGCACGCCCTTCTCCTTAAGCAGGGTATACAGCTGCTCCGTGCCTTCATAGAACCGGTAGCTATCCTCCGCCCCGCAGTCCAGGTAGATACTCAACTTCGATAAGTCCCTGTTCTGCGCCAAAAGAAGCGGGTCACGCTCCTGCCGCAGCGCTTCCGTCGGATAGAGAAACTGGACCAGGCCGTTCTCGCCTCCGGCAAGAGACCAGTCATCCAGGAACAGCGCCGGGCTATGCCCGCCAACCCTGCTATAGACATCGCTATGCAAAAACGCCGAATGCAGGCTGATAAAACCTCCCATCGATATACCGCCAATATAGCGGGAACCGCGCTCAGCCAGAGTTTTGAAATGTGAATCTGTATACTCCACAACATCCTTGACCAGATAATCCTCATACCGTTCACCGCCCAGCGCTGCGGGATCACCTGGATTAACTACAGCATTCAGCCCATAGCTGTTGTCCATCTGGGGAGCGACGATAATGAGCGGCTCGATTTGACCGGTCTCAATCAGTCGTTCTGCATTCTGCTGAAGGTTCAGTCCGTCAAAAATATCCGTCTCCCGGCTGCCGTAGCCATGGATGAAATAGAGAACCGGATAACGCTGAGAGGCATTGTACCCTGTAGGAAGATAGACACTGAGCCGCATCTCCCGGTCCAGGGCCTCACTGTGAAAAACCAGATTCTGTACGCCCGGGCTTTCCAGCGGTGCCGTCTCAACCTTGTCTGCTGCCCCTTGAGGGTCTTCGCCTGAGTTCCGCGAACAACCTCCCAGCACTATACACAGTATGATCAGAAGCAGATACAGCCTGGAGCTTCGAGAACCTTTCATATCGACCGCCTCCCGTTCTCCGCCACAATCGTAGCGCTTACAATTAACAGTACCACAAATCTGGGTATTTATAGTAGTACAATTATACCGCTTGGCTGCGGCCTGTTTGTCACTGGTTGGCCTAACTGATATGTGTTTTAATAAAAATCAATCGTTTTTCCGGTTAGCTCCGTCTTACTTATGAAAACATATTTAAAGGACGACTTCTTCCATAGACCAACACAATAAGGAAGAGGGGATGGTGAATGGGGGGAAGACAATGAAAAAAGCCAATACAGCAGATCTGGCGCTGATGGATGAAGAGGTGTTCTTCGAGCGGCTTGCAAGTGAACACCGTAAACTGTATGCGCTCGCGTACAGCTATCTGCGCTCAGAAGCAGATGCCCTGGAAGCGGTGCAGGAAGCCTCGTGCCGGGCCTGGATGAAGCGTAAACAGCTTAAGAACGAGCAGGCCTTCACACCGTGGCTACTCCGGATTACCATCAACTGCTGCATGGATGAGTTAAGGCGTAAAAAACGCGTCGTGCTGGCGGAGAAGCTGGATGAGAAGGAGACCCAGGAGATGAGGAGCAGCGACCGTCTCGATCTGGAGCGGGCGATGAGCCGGATCAAGCCGAAATACCGGCATGCCGTGATGCTCAAGTATTACCAGGATATGACGACCACTGAAATTGCCAAGGTACTGAATAAGCCCGAAGGCACGATCAAAACCTGGCTGCGTGAAGGACTTAGGCTGTTACGGAACTATTTGTGAGCAAATCGGAGGTGACAGAAATGTTGGAAAAAGAAGAGCGTGTCCTGAAACAGGATGCCCATGAGGTCCATCTTCATGCAGAGGAGATTCAGGAATTGAAAATTTATAATGCTATGCGCAGTGGAATGACGCAAGGGAAAAAACGCAGCAAACGGCGTTTCTATTCCTATGGGGCCGGCGCCGTATTAGCCGCGGCCGCAGCCATTTTTGTGCTTGTCTCATCTATCGGCTTGCCATCTGGAGGTATAGACGATTCCGGCCTCAGCGGTTCAGTGCAGGCGGCCAGCACCAAAAGCTGGAATAATTTTGCGGACTATCGCAAGCATCGCTTAAATAACGCGCTGGTTGGCGACATCCTGGAACGAAATCTGGTCATACCGGTCCGTCAAAGCGCAACAAACAATGGGTACCGTATGGATGTGGATGGCGCCGTCACGGATGGCCGTAAAGTGTATATCCTGTTCAGCGTGCACAACGATACGGATCAAGAAGTTAATCCTGGGCATACGAAATTTCAATTCGGTGATTTCGAGGTTCCAGATCCACATCGGGGCGCAGTCCTGGAAATGGCGTACGATAGCGACTCCCGGATTCAGCCAGGCGGGAGCAAAGATTTTATTTATTCCACTAATTATCCGGCTTCCATCACTGATTCCAAGGAGGTGAAGTTCACTTTAATTCTCACCGGAACGTCCAACCAAGCACTCGCTTCCAGCAGCAACAAGTATCGGACCAGCCTTGAGGTATCGTTCGGGCTTGATCCGTACAGATTCAAAGACCAGGAGCACACATTGCCTGTGAATCGCACGCTTACCGTGGATGGGCAAAAGATCAAAGTGCGCCAAGTACAGTATACTCCGTTCAATACTTATGTCGATCTGGAGTATGACAAGGCGAACACCAAACAGATTTTCAGCCTGCTGAATCCTGTTCTGACCGCAACAACCGGGAGTCAAACCGAGAAATTAGTTTATCCGGGCAGAATCATGGCCGATAATTCCGAGGTGTACAAAGACACCTCGCAGGCCACGCTGGTGTTCAGGCATACCGAGCTTAACCAGCCGGACTCCACCACGCTAAAGATTGCCGGTATCTCGGCGCTGGAGCCGGACCGTATGAAATTTGTGGTCGATCTGAACAAGCAGCAGGTGATTGAAGCACCGGCAAACGACTGGGAAATGGTCACATCCAAGGAAAAACATCATGCAACAGCGGCAGAGATTCTGCTCCGGCGTAAGGTGACCCATCTGTCTTATTTCACCGATTCGCAAGGGGCGGTACAGGCGGAGAACATCGGCGCACAACTGGCTGACAAATTCACCGATGCGAACGGCCAAGTGCATAATAGAACGAATCGGGAAACGCCACTAATCGACTTCGGCGGCACCATGATCTCTAGAGATGGTACGGGAACCAGTGAGATTAGTTTATCTTTTGACAGTCAAGCTGCAGATTATCCGCAGCCGCTTACCCTATCGGTAGAGCGTATCTGGAATCCAATTGTGGAGACACACAGCATTGAGCTGTTCGCGAAGAAATAGAAGCTTGCCGCAAACAGCAAGAAGCCCCGCCCAGCCGACAGGCTTGCGGGGCTTCTCCCTTTCTTAAGCCCTTTTGCAGCAGTATAAGCGTTCCACTGCCCTAATTAATCTTGGTCAGCTGCCACTTCTGCGCATCGGTTCCGTTATCTGTCCATTGCTGCACGACCGCTCCGTCTGCTGTTGAGGAGTTCGAGACATCCATAGCCAGCCCGCTGGCTTTGGAGATCAGCTTATAATATCCGCCGCCCACATCGATGATGCTCCACCGCTGGGCATTGCTTCCATTGTCATTCGCTTGCTGAAGCTGGACTCCGCTTGCCGTGGAGGCATTCGGCACATCCAGCAGCTTTCCGCTATGCATCGCTGTAAGCTTGTAGAAGCCGTCTCCCGTGCTCTCCACTCTGAATTGCTGATTGGCCGCGGTATAATTGGTCCACTGATGCACTTTGGCCCCGTCTGCCGTAGAGACATCCGCCACATCCAGTACTTTGCCGCTCGCCTTGTTCATCAAGGTGTAGACTCCCCCACTGACAATGCCGCTCGAAGGCGCACCTGCCTGATATAACCTCACATAATCCACAAGCATCTGTGCCGGGAAGGGGGTGGACCCGTTCGGAGCGCCCGGCCAGTTGCCGCCTACCGCGAGGTTCAGCAGCAGGAAGAACGGCTTCTGGAACTCCTCTGTATTGCCGGTTCCGTTCTCAATATAGAATTCATTGAACTGGTTGCCGTCCACGAACCATCTGATGTACTTCGAATCCCATTCCACACTGTATACATGGTATTGGGAGAAGTCCAGATTACCGGATACCCTTCCGAATTCGGCATGGCCGCCTGCATCCCAGTGCACCGTGCCGTTAACGGCTGCGTTATTGTTCACCCGCTCCATAATATCGATCTCTCCGCAGGCCGGCCAGCCGGGCGGGGTGTTGATATTGGAGCCGAGCATCCAGAACGCAGGCCATAATCCTTGGCCTGAGGGCAACTTGATTCTGGCTTCGATTTTGCCATAGGTGAAATTCTTGAGTCCCTGTGTCTTAATCCGTGCCGAGGTATAATTCATGCCTTCATAGGATTCTTTCTGCGCCGTGATGACCAAGTTCCCGCCGGTTACCTTCAGGTTCTGTGAACGGTTCGTATAGTATTGCAGTTCATTGTTGCCCCAGCCGCCGCTGCCTGTGCCCGTCTCAGCCGTCCAGTTGGCGGTGTTCAGCGAGGAGCCGTCGAACTCATCGCTCCAGGCCAGATTCCAGGTTGCTGCGCTTGCACTCCCCGCAGGGACCAGTGCGATGAATAACGTGAACAGCATGAACAGACTTAAGAATTTACCTCTTTTAAGCATTATTGCCCTCCTCTATTGATTTCAAAATGGCCAGCCTTATTTCAATGCACGCGTACGTTCGTGCAGTTGAAACCTTACCCAACCGGTTTCGAACATGGATATTGGCAGCGCCTTCTTCTGCTACATCCCATATATATCGTTTTTGCTTCCCGGAAGAACCAGAAATTTGACAATTCAGCGAACCTGGAGGAAAGGGAGGGGGCGTCCTTTCGTAAGACACTGCCTCATCAAGACCAAACACAGCAAAAAACCGCTCTCCAACGGAGGCGGTTCATGCTTTTGCAAAGATGATACCTTGATTGCCGTACTACTCGAGTCCGTGCTCTTCGCGGATCTTATACATCCCTTGCACGAGCAGCTCCGAAGGATCACGGTTAAGCTGCAGATGCGTCAGTAACAGATGGAGCGGGATAGCGCATACGTTATTACCGTCCGTAATTGCAGGGAAGCCTGCTTCAAAGACCGGTCCATGCTCCTCGTTCCAGGCCAGTCCGGCATGCACCTGCTCCGGTGCGAACTCCTCCGTTACAGCGGCGATACACATCGGAACCAGCACATTATCGACAGCGGCCTTGGCTTCCTCTTCACTGGCGAGCGGCTTAGGCATGGAGTTGCCTCCCTTGGTCTTCATCAGCTCGTGGAAGAAGGAGGCCATCCAGATCTCCGGACTGTTGCCGGACTGGAACCGGGCAGCCAGCTCACGAAGGAAGAAGCCGCAGTAATAATCAGCGTTATCTTTATCCTTCACACGGAATACAAATACCGGGCCGTAGTTGTCCAGGTTCAGCACCTGTCCTTCCACATCGCTGAAGCTCATTTTGAGCGCTACAATGCCGTTATGAAAAACAGCCTTGAGCAGCTCATTCCAATTCTCTTCGGTCATGGCCTGCCCGGCAGCTTCCGCTTCACCGTTCACCGGCTCATTCGTGGTCTCATTGGTTGTTTCGTTTGTCATAATTAATTTCACCCCACTTTCTATCATACCATCCTATTGAACAAGGTAACATACCATATCTCTCAGGCGCAAATGGAAAGCTCTGCCGGACCCGGATGTATGTCCTTATGCGCAAGTGCTATACTAGACAGGGAACAGTAACCATCTCATTTTGCAGAAGGGAATGAACCGAACCATGAATACTGAACAATTGGACCGGATTCACACGGGCCAAGGCTTTATAGCTGCTCTGGATCAGAGCGGAGGAAGCACCCCCAAAGCACTGCTGCAATACGGTATTAAGGAAGACCGTTATTCAGGGGACGAAGAGATGTACACCATGGTTCACAGCATGAGAACACGCATTATTAAGAGTCCCGCCTTTAACCGGGAGCATATTCTAGGTGCAATTCTGTTCGAGAACACGATGGACCGCCTCATAGACGGGCAATATACCGCCGATTACCTGTGGGAGCAGAAGGGCGTCGTGCCTTTTCTCAAAATAGACCAGGGACTGGCCGCTCCTCAGCACGGAGTCCAGCTCATGAAGCCTATCCCCGCCCTCGATGATCTGCTGAAGCGGGCAGTCAGCAAGCATATCTTCGGCACCAAAATGCGCTCCGTGATCCATGAGGCGAACCCTGAGGGTGTCCGGCAAGTCGTGGAGCAGCAGTTCGAGCTGGCCCGGCAGATCGCCGCCTTCGGACTGGTTCCGATTATTGAACCGGAAGTAGATATCCTCAGCAAGGACAAGCAGGAATCAGAGCAATTGCTGAAACGGGAACTGGCAGCCCGATTGTCTGAGCTGCCAGATGGCGTGAAGGTCATGCTCAAGCTGTCGATCCCGACAGAGGATAATTTATACAGTGAGCTCGCCGCAGATCCCCACGTGGTTCGGATCGTAGCCCTCTCAGGAGGGTATACCCAGGCTGAAGCCAACGAGAAGCTGGCCCGCCAGCATGGAGTAATTGCCAGCTTCTCCCGCGCTTTGTCCCAGGGTCTCAGCGATCAGCAGACGGAAGAGGAATTTAACAGTACCCTCGCTGCGTCGATCCAGGCTATCTATGAAGCTTCGATTACTTAAGCCCTCTGGCTCGCTGCCTGTTCTCTGGTTTCATAGATTGGCAGACTTAAGCCCCCGGCCATAAGGCACGGGGGCTGTTAACTGTTGCCTAAGCTTGTAACATCATTAGACTTGCTTCAACCGCTTAATTCCCTCCCGCACCCTAGGCGCTACCTCTGTCCCGAAGAGGCGGATGGCCTGCATCACCTGGGCATGCGGCATGGAGCCGTGCGGGACATGCAGCAGGAAGCGGGTGATCCCTACATGCTCGTAGAGGTGGATGATTTTGCGGGCAACCGTGTCTGGGTCGCCCACATATAGAGCACCGTCAAAGCTGCGGGCGGCATCGTAATCCGCACGATGATACGAAGGCAGCCCTTTCTCTGCCGCCCGGACATTCGTCCGTGCATGTGTTGACGGGAAGAAACCCTCTACCGCAAGTTCGTCCGTCTCCGCAACATAACCATGTGAGTGTGAAGCAATTGGAAGCTTGGATACATCATGCCCCGCCTTGGCTGCTGCCTCCTTATAGAGCCGTACATGCATGGCATAATCGGAAGGGTTCACATTGCCGATAATCGCCAGGGCAAAGGGCAGACCCAGGGTACCCGAACGGACCGCAGACTCCGGAGTTCCCGCACTCGCAATCCATACGGGCAGCGGATTCTGCTCCGGGCGCGGATAGATCTCCAGATTCGTAATCGCCGGACGGTGCTTGCCGCTCCAGCTCACCTTACCGGGCTCCCGCAGCTTGAGCAATAGGTCCAGCTTCTCGTCAAACAGCTCTTCATAGTCCTTCAGATCATAGCCGAACAGAGGAAACGACTCGGTGAACGAGCCCCGGCCCACCATGATCTCAGCACGCCCCCCCGATATTCCGTCCAGTGTTGCGAAATCCTGAAATACCCGAACCGGATCGGCTGAGGACAGAATCATGACCGCACTGGTCAGGCGGATTCGGGTCGTCAGCGGTACAGCGGCCGCCATCAGCACAGCAGGCGATGAAGCTGCAAAATCAGGCCGGTGATGCTCACCCACGCCGTATACATCCAGTCCCACCTGATCCGCAAGCACGATCTCCTCCACCACTTCGCGCAGCCGCTCCGCATGGCTTAGAGTCACTCCGGTATTCACATCAGGTGTTGTCTCGACAAAGGTGCTTATTCCAAGTTCCACGTATTGTTCCTCCTAGAAGTCAGTAATCTTTATATTCTAAAACTAAATAGTCAAATATTCAAAGAAAACTTTAACCCGCAGCAAACAGGGCGCCCCGGCTGTGTCAACAGCACGTGAGGCACCCTGTTTCGTGTTAGCTGGCTAATCGTAGCCGCTCCCGCTTATTTCACCAGCTCCTCCAGACTGCCAAAGGCACCGGAAGCCGACTTCAGCTTGGATTCGCCTCCGACCACGCAGAAGTAATTCTGCTGCGTTACCGCCTCAAGCAGACTGGCACAGCTCCTGATATCCCCGGCAGTGGCCGACAGAATTTCATTACGCTCCTGCTGAAGATCTTCCGCAGTAATCTGCTCGAAATAATGCCGGTCCGCCTGACGGCCTGTGGCGCCGGGACTCAGCGGCTGGTCCAGCATGGCCAGGGTTCCGATAATCGCCCGCTCCATTTCCCCTTCATCTGCCGAATATTCTCCGGCAAACTGAGAGGCCCGGTCATAGACCTCCAGCGTCTCCAGCAGGTTCGGATCACGGTAGGAAGTGAACAGGATTACCCCGTCGCGGCGCAAGAGCAGATTGCCGCCATACGCACCGCCCTTGACCCGGACCGTATTCCAGAGGTAGGTCAGGCTGAGGATCTTCTTAAGCACCTGCAGCTTGCCGGAATAGGCGAAGCCCAGCTTCTTGTAGTCATAGCCTTTGACTACATACTGCACCTGGCTCGCGGACATGAAGCCTTCATTGACCGCCTGCCCCTGTGCAGATAAGAGCGGCTGGGAATTCACCGCCCGGCTGCTCAGGTCCAGCTCCTGCACATGTGTTGCGAATTCCGTATACGAATCCGCCGTACCGGTGATGGAGAGCGTCAGATTCTGCGTATTGAATAACAACCCGCAGATTTCCTTCAAGGTATCCGCAAGCCCCTCCGCCTGCTGGTCAATGGTGCGGGCAAGCTCCTTGACGAAGCGGTAATATGCCACGCCGCCAAGCTGCTCCTCATACATCCCCCGATCCGAGAAATAGGACAGCACCCGGCTGGCTGCAATCTCATTGCCTTTCTGCGTCAGCATCGCCTCCATCCCGGAGGCTTCGCGGCGGACAATCTCCTGCAGCTTGGACAGGTTATCCAGATTGCTGCCGTAGAGCAGCTCGTGCAGCAGCTTCAGGGAACCGCCGATGTTGCCCTGCATGACCTTGATCCGCGCGCTGAATTTGGCCTGATAGCTGCCTTCCGCAGCCTTCCCGGCCCCGAACACTTCATTCTGAAAACGGATACCCCCGGTCGAAATTCCGATCTCACTGGTCAGCTCCTCAATACTGTAGGCTTCCGTCTCCAGCTGTCCGAGCACTCTGGCCAGCAGCTCCAGATAAGGAATCTGCTGCGCTGCAAGCACGCTGGTGTCCCAATACAGCTTGATATAGGCGATTGCACCGGCAGCTACTTCATGATGCAGCACCTTAATCCCATCCAGCACAACCTCCATTGTGGGTACCCCGGCCGGAGCGATAGGGTTAATATCCTGCAAGGTCAGCTTCGGCAGCTTCTCCAGCTCTTCAGCGGGGTCAGGAGTGTTCTGCCGGGCCAGCAGCTTCTGCGTGCTAAGCACCAGCTCATCCAGCTGGGCCGGGGCCAAAGACGCTTTGTATGACGCCAGACGGCTGCGGACCGCCGCATCCTTTTCCCCCGCAAGAGTCTGAGAGGGCTGGAGGACAACGACACTACAGTGGTTACTGTTCAGCAGGTAGGTCTCAATCAGCCGCTCGAAATAGCGGCCCGAACTTTGTTCACGGATCGCCGTAAGTGCCGCTTCGTACTCCAGATACGTGGACGGCAAGCCGTCATACAGCCAAGCCTTCATGACTTCCATATTGTAGGTGAGACCCTTCGGATATTGGCTGAAATCGGCTTCCCGCAGTTCAAATTCCTTGCTGTTCACTGCAGCCAGCACCAGCTTCTCATCCAGTCCGTCTGCTGCAAGGCGGCTCAGCGTCGCTCTAACCAGATTCACGAATTCTTCCTTGGCCTCAGGGTTAGAATGTGTCAAGGCAATACCCAGCATAGGCTGAACCATACTATCTGAATAAAAAGCAACCACATCCTTGCCCAGGCCGCTCTCCAGCAGCGCTTGCTTCAGCGGGGCCGCGTTGCTGTCCATCAGCATGCTTTTCAGAATGGCAAAAGCCAGATTCAGCTCACGGTCCATAGAGGTTCCTATTACATAATTCAAGCTCAAGTATGTCTTGTCTGCAGCCGTTTCCGTCTCCAGAATGGGATACTCCGCCGTAAGCTGGGTAATGCCGACCGGTGCCTGTAGCGGAATGGAGGTGTCCATTGCCTTGCGGGTATAGCGGCTGAGATATTCTTCATGGATAAACTGCAGCCGTGCTTCGATATTCAAATCGCCATAGAGATAGAAATAACTGTTCGACGGGTGATAATAATTCCGGTGCGCCTCCAGAAACTGCTCATAGGTCAAGGCAGGGATATACTGCGGATCACCGCCGGAGGAGTGACGGTAGATCGTACCCGGGTAGAGCGATTTTTTGATCCGGTCAATCAGCACCGTCACCGGCGAGGAATATGAGCCCTTCATCTCATTGTAGACGACGCCCTTATAGATCAGCTCATCTCCGGAATGCGGCAGCTCATAATGCCAGCCCTCCTGCTCGAAGATCTCCGGCTGACTGTAAATATTCGGTTGAAAGACGCTGTCCAGATAGACCTCCATCAGATTGGCAAAATCCTGGTCATTCTGGCTGGCTACCGGATACATCGTTTTGTCGCCAAAGGTAAAAGCGTTCAGGAACGTCTTCATCGAGCCCTTCAGCAGTTCCACGAACGGTTCCTTTACCGGGAATTTGTCCGAGCCGCACAGAACCGAATGCTCCAGAATGTGAAACACTCCCGTGCTGTCCGCAGGCGGAGTCCGGAACGTAACACTGAACACCTTATTGTCATCCTGATTCTGTACATAGAGCAGCCGTGCGCCACTCTGCTGATGCTCCAGCGTGTATACGGAGGATTCAATTTCCCGTATGTACTCCTTGCGTATCACTTGAAACCCGGAATAGACCTCACCTGCTATTAAGCTGCTCATATCTTTCCCCTCCTTAGTTCAGGGCTGCCCTGATTCCATGAGCTTATCATATCCGGGGTTTCCGGTTCCACTATGAGCTGCATAGAGGCCCGGGCTAACGGATGCAGCCCCTTGCTCTGACACTGCGAAATTCTAGACCCGGCTCAATCGCTCAACCGCCTGCGGCTCATCTGCTACGAAAAATATATCCTTCCCCTGGTTGCATTCATAGATGAAATCACGCAGACTGCGGCTGGTATAGCTGCTGAAATCACCCACTACCGCTACCTTTACCTGATAGTTAATGAACTTCTGGAGAATCTCACCGGCCAGCCTTGTCTTGAGGTCGAAGAACTCCTCGTTCAGCAGCGCCTTATGGATTACAATCCGGTCACAGTCCGTCTCATATCGAACCGTTGCCAACAGATCCAGCGCGCTCTGGACATCCCACACCACGGCCTCGTTGCCGCTCACAACAGCGATGATTCTGCCGCCAGCTTCTATAGTTGTTATGTTCATGGTTATAACCTCCTGATCGAATATGGTAGAATATGCGGATAGCTTATAACAGCAGCAACTGAATTGTACAGCAAAGGATGGATAAAGATGAAGCTTAGTATGAATTGGATTACACTCAGGGTACGCAATCTGGAGGCTTCCCTTGATTTCTATCACCGGATTCTAGGGCTTCCTGTGGAGCGCAGATTCGAGAGCAGAGGGAAGCAGATCGTCATGCTGGGGATAGAGGGGCAGCCCAAGCTTGAGCTCATAGAGGGAAGTGATCCGCCGTTGAAGCCGGAATGCGGAGTGTCTGTAGGGTTCGAGGTCGGGTCGCTGGACGAGGCTATGGCGGAGCTTAGCAAGGAAGGAATCCCGGTAGCCCGCGGCCCCATCGCGCCGAATCCCAGCCTGCGCTTCTTCTATATCCTGGACCCCGATGGCTTCGAGGTGCAGCTTGCAGAGCATATGTAGCACCGTTCAGATGGGAATAACGTAACGTACGAGCGTGCATGTTTGTTATACTTCTGTCATTTAGTCCTCGTTCAGCCGTTTCAGGTGCACTAGTACCTTATCCTATTTGAAAAATGGATAAGCTTGTGAAACTCAAGGGTTCGTGTAGGGAAAACCTATCCACCCCAGAGTTTAACGGACCGGAGAGACCTTATTCCCACAAAAATGCCACTTTTTGCAGCGTAACGGACTCAGGTGACCTTATCGTCTCTTTATGAGTCGTTTCGGAGCCGAAGTGCAGGGTATAAGGTCCTTGGGGTCCGTTACTCGCCCAAGTGACGACTTTCTTCCCGAACAAGAGTGACTCAGTCCGTTACGCCAAGCCAAACACCCATGAGGAACAACCCCCGCTTGAGAAGGGGGGAATTTAAAGGGAAAACGGAGTCTACTCCACTCTTTTGAATCTGATACTCTACCAGTGCCAGTGTCATTAAGCTAAGGCGCAGGGCGTACACATCTCTTCACTTCGCCTGGGCCAAGGCCAGCATGTAATTCTGAATGCAGGCTTCAACCTCCGCGCGTTGTTCATTCAACCGTGGAAACAGCCCGGTATCCGTGTAGCCGATCAGGTGCAGCAAGCCCACGAACCGCCACTCGTCCGCCTCTTTCGGCTTGCCGGCTTGCAGTCGTTCGTCTACTTCTTCCACTTCCCCAATGTCTGGATGATGTTTGCCGCAATGCAGGCATTGAAACAGGCAGCCAGCCATTGCTCACCTTGCCAACTGGTGTAGCCGGGCGTCCGGCTGAACAGCTCCTCGATTTTGGCCGGATCATCCACCTTGATGTCTTCCGCGTCCTGAATAAAACTCCCGGCGAATTTCTCGGCGGCAGCTCCGCTGCATTGACAGGTATTAGCGCCCTGCTTGAGCAATGGGCTGTCATAGAAATGGGGGGGGACTTAAAGGCAGGTCGTGTCGTCATCCTCCTTCTCCTCTGCTCTGATTACTTTTGATTCACTGCATCGCGCACCCGTGCGAAGCCATCCGTAAGCTCGCCTTTTGCCGCTTTCGCTTTCTTCTCCAGCTTTTCTGTGCTTCCCCAGACCAATTCGGCAATATGCCGGGCCTCGTGCGGCTCAAGGGTTGCCAGAATCCCGGCGAGCGCTTGCAGATTGCTTGCTGTTTCAAACGCCGGGCCATGCTTGGTAAATTTTCCATCCTCGCAGGCAAGCAGACAAGCCGTTATCGCCGGCAGCGTGGCTTCGTCAACTCCGAACCGGTGGATAAAAGCCGCAGTAAAGGCCGCTTGCACCGATTGATGCTCGCTGTCCACCACCTTCATATATTCCTGCACCAGCGGATAATAGCGCGGGCCCGTTAACCCAAGGCCAAATACGGCATAGGTTCCAGGCATACAATTTTTCTCTCCTTCGGTATCCTCATACCACTCAAATTCGACCATCGCCAGCCTTGCGTATGCCTCAAGCTTGGGATGCAGTTCCTCGTATTGCAACGCATTGGCAAAAAAACGGTGGGTTTGCGATTTGGCCAGACCGGGAACGTCCACTGCCTGCTTAACCGAAGATTTCAGCTTGATTTGGTAGCTGCGGAAGAATCCCAGCGCGTGCAGGTTCGAGATATAATCCAGCCCTTTGCCGTAGCTGCCCGCACACTCTTCCTTGATGCGAATGGTGATCGTGGAGAACACATCATGCGCCTGGCATTCAAGCTGCTGATCTTTATAGTGAATGGCATCGACGGGAAGCGTGCCGCTGCCCTCCTTGATCACCCGCGCCGCCTGCGCATAATCCAGCTCCTGCAAACGCGCCAGTAGATCGAGTCCTCTCTGCCGGCTGTAGTTCGGTTCATACTTGATGATCATGATGGCCGTTTGCAGCACAAGCTCCAGATGCTCTTGATCGATCGACGCCTTATCCACATCTGCTTTAAGCGTATATTCTACCGCTCCCCACTTGGGCTTGACCTGATGATAGTAGGCCGGCAGGAATTCTTCCTCTACCCACACGGTAAAAGCGCGGATAAAGTTGCCGCGGTGCTCCTTCAGCTTGGCCGGATTTTCCTTATTACGTTCCATCACCAGCTCATAGATGCGCAACACAAAAGCGGAATGAAGCTCCGGGAACAGCAGCGGATCAACCAGGTGCCGCGCCAAAAAGAAGCTTTCCAGCGGATCGGTCGGATAAGCATGATTCTCCAGCTTGGCGATATACGCTTGGATGTTCTTCAGCAGCAGCCCGCGTTTGCGCTCATTGATCTTATGCAGAGCCGGAAGAATCCCAACATCAGCAAGCTGAAGGCTTACCTCAAGATGATAATCCATCAGGGGATGGTCCGCATAGGCTTGCAGTATTCCACCAATCCCCTCCGCCAGCAACGGAATCAACACCGTCTCGGCTTGCTGCCGGGTAATGGGCGGGTCCAGCGGATGGATGGGCCGTTCAAATTCCGCTGAGCCATAATCACTTATCCAGGTAGACAGCTTAAATTCCCCTTGCTCCACCTGCAAATACAAGAGGTCATGGATACCGGCCTGCAGCGAGGTGCGGTTAACCGCTTCCTGGATCGCCTTCCCCTTCTCCTCCTCACTCTGCTGCAGCCATTCCGCTACAGCAGCCGTGATCTCCGCCGCCAATGTGTGAATCTGATTCATTTCCGTCAATTCGAGTCACCTCTTTAGATTATGTAGAGTTATGTAGGGTTCTGTACATTTTATCTATTACCCATCATCTTGGCTGCTGTACCCATTGCCAGGCTGCTATACGACAAACGAGATGAGGAAAATCAAGCCGTCTTTATATGAATATGAGATCAGCAACTTCGCGACATAGAAAAAAGTGACGCTAGGGGCCGGTTGGCTCTCACTCCACAACCTGCTGAAGCAAGCATTGAATGAACATTAAACGCAAAGGAGCGATCCTCGAATAACGGGGAATCGCTCCTTTCTTACAATTTAAGCTTTTAAGATAGTATGGGATTTATTCCCATACTTGGTGTATCTACTTTTTGGGAGAGCCCCCACATTTGCTCGCTTAGCCCGCGTTCGGCCGATTCAGGTGCACTTGTGCACCTCATCCGGGCCACCATACCTACGCGCCAGCAAATGTATGCTGTTTTTCGCATACATTCGGGCCACACGCCTACGCCGCCACTTATCCACAAGAGAAGGAAATCAAAATTCCCCATACAGTAAAACAGCAAAAAAACGGCATTTCTGCCGTTTCTTAAGGGATGGACTCTCAGGGGCTCGAACCCTGGACAAATAGATTAAGAGTCTACTGCTCTACCAACTGAGCTAAGAGTCCGTATGGTGTCTATGTATGATTCTTCTAGACGATGATCTCTAAGCTGACTGCGTCCGCTCAAAAGTACTTTCATAGTATACTTTTTTTGAGCGGGCGTTGTCAACTGTTTTATTGAAACTTTCTCACACCAGCCTATGAACCGCTGTCTACACGCGATTCTTCCGCATCATCACCACATATACGGGGAGTCCAGCAAGCGTGATGCCAATCCCTATAAGCGAGCGCAGCGGATCACTGATGATCGTGCTGGCCAGAATATAGAGACCTCCTGCTACGCCGAGAATCGGGGTGAACGGGTAGAGCGGCACACGGTAGCGGCCCTGCTCGCGCGGCAGCTTCCTGCGCAGAATGAATACACCGAACACGCCCATGGTGAAGAAGATCCAAAGCACGAACACCAGCAGATCGGTCAGCGTATTGAAGGTTCCCGAGAAGATGTAGACTACCGCCAGCACACTCTGAAAAACAAGCGCATTCGCCGGTGTCTGAAACTTCGGATGAATGCTGCTCAGCACCCGGGAGAACGGAAGCTGACCCCGCTCCCCCATCGCCTGCGGCACCCGCGCTGCGGTCATGAGATAACCGTTCAGCGCCCCCAGCACGGAGACGATAATGCCTGCCGTAATGAAAGCTCCGCCGCCGCTCCCGAACAGCGCCTCTGCCGCATCGGCACCCGGCGTCGGGGACGAGACAATCTGGTCGTAGGGCAACGCCTTGAACACGGCAATGTTGAACAATACATACACGGCGATGACAAAAATAACGCCTATCGAAATGACCTTCGGCAGCGTCCTGGCCGGGTCTTTGATCTCTCCCGCCATATTGGTTACGCTGATCCAGCCGTCATAAGCCCAGAGTGTGCCGAGCACCGCAGCCCCGAAGCCTGCACCCGCAGCCGCTGTACTGATGCCGCCGAAGCCGGGAGCCAGATCCGAAAACAGCCCGACGCCCACAATGCCCGCTACCGGAATCAGCTTCCCAACCGTAGCCACCGTCTGAATGATCCCGCCGAACTTCGTCGCTATAACATTCATTAACAGAATGAAACCCAGAATACTCACGGCAAGCAGCTTCTGCTGCCATGCATTAAGCGGCAGGAAGTAACCGGAATAGGTAGCAAAAGCAATCGCCAGCGCCGCCACTGAAGCCGGATAGGAGATCACCGCCTGCACCCAGCCGAGCAGATAACCGAACACTCCGCCGTACAATTCACTTAAATAAGTATATAGGCCACCCGACTTCGGAATGGCAGCCGCAATCTCCGCCACACTCAGCGCCGAAGCCAGCGTAATAATCCCTCCAACTCCCCAGGCCAGAATACTGAGCCACGGGCTGCCCGCATTATTCAATACAATTCCGGGCTTCAAAAAAATCCCCGATCCGATAATCATCCCGACCACCAGGGCCAGCGCTTGCATGAACGTAATGCTTTTCGTTAACGGCTTTGTTTTCATGATGACATTCATTGTCCTTCCGTTCTGTGAAATATTTATCATGCTTTTATTTCTCTATTTGTCCTGTTCACCCCTCTTTTTGAGCCGGAGAAATTGGTTATAAACCAAACTTCCCATTGTAACTAACACTATATGGAAGATATACTGGAGCCTGGGCGCATTTCCCTGGGCATAACTGGTTCGCTCAGCGCTACAACCTTCGAGGAGGCATATACTTTTATGCTATACACTCCAGGCATTACCGACTGCTCACCGGCAGAGGTGGATTATGACGCTACAAGAATCGGGGTATTGCATACCCACTTCCAGCAACTGATCGATGAGAACAAGATTCAAGCCGCCTCCTATTGTATCTCCAGATACGGCAAGACGTTCATGCACGGCGCCATCGGCCCCCTTTCCTACCGCGAGGAGCGGACAGAGCCGCTGTTGCCGACTACCGTTCATAGAATTGCTTCAATCACCAAAGCCATTACCTCCGTGGCCATAGCCAAGCTTGTGGAGGATGGCGTGCTCCGGCTGGACCTTCCCGTCGGCACTTTTCTGAAACCGTTTAACGTGGAGCCTTTTGCCAAAATTGATATCTACAGCCTGCTGACCCATACCTCCGGCCTATTCCCCGACTGCGCAGGCAGCATGATTCCCTATCACAAAAGCTATTGGCAGCTCATCGGCGAGTACTTCGACAGCTACAGGCCGGAGGACGGGGAGCCGGACTGGATCACCGCCGCGCTGAGCTGCGGCGTGAATAAGAAGGTAGGCGAGGAATGGCAATACTGCTCCTTCGGCTTCTGTATTCTTGGCGAGATTATCAGGAAGGTGACCGGTATTCCTGCCGAGCAGTACATAGAAGAACAGATTCTGAAGCCGCTCGGCATGAAGGACACGATGTGGGAGCCGACGCCAGAGCTGGCCCGGCGCTTCATTGTCCGCAACGAAATGCGGGAAAAGCAGTTGAATGAACTGGCCCAGGGCATCCAGCCGGAAGTCTCTGCGGCAGATAAGCTGTGGGAGAGCGTGTCCAGCACGGGCGGAGGCCTGTCCTCCACACCGGCTGACCTGATCCGCTTCGCCAACATGCTGCTGGGCATGGGCCGACTGGGCGAGACCCGCATTCTCGGCCGTAAAGCCGTCGAGAAGCTCACCACCCGTACACTCTACGGGGTTCCCGACTACTGCTGGGGCAATGATGTCAAAGACCGGAGCTACGGCATTGGACTGGATATGCGGAAGGGTCCCGCCTTCTTTTACTCCGAGGGCAGTTATTTCCATGAAGGAGCCGGAGCCTGCTGTATGGTGATGGACCCTGCCGAGCAGCTTGCTGCGGTATGGTTCGTGCCGTTCAAGGACGATAACTGGTACGCGGAGGCGCTGTTCAATGTCACCAATATTATCTGGTCAGGCGTGATCTGATGAACCGCCTTAAGCATAACTGGAGGATCTGCCGCTCCGTAGCGGCGGTAACCTATAAGGAGTGGAGTGCCTACCGCACCCACTCCCTGGTGTCCGTAATCGTCGGTCCTGTCTATTTCATGGTGCAATATTTCATCTGGACCGCAGTCTATGGAGGGCAGGCTACACTGGGCGGGCTTGATCTCCAGCAAATGATCCGCTACTTCGGGGCAACGGCGCTGATTGGCTACCTGATCATGGATTTCGCCGACTGGAATCTGTCGATGCTTGTCCGCACCGGCAAGTTTCTGACCTTCCATCTGCGTCCGGTCGATCACCGTTCCTTCGCGCTGTTCCAGAAGCTCGGACACCGCTTCCTCGGCTTCGTGTTTGAATTTCTGCCGTGCCTGCTGATTTTTATCTTTATCTTCGGCATCGATATGCGGCCGGCAAGCCTGCCGTGGACCATAGTGTCCGTGCTGCTCGCTTTTCTGATGAATTTCTATGTCAACTATACGATTGGCCTCACCTCCTTCTGGCTGGTGCAGTCAGGGGGCATACGTAGCGCGTTCATGCTGGTGTCGGGGATTTTCTCAGGTGCGCTCATTCCGCTGGATTTCTTCCCGCACTGGCTGCAGGTGACTCAGTTGTTCCTGCCATTTCAATACATTGCTTATATGCCTGCCATGGTGTTCACCGGCCATTATTCACTCGGCGGCCTGGAGTTATCCATCCCGGAGGCTGTCGGCATGCAGGGAGCGGCTGTGCTGGTAATGTTCGGGTGCAATGAGCTGGTCCGCCGCCGGGCCATGAAGCAATTTACCGCGGTCGGCGCGTGAATGAATGCCCCGAAGAAAGGAACATTCTTGACATGAAAAGGTATGTAGAGGTATACAAGCAGTGCATGTACTCCGCCGTGCAGACGGCTTCGGCTTATAGGATGAACTTCATCGTCAGCAGTCTGATTACCCTCATCGGTAATATACTGTTTCCGCTGGTGACCCTGCTGATCTACCGGGCAGGCACCAGCTTCCCCGGCTGGAGCTTATACGAGGTCTTGTTGATCCAGTCCGTATTCACGATGTCCAGCGGCCTCTCCAGCCTTGTCTTCGGAGGGGTCATGTGGACCACCATGTCGCATGTCCGGGAGGGCAGCTTCGAGGTAGTGCTGCTTAAGCCGCTGAATCCGCTGTTCTACCTTGTGGCTACGACCTTCTCCACCGAAAGTGCCGGGCTGTTCCTGGGCGGAGCGGCGTTATTCGTGTTCTCCGCCTGGCATGTAGGCGCAATTCCGGCCTTAGCCTGGCTGCAATTCGCAGGCATGTTCATCGCCGGAACGGCAGTTCTGGCCGGATTATCGCTGATGATGGCGGCAATGTCGTTCAAGTGGGTGGGCAATTCACGGATTTCCGAGCTGGCCGACAGTGTACTGAGTGTCGGCAAGTATCCGTTGCCGATCTTCCCGAAGGCGGTGCAGGCGGCAGCGACGATGATCATACCTGTCGGTATGGTCGGCTTCCTTCCGGCCTCCGCACTGCTTGGCCGGGTACAGGCCGGTGATTTTATTGCTATTCTGCCTTGCTTTATCTTTCTCTGGGCAGGCATGTGGGTATACCGGCATATGATCAGATTGTACGAGGGGGTTGGCGGCTGATGCCGGTTATAGATGTGAAGCATTTAACGAAGACGTACACCACTTATAAGCGGGGCGCAGGCATGGGGCAGACCTTCAGGAGCTTCTTCAAGCGTGAGGAAGTCTCGGTCCAGGCTGTGAACGATATCAGCTTTGCCATTGAGCAGGGCGAAATCTGCGGCATGCTTGGCCCCAACGGGGCCGGCAAATCGACGACGATCAAAATGCTCTGCGGCGCACTCTACCCGACAAGCGGGGAGATTTCGGTTCTCGGCTATTCCCCGGCCCGTGACCGGAAGCGGTATGTCGGCAAAATCGGAGCTGTCTTCGGCCAGAAATCCCAGCTCATCTGGGATATTCCGCCCATCGACAGCTTCAATATGAACAAGGCCATCTACGGAATCTCCACCCCGGATTTCAATCATCGGCTGGAGGAGCTCGCGGCGCTGCTGGAAATCTCCCAGGTCATTGAGAAGCCTACCCGGGTGCTGTCGCTGGGCGAACGCATGAAATGCGAATTCGTCATGGCGATGCTGCACCAGCCGGACATCCTGTTCCTGGATGAGCCGACGATCGGGCTGGATGTGATCGCCAAGGTCAAGATCCGCGAATTCATCCGCCAGATGAACAAGAAGCTGAATATGACCTGTATCCTTACTACCCATGATCTGGAGGATGTGGAGGAGCTGGCGCACCGGGTCATCGTCATTAACCATGGCGAGAAGGTGTTCGATGATTCGCTGCAGCGGCTCAAAGTCTTTCTGGGAGAGAAGAAGCAGGTCAGCTTTACCTTTGTAGAGTCTGTGCAGAACACCCCCTTCGACAACGATTACACCAAGGTGGTTGAGCGCCCGTCCGACTTCCAGATTACGCTGGAGGTGGACACCGCCCGCATCTCAATCAGCGATTTTCTGGAGAATATCTCCCGCAAGCATGGCTTCTCGGATATTTCGGTCAAGGAGCTGCCGATCCAGCAGGTGGTCATGAATATTTATGAGAGCGCACAAGCATAAACCGACAAACAGCCTGAACCGTCACATTACCGTGACGGCTCAGGCTGCTTTTTTCCAGGCATTTATTAGCTCTTATGGACAAAGCAAATCTCTCTTAGGCAGCTCCGGCTTACTTCCCGGCAGCAAGCTCAGACGCAAGCTTCTCTGCCCCGTCAAAGATGGAATAGCTGTAGCCCCAGAACTGGTTGAAGTCAATCTTATAGATCGCTTTGTTCTGGATTGCCTTCAGACTCTGTAGTGACGGATCGGCATAGAACGCTTTTATCGACTGGTCAGCATCAATACCGCCTGTGTACACCGAGATCAGCAGGACATCCGGGTTGGTCGCGATCAATTGCTCCTTGCTGATCTCACCGGTCACATCCGCGTAGCTGTTGGTCAGTCCAAGCAGTCCCAGCACATCTCCCGCAAAAGTATCCACGTTCCCGCTATAGACAGCTATTGCGCCGTTGCCTCCGTCAGATACATAAGCGAAGGTCTTGGCGCCTGTGGCTGCCGCTCCCTCCTTCAGCTTCGCCGCACGCTCCTTCAGCTCTGCGATATATGCCGTGGCCTTCTCCTGCACATCAAAGATCTGGCCTAGCTGTTCAATATCCTTGTACAGGCTGTCCAGTGTTGCCCCTTGCAGGCTGGTGCTCTGCACGAAGGTCTTGATGCCCAGCTCATTGAGTCCGCCTACCGTCCCGACTCCCCAATCCGCATCTGCGAACAGGCCGCCGCGGCCCATCACCAGATCCGGGCCTGCGCCTACAACGAGTTCTTTGCTGGCATAGTCCTGGGAGATGACAGGAATCTTCTTGAACTCTTCCTGAACCGCCGGATCGCCTGCACCGTAGAGAGCCGCAACCCCGACCATTTTGTCGGTAAGCCCCAGCTTAATCAGCAGTTCAGCCGCACCTTGGGTATTCGCTACTACCTTCTCAGGAGCCTTATCGAAGGTCTGCGATTTAGTCGTCCATTCGGTGCCTTCCCCGTTATTCGTATGGTTCTCAACAGTAAGCGGATATACCGTCTTGGCCGCCGCAGGTGCAGTCTCCGCCGGTGCGGGACTGGCCGATGCAGGTGCAGCCGTTGCCGCTGCGTCCTTTGTATTGCTTGTGCTTGATGAACAAGCCGCCAGCATAACTGTCATCACCAGAACCGCCAGCAGCGGTACATATCGTTTGAATATTTTCTTCATTCTTTGGTTCCCCTTTTCTGTATGTATGTTAGTTATCCTGCGGGTAGGGCATTAAGCCCATAGCCTTGCAGGGGATACCTCCGTAGAATATAGAAAGTTGGACAGCATGTCAATGAGAATTATTATCATTGACAATCGTTCTCAATATCCTTTATATTTAAAAACATGTTACGATATTCTGCTCACAGTGTCTTCTGATGAGTCCGTCTATACTAATCTTTTAATGTAAAGGAGCCTTCTCATTGTCATGCATACTGATCTAGCCGTACCTTCACAGCCTAAGCAATCTCTCATTCATTCCCGTTACGGCTTCATGGCTGTTATAGGCGTCCTGTTCATTATCACCCTGCTGTCTGCCGGGGCTGCGGTCTCCTTCGGCCAGGTGGATATTCCTGTCTCCCAATCCTACCGGATTCTGCTGCATCACATCACAGGCATTCAGATTGGAGATATGCAGGAGCTGACGAACGGCTCGTTCGTAGATATTATCTGGAAAATCCGCTTCCCTCGTGTCCTGATGGCGATGTTCATCGGCGCCGGACTTACGCTGTGCGGGACGATCATGCAGGCGGCGGTACAGAATCCCCTGGCTGATCCATACATACTCGGTATTTCCTCCGGCGCTTCGCTGGGTGCAACCTTCGCCATCCTGATCGGCTTCGGCTCGATGGGGCTGCTCGGCCAGTCGGGAGTCGCCTTCTGGGCTTTTGCAGGGGCGGTTGGCGCTTCTCTGCTGGTCCTCACACTCGCCAGTGCGGGAGGCAAAATGACCTCCGTCAAGCTGGTGCTGGCCGGAATGGTCATTAACGCTCTATGTACCGCTTTTGCCAACTTTATTGTCTATTTCGCGAGCAATGCCGAAGGCATCAAGACGGTTACCTTCTGGACGATGGGCAGCCTCGCTGCATCGAGCTGGGATAAGCTCCCGCTGATCTCGATCACCGTCCTGCTCGCCGTTATCCTGTTCCTCTCGCAGTTCCGTGTGCTGAATGCCATGCTGCTCGGAGATGAGGCGGCGGTTACGCTGGGCATTCATCTGGGTGCCTACCGTAGAGTCTACATGATTCTTACGGCACTGATTACCGGAGTTATGGTAGCAAGCTGCGGGATGATCGGCTTCGTGGGACTGATTATCCCCCATCTGGTGCGGGGACTGGTGGGCTCGGATCACCGCAGGCTACTGCCGGCGTCGATTCTGTTCGGAGCGATCTTCCTGATCTGGACGGACGTCATTGCCCGGACCATTGTACCGAATGTAGAGCTGCCGATCGGGATCATTACCGCCCTCATTGGCGCACCGATGTTCATGTACATGCTGATTAGAAAAGGTTATGCCTTCGGAGGGAAAAGCTGATGAATCTGAATGTTGAACGGCTAAGTGTCTCTTTCGGTGAGGCGAAGATTGTACAGGAGGTCTCGCTAAGGGTTCAAAACAAGCAATTCGTCGGCCTGATCGGCCCGAACGGCTGCGGTAAATCGACGCTGCTCAAAAGCATCTACAAGGTCATCAAGCCCCGTCAGGGAGATGTCTTCCTCTCAGAGCTTAATGTGATCAAAGCCAGCCCTAAGCTTGTCGCCCGGAAGCTGGGCGTAGTCGGCCAGTTCAACGAGCTGAGCTTCGACTTCACCGTACGTGAGATGGTGGCGATGGGCCGGACGCCCCACAAAGGCATGCTGGAAACGGACAGCCAGCAGGATGCTGACATTGTCTCGGCCGCACTCCGCAAGGTCAATCTGGAGGGGCATACAAGCCGCAGCTATAACTCCTTATCCGGCGGCGAGAAGCAGCGTGTCATTCTGGCGCGTGTGCTGGCCCAACAGCCGGAATTCATGATTCTGGACGAACCGACCAATCATCTGGATATCAAATACCAGCTGCAGATTCTGAATATTGTCCGAAAGCTGGATATCGGCATTCTCGCTGCCCTCCATGATCTCACGCTTGCCGCTGAATACTGCGACTATCTGTATGTCATGAAAGAAGGCCGGGTTGCCGCCTGCGGGAAGCCCGAAGATATATTGACGAAGGAATTGATCGGCGAGGTCTTCGATGTAGCCTGTGAGACCTACCGCAACCCCGTCACCGGGGCACTGGGCATTGCCTATCTGGAGACAAGGTAACTCTTCAGCTAGAAATTATAGATCTTCTACAACCTGCGGCTCATTGCCCGCAGGTTTATTCTTTTTTCAGGATGTTGAAACTATTCTCACCCCTTGACGGTCTAATGTTCAATCAAGTGCTTCTAGAAGCCCATAAAGGAGTGAACGAACTGAAAGCCCAGTCGCCAGTACCACAACCATTCGCTGAACTACTTCAAGACTGCCGGAACAACCTGTTCCGTAAGGCATACTGTTATGTTAAAAACGAGCATGAAGCGCTAGAAATTGTCTCGGAGGCTACCTATAAGGGGTATCTTGCCTTCGGACGGATGAAGACACCGCAGTATTTCGAGACCTGGATGACCCGGATTGTCATCAACACCGCTATTGACCATCTTAACCGAAACAAACGGGTGACTTACATGGAGGATCACCCGCAGAGCTATACCGGGGATGAGCATGCAGTTCCACTGGAAGAGAAGCTTGATCTGTACCAGGCTCTTGACAGACTACTGCCGGAAGAGAAGGCGTATATTATCCTGAAATTTTTTGAGGATCTGCGCTTCAGGGACATGGCGGACATTCTGGAGCTGCCGGAGAACACCGTCAAGACCAGGTTCTACAAGATAATCGGCAAACTGAAGGCTCACTTAAAGGATGGGGAGGTCGAGGGAATATGACAGGAAAAGACCGCTATGCACAGATTGAAATTCCCGCACAGCTTGGAGACATTCTGGAGGCAGCGCAGAGAAAGGCAGTGGCCCGGAGAAGAACAGTCCGGCTGAAACGATACAGCTCGCTGGCCGCAGCCATCATTGCCTGCCTGCTTGTCGTTAATATTCCTGATGTAGCAAACGCCCTGTCTAAGGTTCCCGTAGTCGGGAGCATCGTGAAGGTGCTGCAATTCGGGACTGGAGGCGAGCGTACCGACGGAGCTGCCGTGAGCACCGTTACTGCAGAGGATACCATCCGCATAGTATTCGATCAGGAAGGCGGTACAGCCGTAAGTGTGCCTTCCTATGCAGTCGACCAGAGGCAGGCTCCGAACCGTCTGATCTTCACCTTTAACGGTGTCCGCAGCTTCGATTACGATGCGCTGGAGCAGGATATCCTGGCCTCACCGCTGGTCAGTGATGTGTACAGAAATATCATCCTGGATGATTCCGCCATGCGGTTCGTGGTTGAACTGAAGGAAGGCACCCGACACACCCTTACCGAGTACAGCAATCCGGGTACGCTTGAGCTGAAGCTGACAGCAGAGGGAAAGGCCTCCGCACCTAAAGAAGTCTACTATGTACGCAGTGAAGGAATGCCGCAGGGAGAATCACTGGCTATCCTGGAAGAGATCTATCTGGATGACGATGTTACCTTCCTGAAGACAGCCTCTGGTGATTTCGCCGCTGTCATCGGCGGTTTCGCCACCCGTGAAGAAGCTGAGCAGAAGCTCGCAGCAATCTCCGCGCGTGAAGACTATGCCGGGAACCTGCGCGTGGATAGCTGGATGAGCAATGGACATCCGGACGATTGACCGCATTCCCACAGGCAGGTTGTGAAGCAGCGGCCGCTTTTCATGCTTTACCCCATCCACTTTTTAAGGAGGGGCCAGACATGAAGGCGGCCTTTTTGTGCGGCCATTGCAGCTTCAGATGAAATTCCCTCTATACACCTGATGGGTGATCGCTCATCGTTACGGACTTATATGTAATGTATATGTCATTTATATGTATTGTATAATCACATATAATTAATTTTTATTAAATTTTTATGCATGTTTATGAATTTATTTTACATAAAAGTAAAATTATCATTTTGACAATTATAAAAAATGTCATATATACTTACACAGAAATCAAATTAAGAGGAGGTCACTTATGAATCTTATGCACAAAAGAAGTCTAAGTCTCTTTACCACTCTGTTGGTTCTCTTCACCATGTTATCCTTCCCTTCTATCACGAAGGCCGCCGAAGTCACCACACCCGGGAGAATTATTCCCAATGTCGTAGTGGTCGGTGTCGGAGGAACCATTACCTCCACTTCTCCTTCCAGAGAGCTGTTTCAGACGTATGGCACGCCAAAGGTATCCATTAATGATATCATCCAAAGACTACAGCCCGAGCTATCCAAAATAGCCAATGTCACCAGTACAGAGCTAAGCAATATCAGCTCGGCGCAAACCACCTCCAAGGACTTATACAACCTTACCATCGCTATCGACAAGGAACTGGCCAACCCGGCTGTTCATGCTGTAGTTGTTACTACCGGCACCAACATCATGGAAGAGTTGGCTTACTGGACTGATCTCACTGTCCGCAGTCCCAAGCCTGTTATCTTCACCGGGTCCATGCGACAATCCAATACGATCTCCTTTGACGGAGAAGCTAATCTGCTGAATGCCATCCGGCTGGCTGCAAGTCAGAAAACCACTTACTATGGTACAGTTTTGATGATGAACGATGAATTCTTTGCAGCCAGGGAAGTTACCAAGACGGATGCGCTGCGCCTGGATACCTTTGACGGGGGCCGGTACGGCGCTCTGGGAACGGTAGATGAGAACCGGATTCGTGCGGTTCGTGCGCCAGCCCGCGTCAGGGATGCCGGAACAGAGAAGTGGAAAACTCCTTTTGATCTCAGTACGATCCAGCCGGAGGATTTGGCGAAAGTCGATGTTGTGTATAGTTATACAGAAGCCTCCGCTGCGCCCATTACGGCCTTGGCTAATGAAGGGGTTAAGGGGATCGTAACTGCGGGTCACGGCGCAGGAGGCATCTCCACCGCACAGCAGGCAGCCCGTACGGCGGCTATCGAGAAGGGTGTCTTATTCGTAAGTGCAACACGCGCGGGTTCAGGCGCAGTATATGACACTGGCGCCAAAGGTATCATCGGTGCAGGCGATTTACTCCCGCAAAAGGCAAGAATCCTGCTTCAGCTGGGCCTTACCTTCTCCAAGGACCAGGAGCAGATCCGCCAGTGGTTCTCTACCATTGGAATGCCGGATTACGATATGAGCAAATAATAACCGGCAGCTCTACAACTGACATTCAACTAGAAACATTTTGAGCGAAAATACAGAGCAGCGAGCCTCCAATCACAGGAGAATCGCTGCTCTGTTTAGCTTTTACTGTTATAACATATGAGTGGATCAAGTCAGATCAGATCCGGCAAATACTCTTCCTTCATTTCTTATCTTCACACACTCATTGAACCGAACCTGCTACCTGATTCAACTGGTCTAGCAGCTCGGGCAGCAGTTCCTCGTTCATCTCCCCTCCAACAAGGGACAAGAACGTGCGCAGCGGCAGATCCCGGAGCATGGCAGCCATCATCTCAGATGAAACGGCGTCGGAGGGTGCAAATCCCGTCTGCTTGTTTCTGTTTCTCAGCTGCTCAAGAATCGGTGCGGTCTTCGGATTGGCCATCAGCTCTCCAATCGTTGTATTGCGGTGAACCGGTGCGATGATTTCTTGCGTGGATTGAACTGTCACAGAAGTCCGGCTTGCAATATCCCGGGAGGAACTTCCGATCAGCAGTTCGAACTCACCTGATTCCACGTGCCAGTCGCTCAGGTCAACGTTGTAATAGGCAAAGCTCCGTTTATTTAGCGTAAACGTTACCGTCTTCGTCTCAAAGGGCGCTAATTCTACCTTCGTGAAGCCCTTCAATTCTTTCTCCGGACGAATAACGCTGGATTCCACGTCGCGGATGTACAGCTGAACCGTCTCCTTGCCGGACCGGCTGCCCGTATTCTTCACATCTACGCTGACTTGCAGCGTATCCCGGTCCGTAATCTCCTTCGAGGCCAGCTTCAGATTGCTGTATTCGAACGTTGTATAGCTCAAGCCGTAACCGAAAGGGAATAGCGGCTCGATATCCTTCGCTTCATAATACCGGTATCCGACGAACAATCCTTCCCGGTACTCAACCCGATCCCTTTCCCCTGGAAAATATGGATGTGACGGATTCTGCTTCACATGCTTAGGGAATGTCTCGGCCAGCTTTCCGCTTGGATTCGCGTCGCCGAACAGCAGGTCGGCGATAGCTCCCCCCAACGCCTGTCCGCCCAGGTATGCTTCCAGCACCGCCTTTACCCGCCCGAGCCAAGGCATAACCACCGGGGCTCCGTTGCTCAGCACCACTACGATATTCGGCTGGACGGACGCGACTTGTTCGATCAGGCGGCATTGATTCGCCGGCAAGTCCAGATGCTTCCGGTCGTAGCCCTCCGATTCATACCGGTCAGGCAAGCCGATGAACAGAACAACGGTTTGTGCTTCGCCCGCGATTCGCTTCGCTTCGTCCAGCAACACCTCATCACTGTCATCCCTATCCAGATCATAGCCTTGTGCGAAAATTATCTCTGCACCTTCGCCTGCCGCTTTCCTGATCTCCTCTTGAATCGAATCAAGCCTGGTGGGATTCACGTGAGAGCTCCCGCCTCCTTGATAACGTACCCGCTCCGACAACGCGCCGATGATTGCAATCTTACCCTTCTTCGCCAGAGGCAGCAGCTGATCCTCATTCTTCAGCAGCACCATCGTCTCCTGCGCGACTTCACGCGCGAGCCGGTGGTGAGCCTCTTTATCGTATGCAGTACCCGACTGCTTCTGGTCAGCAGCCTTGAAAATAACCGTCAACAGTCTCTCCACCGAACGGTTCAGGACCTCTTCATCGAGCTCCCCGCTTTCCACTGCCGCTATGATCTTCTTCTGCCCGATTCCATGGCTCGACGGCATCTCCAGCTCCATACCTGCAGCAACGCTTGCAGCAGCTTCGTTCACAGCCCCCCAATCCGACACCACGATTCCCTCATGGCCCCATTCTTCCTTCAGGATAGAAGTTAATAATGCCTCATTCTCGGAGCAATAGGTTCCGTTCACACGATTGTAAGCAGACATGACCGTCCAGGGTTGAGCTTTCTTCACAGCGATCTCGAAGCCGGTCAAATAGATTTCCCGAAGCGTCCGTTCATCTACGATTGCATCTGCCGTCATACGGCGATGCTCTTGGTTGTTCACGGCGAAATGCTTGATCGACGAGCCGATCCCCTGACTCTGTACGCCCTCAATATGTGCAGATGCCAGTTCGCCGGTCAGATATGGATCTTCGGAGAAGTACTCGAAATTCCGGCCGCACAGCGGCGAACGCTTGATGTTCGCACCAGGGCCCAGCAGAATTGAAACCCCTTCTGCCTGAGCCTCCTTCCCCAGCGCTTCCCCGACGCTGCGAATCAATTCCCGGTTCCATGAGCTTGCCAATCCCGCCGCTGACGGATAGCAGGTTGCCGGCACGCTTTGGTTCAACCCTAGATGATCTGCCGCTCCAGCCTGCTTCCGAATGCCATGCGGACCGTCCGTCATCATAATTGAAGGAATGCCGAGACGCAGAA
Source organism: Paenibacillus sp. FSL R7-0204 (assembly GCF_038002225.1). Taxonomy (NCBI): domain Bacteria; kingdom Bacillati; phylum Bacillota; class Bacilli; order Caryophanales; family Paenibacillaceae; genus Paenibacillus; species Paenibacillus sp. FSL R7-0204. The sequence goes on from NZ_JBBOCA010000001.1 coordinate 5,327,767, forward strand.
CCGCCTTCGTCGTCCAGAATGTATCTCCGGAGCATAGTCCCGCCTTCTCTTCAAGCGTCAGCTGTTCCACGATTTCACGGATATTTCTCCCCATAAACTTCTCCTCATTTCTGTTAAATGGTAGGCTATTCCTTAGCCCTGTGCCCTCTTAAGAATGACTTTGAGAAGATACCACACGTTCTTCTCCAGACGAACCCGCTCAATTCTTCCATCATTCACGCCATTCACAATGGGGAGAACATACGTGTCGTCGTTCGTACCAGGCGTCATCCAGCAATTCCCCGCCTGCACAGCTTCAACAATATCTGCGGTTTCATAAGAACCCCAATCCGTCATGACATACCCGCCAAATCCGAATTCTTCCCGGAAGATGCCTTGAATCATCTCTTCGTCGGCGGCTGCAAACACACCGTTCACTGCGTTATACCCGGTCATGATGGAATCCGGCTGATGGACTTCAAGCGCCACCTCGAAGGCTTTCAGATAGATTTCTCTCAGTGCTCGCTCCGGGATCAAGCTGTGATTGCGGTTGCGGACTGTCTCGCAGTTGTTCGCAACAACATGCTTCAAGCAGCTGGATACCCCGTGTTCCTCCAGACCTTTGCTGAAATAACCTGCCATCATGCCTGTAAGGTAAGGATCTTCGGAGAAGTACTCCGGATGACGGCCGTTAAGCGGATTCCGGTGAATATTCATCCCTGGAGCGAGGATCATATGAATGTTATTTTCCGTTGCTTCCTCGGCTATGACTCTAGCTACTTCATAGGATAATGTCGTATTCCATGAAGAGCATACGACAGTACTGGTCGGCATCCCTATATTCGGTTGTCTCAGATTAACCCCGCTGTTGCCGTCGGCGACTACAAAAGGCTTCATATCATGGCGGTCCAGCAGGAATACCCTTCCGGCCTCGCCCTTCTCATGCATGCCCCAGCCGCTGGATCCGCACACAGACAATCGCGCCAGCTCTTCGTCTGAAAGCTGCTTCACAAAGCTGTCCAGCTGCTCCGGCCGCTGTATCACATCCGTATATTTAATGATGGTGTCCGGTACTTCTGCGGCAACCGGCAACTTATCTTGATATTTCGGACGATTCGCCTTCGGCGTAAGCTCAGTAGCATCCGTCTTTAACCCGGAGAAGACCCCTTGGGGATAAGTCGCTTCGGGATCAAGCTTCGACAGCGTCTGAATAGGAACTGGCGGGACCATTCGGTTAACGACTTTCTTCAGCGTACGATTCTCTGCGAGCTCGAATTCTCCGGCTTTTTGCACATGCATCACTGATGTACCCGCCCAGATGATATAGCGGCCTTCTTCCATCAGCCAGCAAGCCGTATCGGGGTCGAAGGAAGCATAACGGATAATAGGTATATGGCAAATGATCTCCTGCGTTTCACCAGGCTTCAAGGCTTCCGTCTTGGCAAAAGCAATCAGCTTACGGAACGGCTTCTCCAGCTTTCCATCCGGTTCTTCTGCGTATACCTGGACGACCTCTTTCCCTGAGGTATTTCCTGTATTCTTAACCTGAACCTTCAATGTCGTTCCCTCTTGGCCATATTCCAAGCTGCTGATATTCAGGCCAAAGGTCGTATAGCTAAGCCCGAATCCGAAGGGGTAGGCTACCGCTTTCCGGAATGTCTCGAAATAGCGGTATCCCACATAGATATCCTCTTCATAATAAGTGTCTACAAATTGAGGCAAGCTGCTGTTCAGAACCGGCTTCCCGTCCACAGCATCATAGAAATTCCGGCTTGACGGATGATCGTAATAGTCATAGCTCCATGTATCGGGCAGCTTGGCTGAAGGATTAACTCTTCCGTCAAGAATTTCAACCAAAGCCAGCCCGCTGAACATCCCGGCAAATCCGCAGTTGATCAGCGCCTTGATGTTATACTTCTCCACCCAGGCCATATCCATCGGATACCCCGAATTCACAATTGCAATCGTCTGTTCAAAGGTTCCGGAGACAGCTCTAATCATTGCTTCCTCGTCGGAAGACAAGTAATACTGGCCCGGGACGGCACTATTGTCCTGATTTTCTCCGGATCTCCTGGAGATCACGATCAGGGCAACCTTAGACTGCCGGCAGGCGGATTCCAGAATCTCCTTGTCAGGCAGCGTTTCTATCCCGCTCTCATATAAGGCCTGAACTTCAGAGTTTAAAGTGAACCCGCTGTGCTCTTCGATAGCCCGTATCAAGTTGATCAGGTACCGGGGGTTGATTTTACCCGCACCTACAGCACCTGAGCGAAAATCAAACAAGCCGGTACCGAACACATTTAGCAGCTCTCCCTTGCTCAGCGGAAGAATATTGCCTTCGTTCTTAAGCAGCACAATGCCCTCTCTGGCAGCTTCCAGCGCCACCTGGTCATGCTCTTCATATCCGGACACGGGTTCTTTACGGGGCAGAGTCCTAACGTTGATCTCTTCCGGTTCCATCATAATTCCTGTCATATCAACGAATCCCTCAATACGAACCTTATACCCCTTTCCATACTCCCGCATGATGTGGCGTACAGGTAATCCAAGCACTTGTGTGTTTTTAAATTGTGTAAATGTACGAAACCAGACTATGTCCAGCTCGATATCATTCACAGTGACTTTCCCCTTTATGGTCTCGTTCATTGTCCTGCTGAGCGGAAGAACTATGCTTCCGGCATAGCTTGGGTCGAACATTGAAAATTGTCCATCCACTTCATCTATATCAAAAAAAACATCACCTTGTGTCATGACAACAGGAACTTCTCTCTCCATTTCAATTTTCTCCTTCACAGATGTTTAGGATCGCAACGCGGAAGCGTCCAGTCCAATATATGGGTTCAATCTCAATCAAAACGGCCCTGGGATTTATTGCCAAGGCCGTTACACCATATTATTTTACAGCATCATACCATTCGTTAACTTCCTTCGTGATTTCGTCACCGCCGGAGGATTTCCACTTACTCACGAACTCATCGAAAGCTTCCACCGGCTTCTTCCCATATAGAATTTCGGTATAAGTGTCCATTTGAAGCTTCTTAAGCAGCTCGCTTCTGGATAACATCGTGTCTGTAGTTGGCCCCTGGAAATATTCAGGCACATCCGCAGACGTTTGTTCAGAGATTACAAGCAATGCCTTTCTTGTAGTCATGTCCAATGGACTAATATCACCCGATACGATCCCGACATTCGCCAAGACAGCCAGATCATTATTGGTCAATTTCTCACCTCTAGCCAGTTTGAGATCAACTGCCAACATTTTAGATGGATACATGGCATAGCCGCCTGTCAGCGTATACTTGTCCGTCCCTATTTTGCCGCCGGGAATATCCTTGGTATCAGCGGTAGCCTTACCATCTTTGATTACATAGTCGTAGCCCTCTTGGTAACCTTTGAAGATAAACGGATCGTCACTTTCATAAGCGGAAAACATCTTATTCTGGTAGTGGAATAAGGCTTGAAGCGCTTCATCCGAAATATCCTTGCTGATCAGGATAACACCGTTATAATTATCGCTGACAGTTCTCATATTCGTGCCATCGACCCCTTTAGGCAGCGGGTACGAGGTGAACATTGCATTCGGATTCGAGCCAAGCCCCAGCGCTCCCGGATAGGTCATAAACCAGCTTTGGCCGCCAATGATTCCAACCTTCCCCGCAGCAACCAGCTCCACCATTTTATTGATATCATGAAGCGCGACATCACTTGCAATATAACCCTTGTCTTTCCATTCCTTCAGCTTCGTTAACGCTGTCTTCACTGCAGGTTGAACAGATCCATTTTGAAGCTTGCCGTCTTCTCCCGGGTACCATCTTTCAGGAATCGCGCCAAACAATCCATAAATCCAGGAGGCATCTCCGATGGCATAACCACTAACTTTATCCTTCATGCCGAACGCCAGCGCAACCGAATCCTTCTCTCCGTTGCCGTCAGGGTCTTGGTTCGCGAAGGCATCCATGACCTGCTCCAATTCCTCAACGGTCGTGGGAGCCTTCAAATTCAGTTTATCCAGCCAATCTTGGCGAATCCACATTGCAGATTGGGTGCCCATCGATTTGTTGATGATCGGAATGCCGAATTTTTGTCCATTTCTGGTAAACGGCAGCCATGCCGTTTCACTCTCAGCCATCGCTCCCTTCCAGACCGGAGAGGCATACTTCTCAAAAGCAGCCCCCGCATCCAGCACTTTGCCGGATTCGATAAACATGTTCGCAACATCTTTATCGTAGACGACGAATACATCCGGTAATGTATCATTGGCAGAAAGCATCAGCTTTAGCTTCGTATTGTATGACCCATCCGCCATTGCAGATCCCCACAAGGTTTCAATATTGACTCCAAGCGTATCTCTAGCCCAGCGCGTGTGTACATTATCAGACCAGCTCTCTCCTTCTCTGAAGCTCCCGGTCGGATCCTCAGCTCTGATCGTTTTTATGGTGACCGCAGGCTCAATCTTGCCGTTTACGATGTTCAACTCCGCTCCGGCCGTGCTCTTCGGACTTGCTGCATCCGAGTTTTTGTCTTGCGCGGAGCAAGCCGTCAGTGCTCCTAACATGAGGACTGCTGCGAGTAATGCTGACAACTTCTTTCTTGTGTGATTCATACCGAACCCCCTGTAGTTGTTTTCTTTCTTACTCTTTGATTATAAAATCGCTTTCACTCCACAGATATAACGCATTCTTAACTTCAGATAACCTGATCCAAACATAGGTGTCAATTATCCAGCCGAAAGCTTGCCTCTTGAACATCCCTTGAATTCGGACCCACATAAATCTTGAAATCGCCGGTTTCCGCTTTGAAGGTAAGATCCGCGGCATAATATTTCAGGTCCTCTTCCGTAATTACAAAACGGATTTCCCTGCTTTCACCTGGGCATAAGCATAGCTTTTGGAAGCCCTTCAGCTCCTTGACCGGTCGGACGACGCTGCCGCAGATGTCCTGAATGTACAGCTGAACGATTTCTTCACCCTGAGCCTGCCCCGTATTCGCAATTGTAACTTGAACGGTCAGACTGTCTCCTCGCTTCAGTACGTGCTTATCCAGCTTAATCTCCGAATAGTCAAAGGTAGTATAGCTTAACCCGAATCCGAACGGATACAGCGGATCATTGGAGCCATCCAAATATTTGGAACTGAAGTGCTTCTCCGGTGATGCCGGTCTTCCCGTATTGAAATGATTATAGTAGACCGGAATTTGACCTGCATGTCTCGGGAAGCTCATCGTCAGTTTTCCCGAAGGATTATACTGGCCGAATAACACGTCGGCGATAGCATGTCCAGCTTGGGACCCCAGAAACCAGGACTCCACGATAGCGTTGACATGGTGTTCGAACCAATCCAGTATCAAAGGACGCCCATTCGTTAAGACCAGCACCGTCGGCTTGCCGAGCTTCGCTATCTCTTCGGCCAGCTTCAATTGAACTTCCGGGAGCGTAATATTCATACGTGAAGCGGCTTCTCCGCTCATTCGGCTGGATTCCCCCAACGCCAATACGATTACATCCGCTTCTTCAGCAACCTGCAGTGCGGCCTCATACCCACCGTCAATGGGCTGGTCAACTGCGCAGCCGTCCGCAATGAGCACACGTCTTCCGCTAACGGCTTCCGTTACACCTTGTTCCAGGGTGACCGTTGCATTCCCATGTCTCGAGAATTGCCACGTACCCAGCAGATCCTTGGTTCTTGCGAACGGACCGATCAACGCAACCGTACCGGAACTTGCTTTCAATGGAAGAACTCCGTCGTTCTTGAGCAGCACGATCGATTTACGCGCAAGCGCCCTGCTCTCCTGCAGATGTTCCTCAGAGAACTGACACTCCAGTGCTTTCTTCGGCCGGATATACCGGAATGGATCATCCATAATGCCGATTCTATATTTGTAGGTGAGAATACGCCGGACTGCCTCATCCAGCTGCTCTTCCTTCACGATGCCTTCCCCGATCAATTTCGGTAATTGGTTCGCAAATGCACGAGTTACCATCTCGATATCCATCGTAGCATCAAGCGCCATTCGGGCAGCTTCGGCCTCATCCTCGGCGCAGCCATGAATCGAGATTTCTTCGATAGCCCCATAGTCGGAAAGCAGGATGCCATCGAAGCCGAGCTCGTTCCTGAGCAAATCCTTCATCAGGAACTTGCTTCCAGCCGCCGGAACGCCTTGATAAATATTGAATGCATTCATGACCGAGCCGGCACCGGCCTGAATTCCCGCTTGGAACGGAGGCAAATGAACATTCCTTAGCGTGCCTTCCGAGATATCGACTGTATTATAATCACGGCCGCCCTCCGCCGCACCATAGGCGATAAAATGCTTTAAGCAGGCAATAATCGTGTCCTGATCAAATAGGGAATTGCCCTGAAAGCCTCTTACTTGTGCTTCTGCAATCCGGGCGCCCAAATAAGGATCTTCTCCTGCACCTTCAACGACACGGCCCCATCTCGGATCACGCGTAATGTCTACCATCGGGCCATGATTATAGGTAATGCCTGCGGAGGAAGCTTCTTTTGCCGCAATCGCGCATGCCCGCTGAATTCCTTCTGTATCCCAACTGCAAGACCAGGCGAGTGGCACCGGAAAGATGGTCTGATGGCCGTGAATGACATCGGCATTGAAGAATAACGGGATGTTATGCGGTGATTGCTCAACAGCAATACGCTGCAGCTCAAGCACACGGTTGATATCGAAAGCCCCGAGAATGGAACCGGCCTTCCCCTCTGCAACGAGCTTCTCCGGCGGTTCAGAAGCAACCTCCTCCCCAAACGAGAAGTCCGACGCCAGGCACTGGCTCATTTGCCCCACTTTCTCTTGCAAGGACAACTGGCCGAGCAGTTGCTCCACAGCTGCCGCAATACTCTCCTCTGTTCGTTCCACGACTCCAGTCATACGATACTGGTCCAGTTCTTGTTCTAACAAATCAGTCAAAGATGTCCCTTGGCCACGCTCTCCCGCCAAGGAAAGGGTTCCAAAAGTTGGAAGCTTAAGGGTTCCTGTGAACTTATTTTGTGAGAATATCAGTTCAAGGTAAGCCTCCCCCTCCTGCAGGGACTTCGCTCTCCCGGATGCCCGCAGACCGCTGCCTTCCACTGTAACGTGATCGAAATCCAATGCTACCGGGAAGGATTCCACTACTGCCGATATGGAATACTCTCCATTTGTATCCTTTATGCTGAAAGTAATTTTCAGCTTGGCAATCTTCGTTTCCACTATCGCATGCCATGTTCCTATCATTCTCGTGACCTCCACAATATCCATGATTTTGTGCTTACTCCTTGACCGCCCCAATCACCAAGCCCTTCGTAAAGAACTTCTGCAGCACCGGATAAATGAGCAGGATGGGCAGCGCTCCAACCAGAATTTGTGCAGAACTGATCGAACGGCTGTTTAATTTGGCAATGTCTGCAGCATTATTCCCGTTCACCATCGGAACGGCGATAATCGTCTTCAGGAACGAGCTAAGCGGAAGATTATCCGCCTTCATATAGATCGAACCGGCAAGCCATTCATTCCAGTCATGAACAACCGTGAACAATCCAACCGTCGCAAGTACCGGAAGCGAGAGCGGCAAGAACAATTTCGAAAAAGCCTGCCAATGATTGGCACCATCCATGAAGACCGCTTCTTCCAGCTCCTTCGGTAATGCCTTGAAGAAGTTCATAATCAGGATTAAATAAAAGACATTCACCAAGCTTGGAAGCACAAGCGCCCAAATGGAATTGTAGAGCCCCACCTTGGTCACAACCAGGTAAGTGGGGATCATCCCTCCATTAAAGAGCATAGCGATGACGAAAAAAGCTACAAACGCTTTATACCCGGCAATTCCGCCCCTTCCCCCTTCTTTCGATAAAACATATGCCGCCAAACAATTGATCAGCAGGCCCAGGGACAAGCTTAGAAAGACCCGCTGCATGGATACCCAGAGGGAGTGCAGCAAACGGGAGTCGCCCAGCGTTTTCTCAAAAGCGTTAAAATTGAGCCCAATAGGCCAAAACGTCACCTGGTTCGACAGAACAGCAGGGCTTGAACTCAATGAAATGGATACGACATGGATGAGCGGCAAAATACAAATCGCCGCCAGAAACAGCATGAAGATATTATTTATGGAATAAAACCATCGTTCTTTCCTTGTAGTAGCATGCATATGATACGCTCCTTAGAATATTTTGTAGCCTGCCACTTTATAGGCCAGCCTATAGCCTCCGATGATCAAGAACAGGCCGACAACAGACTTGAACAACCCAATTGCCGTACCAAAGCTGAAGTTGCCGCCAATCAAACCGATTCGGTAAACGAACGTGTCGATAATATCTCCTTTTCCATACACCAGAGAGTTATACAGGTTAAATACCTGATCGAATCCGGCATTGAGCACCTGGCCCAGCGACAGCGTAAAGACTACACAAATCGTGGGCAGAAGTGACGGAAGCGTAATACTCCGCATTTGCCGCCACTTCCCTGCCCCGTCCAGCTGCGCTGCTTCGTAAAGGGCCGGGTTAATCCCTGCCAAAGCCGCAATGAAGATAATCGATCCATACCCGAATTCCTTCCATACCTCACTCGATACCAGAGTAAACAAAAACCAGTTATTATTACCAAGGAAGAAGATCGGTTGCATACCTAATGCCTGAAGCAGCCGGTTGACCAGCCCGTAATCCGGGTTCAACAATTCAATGAAGATACCTCCAAGCACGACCCACGACAGGAAGTGGGGAAGAAATACCAGAGTTTGAACCGCACTGCGTACAAATTTTACGCGCACCTCATTGATAAGCAAGGCGAAGGTTAACGTTGAGATCAATCCGAAGATCAGCTTGAGCACTGAGATCCGAAGTGTATTCCAGATCACCTGAACACTGTCCGGATACTCGAACAGGAACTTAAATTGATCGAGTCCAACCCATTTGGAGCCTGTCATGCCCAGATAAGGTTTGTAGTCCTGGAACGCCATGACAAGGCCTCCCATGGGTGCATAAACAAATATAGCGGTTAGCACAACAGCAGGAAGCAGCATCAAATAGAGATGCCAGCTGTCATTTCTGTGCACTTTTTTCAGGCGCACCGCTTTCTTGGATGAAGTGTTAATGTAGGTTTCCATAAGCTCCCCCTGTGAAATGAATTTCTATTGTCTCCTTTATTGTAAGACTCCTAAACTCCATACAGATATAGCGCGATCCAAAGGTGAATAACGCGATCTTAATATCCGCTCCGGAGGACATTGTAAAAAGACATAAGGAATCCTACAATGGGTGTACACCAGTCTATCTAATGAAGGAAAGATGCCTCATGTTCAAGCAGTACCGGACATTCTATACGATGCTTTCGCTCATCCTGCTATCCACAGTCATTGTGATGGTTATGTACACAGTCACCATTAATACCAGTCTTACCACCGTGAAAGAGGATATCAAAACTAACAATTTGAACAGGATGCGTTTTCTAATACAGAACCTGGATCATAACGTAGGACAACTCTCCATGGTAGCTACCGCGCTGGAGACGGATTCCAAGGTCGGCCTGCTGCCCTCCGTCGATCTAATGGACAAATATGATCAAATTAAATTGATTCAGGATCTGACGGACAAAATGAAGCTGCAAAGCTTCTCTGAAGGATGGAACAATCAGATTTCCATCTATTCTTCCCTGCTGCATCAATGGATCGGCTCCCCATCCTCCGACAGCAGCCCTCCGCAGGCTACGCCGGATAATCAATGGACATTGGAGACACCATCCGGGCAGTTCGTTGCTTATAGGATTCATCCGTCGTACTCCATTCGGGTCACTTTCCCCCGGGACAATCTTCTTGCTATGCTGAGCAGGTCCGATAGCAGCAATAATAATTCGTTCTTCTACCGCAAGGGTGACCCCGTTATTCTAAGCGGCTACTCGGGCGAAGACCAAGTGAACGAGCTCTTGCCGCAGCTGCTGCCTCTCCTGAACAATCGAATGGAAGGCTCTGAAATCATAACGGTAGGCGGGATCGGATATATGGTCAATTTCCTGCAATCCGACAAGCTGGGGTGGTACTTGGTAGATTATCTGCCATTGGACGAAGCACTGCGGCCTATTGAGAGAACCCGGAATTACTTCTACGCCGCTTGCGCTATGCTCTTTATGGGCGGCGTGGTAACAGCACTGTTCCTGTACAGGAAGGTACAAATTCCGATTCTCGAGCTGCTTAAGGGCGTGAGACTGCTGAAGCACGGAGATTTTTCGCACCGGATTGTAAGACGCAGCCACAACGAATTCGATTATCTCTATATTAACTTTAACGAGATGGCCGCGCAGATCGAGGACTTGATCGAGAAGGTATATAAGGAGAAAATCATGTCGCGGGAAGCCTTGGTTAAACAGCTGCAAGCGCAAATCAATCCGCATTTTCTGTATAATTGTTTGTTCTTCATCGACAATATGACGCGCCTCGGCAATGACGAGGCTGTCACCGCGATGACGCAGAATCTCGCTCAATATTTCAGGTACACCACCCGGCTGGACAAGCCGACGACGACACTGGAGAAGGAATTGGGAGTCGTCGGGAACTACTTAAACATTCTGTGTCTGCGCATGGAACGTTTGAATTACGAAATCAGGGTGCCCGATTCGATGAAGCTGCTGTCCGTACCGAAGCTGCTGGTGCAGCCTCTGGTGGAGAACAGTGTCATTCACGGGATTGAGAAGAAGCAAGGCGAGGGGCTGATCCGGATTACCGGAATCGAAGACACCGGCCATTACCAGCTCATCGTTGAGGACGACGGCATTGGAATGTCGGGCGAAAGCATCCAACAATTGATGACACGTATCAAGCAGCCACCCGGGGAGGAAATGGGCTGCGCGTTGTGGAATATCGGGCAGCGCATGCAGATTTATTTCGATGCGCCCTCCCGCATGGAGATCGAACCCAGCACTTTAGGCGGCTTATGTGTTATTCTGCATTGGCCCAAGAGGAAAGATTAGGAGGATGGCCCCGTATGTATCAATTACTTATTGTCGATGATGAAACATCAGTTGTCGATAGCTTAGCACTTACCATTCCATGGGAAGAATACGGCATTGAAGAGGTGCACCGGGCTTACTCGGCCCAGGAAGCACTCCAGACCGCGACGAGACATGCTATTGATATCATTATTACCGATATTCGTATGCCGGAGATGGACGGTCTTGAGCTCATCGAACGCATCCGGCATTTCTCCCGCAAGATCAGGTGCATCATCTTATCCGGACATGACGAATTCGAATATGCCCAGAAGGCGATTCAGTATGGAACACTCCGTTACTTGTTAAAACCGGTTGACATCGCTGCCTTGACGCATGCCGTCGGGCAGGCGATAACCGATATTGAGCTGGAATGGGCCGAAATCAGCTCCTTCCAACGGATTAAACATACGCTGCACGCCAACAAGCCACTGCTGCGCAGCCAGTTGCTCACAGACCTGCTCCAGAACAAACCGATGCAGACCGACATATTGGAGGAACGCCTGGCCATGCTTGATATCTCGTTCTGCCCGGGCGACTCCTATATGCTGATGCTCATCCGGTTGGAGGAGGATTTCTCCAGATACAATCTTCAATCGCTGTCCCTTCTGGAGTTCGCTGTCGGCAACATCACCGAAGAGGTGTTTCAGGAGCTCTTCGAGCTATGGCATTGCAATACCGAGCAAGGCTATCTTGTTTTTCTGATCAAAAGCAACGAAGCGCCAGACCTTTCGCTAATCGATTCTTATGCGGTCAAGGTACAAAACAACGTGCAAAAATTCCTGTCAGGCTCCCTTTCGATTTGTCTAAGCAACATCCAGACATTCCCTGAGAACATATCAGAAACATACCTAGCCTCTGTATCCTCACTTATAAGAAATGTCGGCAAAAATAAAAGCTACTTCATTACAATTGACGAATCCGAGTCACAATCGCAAGGGCAAAACCTCAACCATTTGCACCTCCCCCCTCTTCTTCCTTCCTTACTGGAATCGGAAAACTGGGATGAGGCCCTTGCCAAGATCGGCCGGATTCTGTCCGTGAGCGAGCTTGACAACGAACCGACACATGACCAGTTATTTACAACTCTTCTATATCTATCATCCTCCTTCGCCGTGACGTTCTCCTCCGGGGAAGGAGATGTGGAAACCCAGCTCGGTGAAGAGTTCTACCTGCTCCTGCGGAAGAAATCGCAGCTTTCAAGACAGCGAATTTTCCAGTGGGCCGAGAAGCAGATCGCTGCCTTGCGCGCAAAGGCCTCCCGTCAGGTTGAGGATTCCCACCAGAAGATCGCCTCCAAGGTTCGGACATTCATCCAGGAGCATCTTGCCGAAGGGATCTCCCTTCAGACGGTTGCAGACCATGTGAAGCTGCATCCTGTATATTTATCCAAAGTGTATAAGACCGTGTCCGGCGAAACAATCGGCGATTATTTGTACCATACCCGAATGGAGCGGGCCGTTCACCTGCTGCGCAGCACCGACCTCAAAATTACGGAAGTCAGCGGGCAGCTTGGTTTCCTGGCTCCTCCCCACTTCATTAAAATCTTTAAGAAGCATTATGGCTGTACGCCGCAGGAATACCGGAACAAGTGAATGCATTGTCCGTTTCCCATCGTTCAGGCAGGGCTCAACCCGCATCATTATACCTCAGCCTGCGGATCGACCAGACTGACAGAACTACAAGGTACACTCCATTCATCAGAAAGAATAGCAGATTCTCCATAGCCGTCAGTCCGCGCTGGGTAAGCACGCCCATGCCAATGGTCAGCAGCGAGTATGGGAACAGCAGCCCCAGCTTCAGCACATACAGGCCCAGGCCGACAAAAACCGCACACAGACTGATTCCGATGGGTGTGGCAAAGCTGCGGATACGGATGGACAAGCCGAGCTGCAGGGCAGCAATACTCAGCGAAGCCACCCAGCCGCGCAGGGTCCACAGGATGATGTCCTTTGGAAATGCCCCCGTCAAAGACAGCATCTGTCCTGCCGCCCAATACATTAGAAGGAATAGCGTCTGCGCTCCGGCAATCAGCACGCCCACAATAACAAGCTTGGCTATAAAGAGACTGGTTATGGATACCGGAGCAGCCAGGATCATGTTCCAGTTCCGGTTCACATGCTCCAGCCGGCAGACAAACGCGCAGCAGATGGCAATCAGAATCGGCAGGAAGAACTCTCCATAAAATAAGCTTACCTGAGTCCATAGACTATACCACTCTCCCTGCAAGGCCTCCCGGTTCATCACAAAATTAGCACAGCCGATCATCAGGCTGACCACAGGCAGACTGACCAGCACCAGTCCCATCCGCGAGCGGCGCAGCTTGGGCCATTCGGCAGCAACACTTCTAAGCATAAGTTCTCCTCCTTAGACCGATTGTTTGGAGACATGGGTATTCCCGGCAACATACAGAACCAGTGTCAGTATCAGAGCTGCACTTAACTGAATCAGAGGCATGCTTCCGGTAACATAGGTTCCTGATGAAGCCTTATACACATAAGTCACCGGACTGAGATCCAAATAATAAGACCAGACGATTAACTGACGGACAGCGGCAGGGAACAAGCTTGCGGTCGTCCCCAGGAACCCGCCCAGCATGCCAAGACACAGGGCAAATGCCTGATTCTTCACCGCCAGCGATATCCATTGCTGCATCGCAATAATCAGCAGACTGGCAATCAGAGTACCCGCAGTGAACTGCAGCAGCAGGCCTGCCGGAAGCGGTTCTGCGAGTCTATGGAACATACCGAAGCCGGCAATAAAAACAACCTGGGCCAGAATGCCGTAAAGGATCAGACTTCCGGCACAGACGAATTTGGCGGCATACACCGTCTGGCGTCCGACAGAAGTAGTCATCAGCATTTTCCAGGTATCCCCTTTATGCTCCATGTCGCAAATCCTTGACACCACAATCGCCGACAGAATCGGCAGGAACAGCCCGTTCATGGACGAGAGGCTGAAAATCAGCGCTTCCCAGGTAGCATTGTCCGCACTCCGCGAGATCGAGATGCTCATGGACATGGCCGCCCAGCCCAGCTCGGCGGCCAGAAAGAGCGTCAGCATCGCCCACACTTTTCTCCGCCGGATTTTGTAGTATTCCAGGAACAAGGCTTTCATCACAGACTCCGCTCCTTTCCGGTGAGATCCAGGAAGATATCCTCCAGGCTCTTCCTCGACTCCACGATCCGGCTCACAGCAATCTGGCCGGACACCAGAATCTCATTGACCCGGGCCACCTCAGAGTCCGGCATGGCGCTGAACACCAGCTGCTGCTCCTGCATTCTGGGCCTATACCCGTGCTCCGACAATATCCGGACTGCCCGGGCGGGATCATCGATCCGAAAGTGAACCGCCGCCCGGTTCTGCGCCTGAAGCGCAGCCATCGCCCCCTGGAACAGCAGCTTGCCGTCACTGATGATGCCAACCGATGTAGCAGTCTGCTCAATCTCCGACAACAGGTGGCTGGATACCACAATCGTCATGTCATACTGGGCAGGCAAGGATTTAATCAGCTCCCGGATCTCTCCGATCCCCGCAGGATCGAGCCCATTCGTAGGCTCGTCCAGAATGAGCAGGCTCGGGAAAGCCAGCAAGGCCATAGCCAGACCCAGGCGCTGCTTCATTCCGAGTGAATACTGCCCGGCAGGCTTGTGCCGGTGATTGTCCAGCCGGACAATCTGCAGTACCTTATCGATATTCTTGGCGGGAAGGCTGCGCAGCCGCTGCATTACCCGCAGATTCTCAAGCCCTGTCAGATGACCGTAATAGGAAGGCGACTCGATCAGCGAACCCGTCCGGTTCAGAATCTCCAGCCGGTGGTTCCGCAGCTCTTGCCCGAACAGCTTAACGGTTCCTTGGGTGGGTTGCACCAGTCCCAGCAGCATCTTGAGCGTAGTCGTCTTCCCTGCTCCATTCGGACCAAGGAAGCCAAAAATCTCTCCCTGCTGCACCTTCAGATTTACCTGATCCACCCGGGGCGTTCCTCCATAGGTCTTGGTCAATTGCTGTGTCTCGATAATTGGATGAGTGTTCATAGGTTTGTATTCAGCTCCATTTCTGCCAAGTCGGCTCTTGCTTCCAAGCATATAGGCCTTCCCTTGCTCCAAGCTGAAGATAACCTTACGCCTACCTTAAATACACCGGTTCCTCCCATTCTTCACTGCCAGATCGTGTATACTGATTCATGGGTGATGACGATTGAATACAATGAAGAACCGCAAAATAATGATCGTTGAGGACGAGCCAAAAATACGTGAGATGATCGAGCTCTTTTTACGAAAAGAAGGGTATTACCGCATATATGCGGCTGGAGATTATAGCAGTGCCCTCGCCATGTGCCGCCAGGAAAAGCCGGATATCGCCATTCTTGATGTGATGCTGCCGGACGGGGACGGGTTCTCGCTTCTCTCCGCCATACGCACCTTCTCTGATATGCCGGTCCTCTTCCTGTCGGCGCGCGGTGAAGATGAGGACAGACTGCTGGGACTGGGCCTTGGGGCAGACGATTATATCGTCAAGCCATTCCTGCCAAGGGAGTTAATGCTGCGTCTGACGGCTGTGCTGAAGCGGGTATATGCGCCCTCCGTTCCGGAGCGGCTTCCTGTCTTCAGGTCGGGGGAGCAGGTGGTGGATCTGGACAGCGCTGTGGTACGAAGAGACGGCCAGGAGCTGCCCCTGACGGCTAAGGAGCACGCCATTCTGGTCAAGCTCTATGAGAACCGCGGCCGGATTGTGACCAGCGATGCCCTCTGCCTGGCGGTATGGGGCGACGACAGCTACGGGTATGAGAATACTTTAATGGTACATATCCGGCGTATCCGCGAGAAGATCGAAGCAGACCCTTCGAAGCCGGTGCAATTGCTGACGGTTAGAGGGCTTGGGTATAAGCTCATAGTGCAGGAGGCGCTCTAATGGACAGTGCGGTCCGGATTTTACGCAAATTCGTAGGCTCCACCCTGCTGGTCTCTGCGCTCCTGCTCCTGTTCAATCTGATTCTGCTCGGCTCGCTAATCTTCAAGGAGACCCATCAGGAGGCTTCGCCGGAGAAGGTCGTAAGGGAAATATCCTCAGATCTGCAAGGGTCAGACGGCAAGTACTCCCTTAATCCCAAGGCGGCCGCGCTGCTTCAGCAGAACCGGGCCTGGGCCATGCTGCTGGATGCCGGAGGCAAGGTAACCTGGAGTGAGCAGCTGCCGCCGGAGATTCCGCACGCTTACAACATGATAGAGGTGGCGAAGTTCTCACGCTACTACTTGCTGGAATATCCTGTGTATATGTGGGAGCATCCAGAAGGACTTCTTGTCGTAGGCTATCCTAAATATTCATATGAAAAATATCAGCTCGGATACATGACAGACTGGCTGCGCTCCCTTCCCTTAAGAGTGCTGCTGCTCCTGATCTGCAATGTGGTACTGGCTGTGGCCCTCTCCTTGTTCATCGGCACCCGGCTGATCCGCAATATCCGGCCCCTGATCAACAGCATTCATGCCCTGGCCAAAGACAAGCCGGTTAACCTGGAGACTGCCGGACTCTTCAGTGATTTGTCCGAGAGCATTAATTCGGCTTCCGCTACCCTGCAGACCCGGAGCTCGCAGCTGAAATCACGGGATGAAGCCCGCTCCAACTGGATCGCCGGGATCTCCCATGACATCCGCACCCCGCTCTCGATGATCCTTGGCTACGCGAGCACTCTGGAGGAACAAGACAACCTGACCGGAGAGCAACGCCAGCAGGCTGCCATCATCCGCCGCCAAGGCGAGCAGCTAAGGTCGCTGGTGAGCGACTTAAATCTCGTCTCTATGCTGGAGTATGACATGCAGCCGTTACAGCTTAAGCCGGTCCGCTTATCCGCTCTGGCCCGGACCGTGGTATCCGACTTCCTTAATAACGGCCTGGAGGAGCGGTATACGATTGACCTCTGCCTTACAGATGAGAGCCTGCAGGTGATGGGCGATGAGAAGCTGCTGTACCGTGCGGTAAGTAATCTGGTCCAGAACAGCATCCGGCATAACCCGGATGGGTGCCGGATTGTGGTTAGCATCCTCCGCAGCAAGGAAGACTCCTGTTTCGCCTTGTCTGTAACGGACAATGGTCAGGGTGTTCCGGCGGAGCACTTGCCGGAGCTGGTCCTGCTGCCTTACTCCGGGAAGCGGACCCGCCCCGTCCGGCAGGGCCACGGGCTTGGCCTCCCGATGGTCGCCCGCATTGCCGAAGCCCATAAAGGCAAGCTTGTTCTGGAGAACAACACCGGCCACGGACTGCGGGCCACCCTGCAGTTTCCCCCTTTGGCGTGAAGACGGATTGATAACGAATAGAAGAGCCTCTTGCGGCGCAAGAGGTTCTTCCATTTAGGCTAAAATCCTCTCTCCAAGATTCCCCATTTTCTGCTATGCTAATAGAAATCCAAAGTAGAAGCAGGAGGCGCGCAATAGAATGGATGCATTTCAGTACGAGCTTACATCTGAGACAGCTATCAACTTGAGATATGAGTATGGAGGTGAATATTTTACATTCAACCTGTTCCGGGATGACAGCGGGTGGGTGCTACATCCGTTTGACGGGATGCTGCTGAGGAATCAGGCAATGTGTACGCTGGTTGCGCAGGAGCTGTTCAAGCACAAGCCTTTTCAGGTGATGCTGGCCAAGGAAGGAATTCTGTTCACCGACATACGCTCCACGGTCAATCTGGATAATGTCAGCGCGCCGGTTGCCGCACGCAATGAACGCGAGTCACGCGGTAATCCTGCAGACGACCTGATGGAATTCGTTCAGCAGCACTCGATTGAAGAGGTCATTGACTACGAATGCAAGCTGGTGGGGAGCCGTATCTCCTTTTACCAAGAAATTCTACAGCGCATGTTCATGGACAACCTCGGTCCCTCGGACCCCGAGTTCCAGAAGATACAGGATATTGTACGGATCTACGAGCAATCCCTGGAGCGCCTGACGGATCTGAATGGTCCCAATCTGGATACCGGAAGCCGGGGCAGATTCTGAGTCTGCCACCCGCACTTATACATGCTTGAACTACTCATAGGAAAGGCTGGTACTCATGACACTTGAGCTTATCAAGGGGCAAAAATGCAGCTTAACCAAAGACAATCCTCTACTCGGCCGCATCATCGTAGGCATGGGCTGGAATGAGGCAAGGGCTGGGGTCGAGATTGATTTCTCCGTTTTTTTACTTACCGCGTCGCAGAAGGTTGCAACAGAGAAGGATCTTATTTTCTATGGCAATCCTGCGGCCCCGGACCAGTCTGTAGTGATATTGCCGCCCGCGCAACGAGTCCATAGCGGACCCGCTGACAATACACAAATTGCTGTAGAGCTTAGTCTAATTCCTGCGGAGGTTGAGCGGATTGCCTTTGCCCTGACGATCTATGAGGCAGAATCAAGACAGCAGAGCTTCTCGCTGCTCTCCGATCCCTATCTGCGCATTATGAACGCTGCGGATGGAACGGAGCTCCTCCAGTACCGCCTGGGCGGCGGTTATTCCGTGGAGACTGCCATTGTGGCAGGGGAGATCTACAGATATCAGAACGAATGGAAATTCAGCGCGGTCGGCTCCGGTTATGCGGGAGGCTTAGCCGCGCTCTGCCACAGCTACGGAATACAGGTCAAGGACATCCTGCCCGTTGTTCAAGCTTCCAGAACAGCCGAACCTGCCCGCAACTCCCCCTTTGTTCTTCCGGAGCTGCGGTCACGGCCTAAGCCGGTCGATTCATTGCCTCCCGCAGCACCAGCCGCTCCTTCCGCTCCTTCCGCTTCGCCCTTGAACCCGGACACCATCGTACTCAAGCGGCACGGGGAGACCCTCCGCCTCCAGCAGGGAGCAGGAGCCGCAGGAGAGATTCTTATCAATCTTAAATGGCTTCAGACTCCATCCTCCGGGTGGTTCGGAAGCAGAGGAATTGACCTGGATCTGGGCTGCCTGTTCGAGCTGAAGAACGGCCTTAAAGGTACGGTCCAGGCGCTTGGCGAATCGTTCGGCAGCTTGAACCGCCCGCCTTACATCTCGCTGGACGGGGATGACCGCACCGGCTCCATCGCCACTGGCGAGAACCTGCGGATTAACGGCCATCACCTGTCCGAGATCAGCCGGATCGTCATCTTTGCTTTTATCTATGAAGGCGTTACGAACTGGTCACAAGCCGGCGCCGTTATAACCATCTGCCAGCAGGGCGGGCCGGAGATCAAGGTGCAGCTGGACGAGCATAACAACGATAAGGGAATGTGCGCCATTGCCATGCTTCACAGCCAGCCGGATGGTAGCTTCAGCGTGGAACGGCTTGTGGAGTATTTCAGCGGACACGAGGAGCTGGATCAGCGTTACCACTGGAATCTGCGGTGGGAGCCCGGGAGTAAGTAGGCAGCAAGTAGCGGCCAGCATGATCAGGAACAACGTCCCCTGGCAGGCGGATGATACCGCCGATAGTGCTGAGCCACCTTCTGCCGGACCAATGTGGTCGGTTTTTCGATTACATTGGGCCCACTCGCCTTCGCGGCGGACCAATATTGCATTCAGCTCAGCACAAAACAGCCCCTCCACCGTCTTCTGACGGGGAAGGGCTGTTGGTGTATTCATTATTCTGCAGAATGATCTACAGAAGCTGCCTGGATGCTGCCGAATGCCCAGTAGCTCGCCGGGACATCTGTCCATTTCTGGACTGCGCTGGTCAGCGGAGCGATATCAAGGGCACGGTTAACGATGGTTACCGCTTCTGCACGCGTTAACGTCTGGTCTGGACGGAACGTGCCGTCTTCGTAACCGGTGATCATGCCAGCCTGGGACATCCGCTCAACGGCTGCCTGAGCCCAGTGTCCGGCAATATCGCTGAAGCCTGCCGCATGGTCTTGTGCGCTTGTAATCAAGCGGGACAAGATGGTCGCCATTTCAGCTCTTGTAATCGTCTGGTTAGGCTTGAAGCTGCCGCCCCCATAACCTTTCATGATGCCGCTTCGCGTCACTTGACCGATTGCTTCTGCCGCCCAGTGTCCGGCAGGAACATCGGAATACGCTACGCCAGCAGTAACTGCGGACTGGCTGAAGGTGCGGGCAATGATGCTGGCCGCTTCTGCCCGGGTAATGCTGTTCCCTGGCTTGAAGGTGCCGTCGGCATAACCCGTCATATACGCCTTCACCTGTACCGCAGGATCTTGTGCAAGTACAACGGTAAAGGTACTGAATTTGCTGATGCTAAATTGAATGCCTGACTTTCCGGTCTGGCCGAAAGGTACGATCTCGCCCTTGACCAATTCTTTGGTGCCGTCGCTGTGCTGGATAAAGACCGCAAGTGCCTTCAGTTGCTCCGCAGTTAACGAAGTGTTATTAAGCGGTAATACCAGCGTAACCGGACGGCTCTGCAGATTGGTCTCAATCGTTACAGGACGGCTTACCAACGTAACTGTAGCACCGCGGGATACACTCTGCACCTGTGCTTTTGCAAGAGCTTCAACCTCTGCGCTCTGCTGCGATGTCTTCAATGGAACGAGGTTGAAGTAAATATCTGTACCGAATCCAGCCATCGAGCTGCCCGGCACCTTCACCTCAGCATTCACTGTGAAAAGATCCAGCATAATCTGATTATCAGCAAATTGCTTGCTGGAAGTTACCGGAATGGTCAATCTGGTTCCAGCCACCTCATCATTCTTATCAGGCACGATGATTTTGGCAATATTAGACCCGGCAGCCTTAAGCTCATTGACCGCGCGAATCGCTTGCTCCAATGTGAACGTAAGAATGTCACTCTTCACACCATTTGCATCCTTAGTGCGGGTAATGACAACGGAGGATACCATGGAGCCTTGAGCGGCGCCGTTCTCAACGTTCGCACTAATGCTTTCAGTCTGCGGGGTAGGTGTCGGTACCGGAGCCGGGGCTGCCGGTCCTGGTCCTGGACTACCTGGTTCTGGAGTACTGGTTGGCACCGGAACAGGAACTGCCGAGAAGCTCCAGACCTTACTATCGGCAAGTCCTGCATAGCTGTTACCTGATTCATCTGTAAAAGCACCCGGCTCGATCAGCACATAATAGCTGCCGCCCTGCTTAAGCAGGCCGTTCGTGTTGATACTGACGGTTGAGTTCGCAATCGAAACTAGCGTCTTATCGTCCGCTTTAATCGACTTAACGACCTCACCGTTCTCTGCATTTACAATCTCAATATTACCTTTTCCAGCAAGCACATTCTCGTTAAAAGTCAGTGAGAGCGCAGCAGATACAGGTACATGCGTTGCACTGCCTGCCGGACTGTAAGAGGTCACTACAGGCG
This sequence comes from Paenibacillus sp. FSL R7-0204, assembly GCF_038002225.1. Taxonomy (NCBI): domain Bacteria; kingdom Bacillati; phylum Bacillota; class Bacilli; order Caryophanales; family Paenibacillaceae; genus Paenibacillus; species Paenibacillus sp. FSL R7-0204. Next base: position 5,348,979 of record NZ_JBBOCA010000001.1, read on the forward strand.
CTGCTGTGTCTGGTGCACTGGTAGTCACAAACCGCCAGGCGTTAATGCCTGCAATGCCGGCATAACTGTTGCCCGCGTTATCTGTAAATGCTCCCTCTGTAACCCGTACAAAGTAGCTTGTCCCATGCTCCAGATTATCCGCCGGGTTGATGGTTACTACATTGTTCAGGATCGTTACCCTGTCCGAAAGGGCAGGGATCACCACTACCGGATGAATATCATCGGTGCTGCGGAAAATCTCAATAGTACCCGCTGCTGCCCGTACATTTTCGCTGAAGCTAAGGACCAGATTCGTGTTCACTGCCACTTCGGTGGCCCATGGCTCCGGTGAATATGTGATCACCGTTGGCGAGATCCGATCCGGTGCATCAGTGGTTGTGAACTGCCAGACTGTACTCTCCGCATTACCGGCATAGCCGTTGCCTGCGAGATCAGTAAATGCCGCGGCTCCAATCTGTACATAGTAACTCGCACCATACTTCAGATCATCCGTAGGGTTAATCGTCACTACATTGCTGTGAATAGTTACATTCCCGGAAGCTGCAGGAATCGTCGCTACCGGTGCATGATTCGCACTATTGTAAATGACGATATTGCCTTCTCCAGCCTTTACATTCTCACTGAAGGTAAGCTCCAGATTAGCTCCAATAGCTACACCTGTTGCACCATTCGCAGGTGTGTACGTGTTCAACACAGGTGCAGTTGTATCCGGCGCAGCCGGGGTGCTGAACTGCCAGGTTGTACTGTCCGCAATTCCGGAGTAGAAGTTGCCGGATAGATCTGCGAAGGCATCTCCTGTAATTCTCACATAGTAGCTTGTACCATACTCCAGATGTTGAGCCAGGTGGATGGTTGCTTTGTTGTTCAGAATGATTGCTTTGCTGGCAGCAATAGTAGCTACCGCTTTGTCGGAGTCAGGGCTGTAGATCTTAATGCTGCCTTCCCCTGCCCTTACATTCTCGCTGAAAGTAAGCTCCAGATCACTTCCAACCGCTACATCTGCTGCACCGTTCGCAGGCGAGTATGTGCTTACGATTGGGGCTGTCGTATCCGGCCGGCTGGTTGTTGTAAACCGCCAGGTGGTATTGTTCGTGATACCGGCATAGCTGTTGCCTGCCATATCCGTAAATGTACCATTATCAATCATCACATAGTAGGTCGCACTGTAAACCAGATTCCCCTGGTGATTGATCGTTACTATATTGCCGTCAATGGTTACATCATCGGAGCTGACAGGAATTGTCGCGGCCGGGTTAACACTATTGACACTATTGTATATCTTAATTTGCCCTTCACCCTTCTGTACATCCTCATTGAATGTAAGAGTCAGGTTGGTGCCGATCTCTACATCCTTTGTTCCACTCTCAGGAGAATAACTGCTCACCACCGGTGGCACAGTATCAGGCGCTTCTTCTGTGGTGAACTGCCAGGTGTCCTTGTCCGAAATACCTGCATAAGAGTTAGAGTTTTCTGCTAGGTCTTTGAAAGCTCCGTCACTAATGATTACATAGTAGGTTGTACCATATTCCAGTTTTGAATAAGGATCAATCGTTACCACCTTATCAAGAACCGTAACCTCGTTAATCTGAATGACTTCTACCGGATTAACTTCATCCGTACTTTTGTAAATCTCAATGTTTCCGCTATCCTTCGTTACTGGCTCATCGAACGTAAGCGTCAGATTGGCGTCAATAGCCACTCCCGCCGCCCCCTGCTCAGGGGAATAATCGATAACGGTTGGAGCGGTCTCATCTGCTGGTCCAGCAACAGTCGTGAAGCTCCACTCATCCGCTGTAATCGCTGCATTGCCGCTTCCACCATTAGTGAAAGCATCCGCGTCAATGGTTACAGCATATTTCATACCTGGATCGAAATTTTTGCCCGGATTAATCGTTATCGTATTGGTAGCCGGATTTACCGTTACTCTGCTGGTATCATCCGCCGGGATGATTTCAACCGGAGCAGACAGATCCGCAGCCTTGAAAATTTTAATATCAAAGCCGTCTCCACTGGCTGCCGTCACCGGCTGATTAAACATCAGCTCCAGATTTGCATCTACTGCTACATCGGTATCATCATTTCCCGGAGTCAGACTGAGCACCCGCAGAATGTTTGGAACGGCATTGGACTCAATGATCACACCAGTTACACCCACAGCGATAAAGCGGTTATGGTTCTGATTAAATGCGATTCCATTAAGGGTTGCTGTCGTACCTGTATTTTCAGGCTTCCAATTCTGCCCCATATCACTAGTAGAGAAAACCTTACCGCCGTCTCCTGCGGCCATAAATACCCCGTTCCCGTAAGCCACTCCGTTCAGATTCACTTTAGAATCCTGGGTCTGCTCAACACCCTTCTTACTTTCGGGAGAGATAATGATGGTTCCCGACGCCCCGACAGCCATGAACATGCCACCGCCGAAGCTGATGCCCTTTAAATTTTCGGTTGTTTTGCGTGTTACCTTAGTCCAATCAGATCCATCTTCGGACATTACCACTGTACCGTTATCACCCACAGCTACAAACGTACCGTTGCCGTAAGCCACAGCGTTCAGATTCGCAGTAGGGTCTGAGTATACTATATTCCAATCAGGGTCGTTGTCATCTTTCTCCATGATAAATCCTGAATCTCCAACAATAACTAATTTATCATTGCCATAACTGACTCCATTCCAGTTCATACCGAAGGATCCATCGGAGGGTGTCCAGGACACGCCATTTGTTGACGTTAGGAGGATCCCATTGGCACCGACTGCAACATATTCGCCATCTGTACCCGTATGAATAACATCATTCAAATTCTTGGTCACACCTGATTCGCGGTCTGTCCAGGTCATGGAACTGCTTAATGCACCAATTTCCCCTTCATTGCCCACCATTACTGTCCCTGTGCCTACAGCTACAGCATTTAATGTAATTCCTTCTGGTGCCGTATCTAGTGTAGTCCAGCTTGCCGGGCCTGTATCTGTTGGACCAGGACCTGCATATACCGGAAAGGCCCCGGTCCAAACCAAGCTGACCGTGAGCAGCAACGAGAAATATTTTTTCAATCCCTTACCCTTAAACAATGTATCGCTCCCCCTTGTTCATTCATCCTGTGCGCTATATTGCAAATTCTGCTGGAGTGTAGCATCTGCCCCCTTAGAAATTTCATATCTGGGCTCCATTCTAGCAGACCGCTCTAAACAAACTCTTAACAATTCTCGACAAAAACCGATTCATCAGGACCTAATTGGGGTATAGCTCTAAAAAAAATGAAAAAGTCCTGAATTTTCTAAAAAAAATAGCAAAAAATAGCACTTTGAGCTTTCACTCATAAGTGCTATTTTTATTATCAGTCTCTATGGCTATCCTATGAACAAGGGGAGTGTTACCTGTGAGCATGATTGTACGGCTTAAAGTAATTAGATCAACGGAGAAGCCAGCAGTACCGCCGCTATAAAAACAAGCTCAATCGCTAGACGTACCGGCAATTTCGGGACCGGCTTGCCGCCAATCATCAATTGATTGCGGGCAGCATAGATATTGGCGGGGAGCATGGCGGTCAGCAGCACAACCAGACACACTGCGGCCGCCAAGGAAACAGCAGGCAGCAATAATCCAATAGCCCCGGTAATCTCCAGCATTCCGGTAACCGTCACAATCCATTCCTTCCCCGGGAAAACAGGCGGCACCATTCTGACTAAATCCGGCCGCCGCCGTCCCCAGTGAGCCGAAGCTCCGAGCAGCAGCATCACAGCTATGGCCCATTGAAGGGCGGTTTGCCAGTCATTCCAATACTGGAGGCCCAGCAGACCCACTCCCCGGAACAGCAGAAAGGATGCGATGAGCGCATAAAAAGGAATCATTTAACCTCTCCCCTTCTATCACTTGATAATGCTTCATCTTCATTCTTCAGAATACCAGCCATGAACTCAGATACCTCTCTTGCAGAAAGGGACTCGTCAGAGGGACGCATGGAGGCCCGCACCCGCAGACCCAGTGACAACAGAACGAACAGCTCCGCCGTCTCATCAGGATTCACTGTTTCTTTGATCACTCCATATTTCTGTCCCGTGCTAATCCATTGTCTGGATACGGATACCGACCGCTCATGAAATTGCTTAAGCACCTCCGCTACCGCCGGCTCATTCTCCTTGCCCAGCAGGTATAGAAGCACCTTATTAGTCGCTTCATGGCTGTCCTCAAGACCGGCCAGACTTCTTGCGATCGCCAGCATCGGCCCCTCGAAGGCTTTGTCCAGTCTGCCTGCCACTTCCTCCTCGAAACGATCATTCACAGCATCAAGCCGCTCCTCCAGGACCCAGGCAAAAATCTCATCCTTGCTTTTCACATAATGAAAGATCGCCCCCTTCGACAATTGCGACCGCTCCATGATGTCCTTCAAAGTAATGGCGTGACAGCTTTTGTCCCGTAGCAGCTCCTTGGTAGCCTCCAACAGCTGCCGGATTGTCTGCTTGCGGCGGTCTGCATTCTTCACAGAACTGCCCCTCCTTTGGTTAAGCTTGGGTGATGTTATAAGTTAATTTCATTATATATACCGACCATCGGTTTGTAAATTGGTGTATGAAATAAAAAAGAGCCCGTAGATTCCGGGAACCAGCGGATTGGTTCCCCCGATTTGCCCTCCGAATCCCGAGCCCTTGATGCGCTATAGCTCTATGTAAGATCTTTTCGTTATAACGGCTCTCTTTACTGTTACATCTGCTCATCCTCTTCGTACTCTTCCTCTTCAAAATCACCATACTGTTCAGGCGCCTCGTCCTTACTCTTCGTAATCATGGGCAGCTTCTGTCCCGGCTTCACTTCTGTTTCGCCCAGGTATTGAACAATCATTCTCCACTCATCACCATAATCAAATAAGAGCAGCATCTTTTGTTTAGGCGAATGAAAGACTTTACTGATTTTCGCTTTTTGCACTCCAGGAAACTTACTCCCCGCACCCGCATCTGCAAATGATTCATAGCCTTCCTCAGAGCGTGCCCAATTTGTGAGGTTATCATAGAACCCAAAGGCATGATCCAGATCAAAATCAAAAGATTCAATCGTAACTGCCGCAAGATCGTACAACGATGCCTTTGCAGAAATAGCAATCTTCCGGGTAGGCCGTCCACGCACCGCACCGTTCCAATCGCTCAAGGTCACTTTAAATAATCTGGCTTGATCAATCTTAGTCATACAGCTCTCCCCTTTTATTCAAAACAGTTAAATTTCAGAGATCCCGGAGGTTCAAACACGTTAAGGATTAATAAGAGGAATGCCATACTCATCTCCAACAAAGCTCATATCATGATCACGCGAAACTAATCCAAGATGATACTCTATTGCAGTTGCAATAATTAAAGCATCAGGGGTTTTGAGTTTTCGCCCTATCGCCCGCTGTTCTCTTTTTAAATCCCCAGCTTTTTGTGCAATTAGCGAGGTAACATCAAGACATCTCCGCGAATTAAATAATTTAATTCCTTTCAAACGTAATTCAATGTTTAAGCCACTGAATACCTCACATTCACTAATGACTGAAAAATACATATTCATTTTGTCTTCTTTGGCTTGACAGGCAAAAGACATCGCGTCAGGTTACCCTGCCAAAAAAGAATAGCAATGTTGGTAAACCTCATCGGACAGTTCTTTTGCTTCGTTAGGAGTGAGCATACCTTCGGATTCAAGGATATCGTCAATTGAATAATCATCTTCAACTTCGATTGTATCATTATCAAGATTGATTTTAACTTTACTTTGGGTAATATTCATTTTTTCTAGAATCGAACGGAACTCACGAGCCGTTTGTTTATCCATTCTTTTGGGTACAGACATATCTTTGTCAGCCTCCTATGAGGTTTTAAGGGTAGTATATCATCCAAACATTAATTAAAAAAAGAATGTTGCGTGCCGTATCGCCCTTTCTCTTCTAAATCAGAAGTAGAGCGGTCTGATCCAGACCTCCATGTGAAATGTGTTACATGTTACCTTCAAATAGAGGATATACATCTCAAAGAATGTTGGGGAGGCAACTGCATTATGCAAAAGAAACACTGGGGGTACAAAGGATTTCTGCTGGCTATGATCACTATGCTGGTAATCTCACTCACGGGCTGTAGCAGCTCTGCGAACAAGGGGACAGAAGTAACTCCGCAGAATGTTGAGAAGCAAGCGGCGGCGGCAGCGACAAGTCAAATGGCGGGGGCGGCCCCTTCTGCTCAGGGAACTGCACTCTCCTTCAAGCCGGGGAAATACACAGCCAAGGGCAACGGAAAGAACGGCCCGATCGAGGTTGAAACGGAATTCACCGAGACCGCAATCAAAAACGTTAAGGTGTTGAGCCAGAGTGAAACGGAAGGCATCGCTCAAGGGCCGCTCAAAATTGTTCCCGAAAAAATCGTCAGCGAACAAACCCTGGCCATTGATGCCGTCTCCGGCGCTTCTATGACCACTAAGGGTATTCTGGACGCGGTGGAAGATTGCGCCAAGCAGGCAGGCGGGGATCTGACCGTCCTGAAGCAGGCCAAGGCCACTGCCGAGAATAAGGAAGTAGAGGAGATCACGGTGGATGTAGCCGTGGTAGGTGCCGGTGCGGCTGGTACAGCTGCGGCGCTTGCCGCCGAAGACAGCGGAGCCAGCGTCGTACTGCTGGAGAAGACAGCTGCACCTATGGGAGCCGGCACTATGGCCGGAGGCATGTTCGCAGCCGATTCCCAGCAGCAGAAGGACAGAAAACAAACGGTCAGCAAGCAATGGCTCTATGAGCAGTACATGGCAGCCTCCGATGGCTACATGAACTCGCTGCTGGTCCGCACCATTATTGATGAAGCCGGCAAGACAGTCGACTGGCTGAACGCCAGCGGCGCCAAAATGACCCTGGTGGATGCCGGTACCGGCTTTGCCTTTGAGCATATCGGGATGCCCGCTACACTGCACGGCTACCAGGAGGGCGGCACAGTGGCAATCAAGAAGCTGATCAAAACCTTTGAATCCAAATCGGGACAGGTTCGCTTCAGTACTCCTGTGACTGAGCTGCTGACAGACTCTAACGGTGCGGTAACCGGCGTAATGGCCAAAAAAGAGGATGGTTCTCATCTGAAGGTGAATGCCAAGGCCGTGGTCATTGCGACAGGCGGTTTCGGTGGAAACAACGAGATGATGGAGAAATATTTCGGCAAAAAATTCACTCCGGGACAAATCGCTACGAATACAGGCGACGGAATTCAGATGGCCTGGAAAGCAGGTGCGGATGAATACGGAATGACCTCGACCCAGTATTTTGCGCAAATCTTTACGCCTGAAGAGATCGCTAAGCTAGCCCCAATCAACAAGGATTGGTACAGCCTGACCAAATTCAGCGAGTACCCGAACCTGAGAGTGAACACGCTGGGCCAGCGCTTCTCGGATGAGACCAAGGTTACCCTCTTCGCTGTACACGGCGCTGAGATTCACATGCAGCCCAAAGAGACGGAATTCCTGATTCTGGACTCCGCCATGCTGAACACCATCAAGAAGAAGGGCCTCGCTGCCATCGAGCCGCATTTCTCTAAATGGAAGGGCAACCGGCAATTCTACATGGAATTCAATGAACCGAATGACACGGATGTTATTCTTGCAGACGAGAATAGACCTACGGACTACACCCCTTTGCTGGATTCCATGAAAGAGACCGGTGTTGTCCATAGAGCAGATTCACTGGAGGCGCTGGCTCAGAAGATCGGTGTGGACAAGGATACCTTCCTCGCTTCCACCAAGCAGTACAATACGGCCATTGCCCAGGGCAATGACCCTATGTTCTTCTCCGACACGAAGCGGCTGGTTCCGCTCAAGCAAGGTCCTTATTATGCCATTAAGTATGTCGGACGCAACCTCGGAACGCTGGGCGGCGTACGCATCAATGAGAAGATCGAAGCGACCGATTCGGACGGCCGGGCCATCCCTGGACTTTACGTCGCCGGCGCTGATGCGGGCGGGATGTACGGACAGGCTTATGTTGATTTTGAAGGCGGTACACTTGGCTTTGCCTATACCTCCGGCCGGCTGGCCGGTATCCATGCTGCGGGGTACTCGCATAAGTAATTAGACAACGAATTGCACAATTGTTAAAAAATCGCCCTACCTTTACCCGGTATGGGCGATTTTTGCTGATTCTCCTGAATTGGATTCGGATTATAATGAAGCAAAACTATTAAGGGAGTCTGTGCATCATGTTAGATATTCTCGCACTGCTGGAGTGCTATAACACCTATGATCAGGATGATATTTACTTTGATGTTGCCAAAGCTATGCTGGAGAACTATAACCAGCTTCAGACTTCAAGCATACAGGAATTCGCTGAGTCCAACCACATTTCTGTCTCTACGGTCAGCCGCTTCATGCGGCAGATGTATTATGACAACTTCTCAAGCTTCCGGATGATCTATGATAAGTCGCCTCTGCAATATCAATATGACGGCAAATACTATCCTGCAGTGAAGGAAGAGGACATAGATCCGGTAGCCTATGGCGAGCTGCTGGCCGAGAAGATTAAGGCAACCACCAGCCAACTGGATGAACAGGCGATCACTTCGCTGCTGTCCATGATCGAAACCAGTGACGAGATCGTTTTCATCGGCATTCCCTTGCATTCCGAGATATGGCGGTTGCAGGTGGAGCTGGTGCTCCTGGGCAAAAAGACCAAAGCGTTCATCGACCCCAACTATCAAGTCAATGCCGTTGACAGTGTGAACGAAAAGTCGGCGGTCATCAGCTTGATCTATATGCCGCAGTATAATCTTCATCAGGTTCAGCAGTTGAAGAAAGCCAAGGAAAAAGGCGCTCGGACTGCCTGCATAGCTCACGTAAGGCTACAAGGTATAGAGAACATTGTTGACCTGTCGCTGCAATACGAAGGCACCGGCACACAAGTAGACAGCCTGCTGATGCAGGTACTGCTCAACTACATTGGACTTCGCTTACGGAACAAGCTGCTCTTAGGGAAGCGATAGAGGTAGGTCATTTATGAATCACGATTATTATGTGAATTGCATCACTCAGGGAATGGACAAATATTTGCATACCCTGGCGTTGGCAGAACATATGCAATATCATCAGGGGGAGGTGGAATGGATTTCTCCTTTGCCTGGCTTCGCCGGCCCCTCACTGGTTTTTAAAGTATCTCTTGAGGAGGATGCAGCAAGCGAGCATATTGACAATCTGCTGCCTGACTTGAAAACAGGAGCACTTCCAAAAATATGGTTTATCCCGCCAAGCTCCAAGCCTGCAAACCTAACCGCTATCTTAGCCTCTAAAGGATTCAGGGATTTATCCGATCCTGAAAAGCCTGAATGGGGTATGGCGCTAGATTTAGCAACACACCTTAACTTGCCGCAGGCTAATCCGCGACTACATATACACAGGGTTACGTCTTCGTCTGAATTTGCATTATGGATTGATGTGGTGAATGAGGCGCTGCATGGCTGGCCTATGTTGAATCAGGCATATTACGAATTTTGGCTTTCACGCAGCGAGCTATCTTTTTATCTTGCTTACCTGGATGGTGTTCCCATAGCTACCTCGGCTGCCATGCAGACCGGCAATCAGGCATCCATTGAGTTTGTATCTACCCTGCAGCCGTATCGAAATCAAGGTGCTGCAAGCGCTCTGTGCCTCAAAACCCTCCATGATTTACATAACGCAGGTGTACATACAGCAACCTTGAGAGCAAGCCACGAAGCCAATGCGCTTTATATAAAGCTTGGATTTAAGCCTTATTTTCAAACCATAGTTATGTCTTATGAAGAATAGAACGCCTTTTTCCCCATCGCCACTTACGCATCCATTTCTTACCGAATATTTCACTGAGAATAACAGAAGTAATCAGGATTACAAAAAAGAAGCCTCTTATTGATTCCTGGATTTGTAGCGCTATAATAAGAAACATAGGTTGTGAAGCACACGCCGCTTTTAATGCTCTGCCCTTCCAAGTTAGATTCTTGGAGAAGGTTGAGTATTGAGGCGGCTTTTTTGCGGGAAAAATAAACACTCAGTTGAGTGTACGAGGAGGAGTACGGATGCCGCGATTTGAGCAGCAGTACGAGGAATGGTTAGATAGCAATCTGAAGAATGAGAGCAGCCACAGGCGAAAGGAGCTGCTCGGCAAAGGATTAGGCCACGGAACAGTTGAATTTCTCCGCAAAGTATGGTTTCCGGCAATCGCTAATTTCGATCATTTGTTTCCAGAATGGGAAGTGCGCGATTTCAATAACGGGTACCGCTATCTGGACTTGGCTTATATGCCTGGAGATGCAAAAGGCGGGATTGAGATTCAAGGATATGGACCTCACGCCAGAGATCTGGATGTCAGACGATTCAAGGATTTATGCCGCCGGCATTGCTTACTGTCCCTTGATAGTTGGACTTTTCTTCCTATCGCTTATCCTTCAATTATCGAAGAACCCAAGCAATGTCAGCAATTGGTGTTGTCTTTTATCGGCAAATTCATTGCGACGGATGTTTCTTCCACATTAACTTGGCTGGAAGCGGAGACCCTTCGTTACGCAAGACGTCTGCTCAGAGCATTCACACCTTTGGAGCTTGCTAAGCATCTCAAGGTAACGGATAGACACTCCAGACGAATTCTGCATCATTTGGTTGAACAGCAGTTACTGGATGTTGCTGGAGGACAGCAGCGTTATCGAACATATCAGCTTAGAGTTTAACGTGTGTTTAGGCGCATGAATTATAAAGCTGATGTGGCAAAAACACTTGAATTCCGTGGCTGTGAGCGTGAGAAGTAGAGGTATCAATCAGCTGTAACGGACCGAGGAGCGCCTATTTCTACAAAAAGCACAATTTTACCAAGCTTACGGACTCAGATGGCGCTATTACTAGATTTCATCTCATATATGGATGGTGAAGAAGCAATAAGCGCGATACGGTCCGTTAGCCCTTTTAATTATGCTGAATAGAGAACATAAGGGCTGTGGGGTCCGTAGCAATCCTTTAGACACATTTAGAACCGAAGGATACCGACGGAAACCATATTTCGCAGTTGGGGTTCGGGGTCCGGGGGGGGCGCGGCTCGAGAATGGACCTCAAACCCTTGCGGTTCCCCCACTTAGTCATCCGCATCCCCTGAAACAGCAAAAAAGAACGGCATCTCTGCCGTTCTTCATGTGATGGACTCTCAGGGGCTCGAACCCTGGACAAATAGATTAAGAGTCTACTGCTCTACCAACTGAGCTAAGAGTCCGTATGAAATTGGTGGAGCCAAGGGGGATCGAACCCCTGACCTCATCGCTGCCAGCGATGCGCTCTCCCAGCTGAGCTATGGCCCCATGTTTTTACAATTTAACCAATTTAGAATTACATTATGTATTCTAAAATCTGATCTGAGCGATAAGCTCAAGCCGCTTATTCATCAATGTGTTTCGTAGGCGACTTCTATATAATACAGAAATCTGCTTTCAGTGTCAACACTTTTTCGAAATTAATTTTGATACAAGATGCTCCACCCGGGAACTGACCTCTCAACCTCAAGGCCAGCCCCTGTACTCCAATCGAACCCTTCTCTCCTAAGCAGCGAAGCTTACAGCCCGTCCAGCTCCTCCGTGTTCTTGGAGAGCAGTCCCTTCAGTTCCTTCATGAACATGTTAATGTCCTTGAACTGGCGGTACACGGATGCGAAGCGGACGTAGGCTACTTCGTCGACAGGATAGAGCTGCTCCATGACCAGCTCGCCGATCTGGCGGCTCTCGATCTCGGCGAGGGCGATGCCGCGCAGGCTTTTCTCCACCTCGGATACCATGACCTCCAGGCGCTCTACAGGGACCGGACGCTTCTCGCAGGCACGGATCAGACCGCGGAGAATTTTGTCACGGCTGAACTCTTCACGGCTGCCGTCTTTTTTGATCACAATCAGGGGGGTCTCTTCAATCATCTCGAAGGTGGTGAAACGGCGGCTGCACAGCTCGCATTCCCGCCTGCGGCGAATGGACTTATTCTCATTGGCCGGTCGCGAGTCCAGGACTTTGGTATTGGTGTGGTCGCAGTAAGGGCATTTCATAAGCTTCTTCACTTCCTCATCATTAGAATGGGTTGGCCCGGCCCCTTGATACACAAGGGCTATGCGGGCATCATTTAATTTCCAGAAAACACCGTTTATTTGTTGTTATGAATCTGACATGTCCGGCGCATAATACAGTTACCAACCGATAGGAGGTGAACAGCAATGAGCCAAAATAACAACTCCAATAACCTGGTAGCTCCAAACTCACGCGGTGCCTTGGAACAACTGAAATATGAAGTTGCCCAGGAACTAGGTATCACCCTCTCCCCAGACGGATACCAAGGCAATAAAACTTCTTACGAAAACGGTTCGATCGGTGGTTACATCACTAAACGTCTTGTAACCCTGGCTGAACAGCAATTGGCAGGTCAGTACAAATAATAACCTGTTAAGCGCGACATAAGCTTGCCTAAGAAGTATCGAACGGCCTCCGGCCGTTTGATGCTTCTTTTTACATAACAGCAGCAGAAGTAATAAGCACCCTAGAACTCACTGTAGAGCTCGGTGTATTGATCATAATAATAAATCACACGCTGCACGTAGTGACGCGTCTCACCGAACGGAATGTCCTTCACAGAGGCTTCTGTCCCGTCCCACTGCCCTTCATCCAGCCAGCTCTGCACCTTGCCGGGTCCGGCATTATAGGCGGCGATGACCGCTATACGGTTGCCGTCGAACTGCTTGGACAGCGTAGACAAATACCAGGTGCCCAGTTCAATATTGGATGAGGGCTCTTCCTTCAGCCGCTCCAGCGACACGTCGGGGAGCTTGGCCTTTTCGAGCGCCCACTTAGCGGTATCCGGCATAAGCTGCATGAGTCCCAGCGCGCCTTTTTTGGATTCGCGTCCGGTCTTATAATTGGTCTCCACACGGATAATGGATGCCACCAGGAACGGGTCCATCTCATACGTCCGGCTGTGCTGGCGGATCTCTGCTTTATAATGAATAGGATAAAACCATGACATCCAGTTGGAGCCGAGAAACAGGATCGCGGTGAAGCCGATAAACAGCAGCAGCAGGACTCTTTTTTTGCGCAGCCACTTCATCATATCAGGCCCAGCCTGTCCCACAGCCGGGCAACCTGAAGCTCTGCAGACTCCGGATCACCGCTATTGTCGATCACATAATTCGCTTTCCTGCGCTTCAGTTCAATATCCATCTGCGACCTCAGCCGGTCCTCAGCCTGTTCCAGCTTCATTCCGCTGCGCTCCATGAGGCGGGCTAACTGAACCCTTCTCGGAACATAGACCACAATAATCTGCTCAAACAAGGAATCCAGCTCTGATTCGTAGAGCAGCGGAATGTCGACAATGACCAGCCGCTGCGGATTCTCCTGCTCAAGCGCATACATTCTGTCCTTGATCTCCTTGCGGATTGCTGGATGGGTCAGGTTATTCAATGTCTTGAGCCCCTCCGGGTCCCGGAAGACAATCTCGCCAAGCCCCGCCCGGTCCAGCGAGCCGTCAGGCAACAGGATGCGGTCTCCAAAAGCCTCCACCGCTGCCGCCAGCACCGGATGTCCGGGGAGCATCACCTCTCTGGCGATGACATCGGCGTCCACCAGTGCAGCTCCCTTGCGGACAAACAGCGCAGACACGGTGCTTTTTCCCGAAGCTATGCCTCCGGTTAAGCCTATAATCATGTACTCACCTCATAATAACTTCATTATACCCATTACAATTAATAATATCGCGGGCAGCGCAGCCGCATGCTTCATCCAGTAGCTGCCGGATAATCGTAGTCCCGTCTTCATCCCCAGCAGCAGAAAGGTTCCGCTGAATACAGCGATCATCAGCGAGGTGGACCACGGGCTGAATCCGAGCAGTGCCGCGCCGAGACCGGCCCCGAAGGCATCCAGCGATAACGCGATCCCCAGAATCATAGCTTCCATGGAGGAAATACTCCCCGAGGCATCCATATCAGCGGAAGACGGCGTGCGGAGAATCTGTATCACCACGCCCAGATGGCGAAGCTCCAGAGAGAATACAGCCGGCTTCAGCTCTGTCTCAGCACTCTGTGCGGCAGCAGCCGTCTCCAGCATGGTCTCCTGCCTTGACGCAGTCTCTTCCTGCTCCTTTTCCTTCTGCGTCAGCATCTGGAACAGGGACCAGCAGCCCATTAAGACGAGAATAACCGCTCCGACACTGGAAGCGGCATTCGGCGAGACTACCTTGGCCAGCAGCACGCCGACCTGCATAGAACCATAAATGACGACCCCTGAACAGAGCGAAATAATGATAATGGAGAGCAAGGGGATTTTCATTTTACGCAGTCCATATGTAATGCCTACACCAAATCCATCCAGACTAAGCGCAAACGCAAGCAACAGCAAAGACAACAATGGGCTCAGCACCCGCAATCCCTCCCGTGAAGAACCGGAGCCGGAGCTCCGTTTCGCCGTAATCAGCAATCTTCACACATTATATGGGCGGGACGGGCAGTAAGTGCCTGCCTTTATACAGAACGGTTATACCTCAGGTGTAACTAGCCCGGAAACGGGCGGTAAATGCAGCGCTGACTCTAAATAAAAATTACAGAATCACTACAGGTACGGGCTGGCAGGTAGGACAATAATGCGTTCCCCGTCCGCCGACCACGCTCTTCTCAATCAGCGTGCCGCAGTTGGCACACGGCTGATCCTTGCGTCCGTAGATCTTGTGCTGATCCTGATAGCTCCCGCTCTCCCCCTGGCCGTTGACATACGACTTCACGGAGGAGCCTCCGGCATTCACCGCTTCCGTCAGTGTTGCGACAATAGCATGGTGCAGTCTGGCCAGCTGATCCTCCGAGAGGGACTTCGCGGTCTCCTCCGGGTGGATGCCTGCACGATGCAGGGACTCATCTACATAAATATTGCCGATACCTACTATATATTCCTGATTGAGCAGCAGCGGCTTGATCTTGGTGCTCCGCTTCGCGACAATCTCTTTGAACCGCTCCAGCGTGAAATCGGCATCCAGCGGCTCCTGCCCCAGCTTGTTCAGCGGCTTCAGCTGCAGATCCTCTCCCGGCTGGAACAGATGCATCGTCCCGAATTGGCGCACATCCGTATAACGCAGCTCAGTCCCGTCCGTGAAATGGAAAATAACATGCGTATGCTTGTCCAGCAGCTCGCCCTCACGGTACACGCCGTAACGGCCCTCCATCCGCAGATGGGAGACCATCACCAGCCCGTCAAAGACGAACCGCAGGAACTTGCCTCTTCGTTCAACTGTAACCACACTATGGCCTGCCAGCATATGGGCGAAGGCCTGAATATCATCCGGGCGCTGAATAATCCGCGGCAGCCGGACGGTGACATGCTCTATCTGCTTGCCTGTAATTAACTCATTAAGTGTTCTTCTGACTGTTTCGACTTCCGGCAATTCCGGCATCATGGCTCACCTCCACTCCATTATACCGGATATCTGCCATGTGCGGGGAGCCTATTTCGCTTCGTACCAGTTGCTGCCATAACTTACCTCTGCCTTCAGCGGAACAGACAGCTGCAGCGCTCCGGCCATCACCTCGGGCAGCAGCTGCTTCATCTGCTCCAGCTCCTCCTCCGGCACCTCGAACACTAACTCATCGTGTACCTGGAGCAGCATCCGGCTCTTCAGGCCGCGCTCATGCAGCGCCCTATCCATATGAACCATGGCCAGCTTGATAATATCCGCAGCGGTTCCCTGAATTGGCGTATTCATCGCCGTACGTTCTGCGAAGGACCGCAGATTGAAGTTCTTCGCATTGATATCCGGCAGATAACGGCGGCGCTCCAGCAGCGTAGTTACATACCCCTGTTTACGGGCCTCGACTACGATGTCATCCATGTAACGGCGCACACCTTGGAATACCTCGAAATACTGCTCAATGAACCGGGCCGCTTCCTTACGCGGAATGTTCAAGTTCTGCGACAGGCCATAATCGCTGATGCCGTACACAATCCCGAAGTTAACCGCTTTGGCGGACCGGCGCATATTACTGTCCACACTCTCCGCAGGAACGCCGAATACGTCCATCGCAGTCTTGGTATGAATATCCATATCCTCGACAAAAGCTTCCTTCATCCGCTCATCACCCGAGATATGCGCCAGCACACGCAGCTCGATCTGCGAGTAATCCGCCGCCAGAATCGACCAGCCCGGCTCGGAGGGCACGAATACCTTACGGAGCTTGCGGCCCTCTTCGAGCCGGATCGGAATATTCTGCAGGTTCGGGAACTGGCTGCTGAGCCGGCCCGTAGCAGCAATCGTTTGCCGGTAGAAGGTATGCACCTTGCCTGTCTCCGGCGAAATTTCCTTCATTAAACCTTCGACATACGTAGATTGCAGCTTGGCCAGGGTGCGGTATTGCAGAATCAGGCGCACGGCGTCATGATAAGGCGCAAGCTTTTCCAGTACCTCGGCATCGGTCGAATATCCGGTCTTCGTCTTCTTCACAACCGGCAGACCGAGCTTCACGAACAGAACCTCGCCCAGCTGCTTCGGAGAATTCAGATTGAATTCGGTTCCGCAGGCGGCGTAGATTTCAGTGACCAGCCGGGAGATCTGGGCTTCGAATTCCTTACCGAGCTGAATGAGATCGTCCTTATTCACAGCGATGCCCTGCTTCTCCATATCGGCGAGAATCCGTGACAGCGGCATCTCCAGGTCCTGGAACAGACCGGTCATGTCCGTCTTGTCCAGCTCCTCCTGCTGCTTCTGCACAATGCCAAGCACAGTCGCACTTTTGCGGGCGACATGCTCACCGAGAATCGCAAGCTCAGGAATTCTATATTTGGCCCCTTTGCCGAAAACATCCTCATCCGGCGACAAGCGGGGCAGGCCGTATTTCGTGGTCAGGTCATTCAGATTCTGGCTCGCTTCAGTCGGGTCCAGCAGGTAAGCGGCCAGCTGAACATCATTAGCGGCTCCGGCAAAAGCAATCCCCTGCCAATGCAGCGCCAGATCGGCACGGTGCAGATCATACCCGCTCTTCGGCGCCTGCTCGTCACCGAGCCAGTCCCGCAGGGGGGCTGCCGAGGGACTCTTCAGCAGGGCAAAAGGCACAAAGTAATGCTGCTCCGGCGAAGACAGCCCGAGGCCGATCACTTCGGCACGGTGCGGGTTCTCCCCGTTAGATTCCACATGCAGAGCGGAGATGCCCGGCAGTGCCTGTACCAGCTTCTCTATTCCGGCTTCATCAACGATTGTAATCGTAAGCTCTGCCGCTTCCACCGCAGCGGGGCCGGACAGGCTGCCGTCTGCCGCATGGGAATAGGCGCTGAGCGACAGGCGCTCCAGCAGGGACTTGAACTCCAGCTTCGCCAGGGCAGGGCCCGCCGTATCGGCAACAATACCGCTGAACACCATATCCTCCCAGGTATGTTCAAGCGGAACCTCACGGTAGATCGTCGCTAATTTTTTGCTCATGATGGCGCTGTCCGCATGCTCTTCCAGCTTCTCCTTCATCTTCCCCTTCAGCTCACCGGTTCCGGCCAGCACGCCCTCCACCGATCCGAACTGCTGGAGCAGCTTAAGCGCTGTCTTCTCCCCGACTCCCGGCACCCCGGGAATATTGTCGCTGGCATCGCCCATCAGCCCCTTCAGATCAATGATCTGCTCAGGGGTGAGATCATATTTATCGCGGATCTGCTTAGGCCCGTACAGCTCCACATCCGTAACTCCCTTACGCACCAGTGCGATGGTGGTATGCTCGGAAGCCAGCTGCAGCATATCCTTATCCCCCGACACAATCATCACCTGACGGCCGGCGGCATCCGCTTCCCTGGAGATGGTGCCGATAATATCGTCAGCCTCGTAGCCTGCAATCTCGAACTGCGGAACTCCCAGACCCTTCAGCAGCTCCTTGAGCAGCGGGAACTGCTCGGACAGCTCCGGCGGGGTCTTCTGGCGTCCGCCCTTATAATCTTCATAGCCTTCATGCCGGAAAGTAATCTTTCCCGCGTCGAAGGCCACAATCATATGTGACGGTTTATGCTCCTCCAGCAGACGGAGCAGCATCGTCGTGAAACCGTATACCGCATTCGTCTGCTGTCCCGCTGTATTCGTCAACGGCGGCATGGCGAAGAACGCCCGGTAAATGATATTATTTCCATCAATGAGTATCAGCTTGTCCACACTAGCACCTCGCCTTTTTCTTGCTTTCTCCTTACATAGTACCATATGCTCTGCACCAAGACGAAATGGCTCTGCCACGAATCGCCGCTTTATGCCAAAATAAAAAACAAGCCCCCGGAATGAAGGCTCGCCTCTGGCAGTCTATACTGTTATTGGTTCAAATCCGGACGTTTACCTGTAACCAGATACACTACACTCTCGCCAATATTCGTGGCATGGTCGGCAATCCGCTCAATGTAACGGCCAACCAATGTGAGCAGCATCGCCTGATTCACTGTTTCAGGCTTCTGAACCATATAAGTGTACAGTTCGTTAATCATCGCGCTGTATAGGCCATCGACCTGATCGTCATCCTGCGCCATTTTGTAGGCCAGATCCGTATTCTCGTCCAGATAAGACTGAATAGCCTCCGTGGTCATGATCGTAACCAGCTCAGCCATGCGCGGAATATCCACAAGCGGCTTAATCAGCTGCTGTCCCTGGATGCGCATCGTTACCTTGGCTACATCCAGTGCCAGATCACCCATACGCTCCAGATCGCTGGAGATTTTGAAGGCTACAATAATGCGGCGCAGATCCTTCGCCACCGGCTGCTGGGTGATGATCAGCCGCGAGCCGATCTCCATAATCCGGTCTTCCATGGCGTTCAGCCGCAGGTCCGCTTTGACAATCTCCTGCGCCCGTGCCGTATCAAGGGTCTGCAGGGCCAGTACCGCACCGTCGAGTGCATCCGTTACATGCTCGCCCATCTGCTGCAGCAGGGAGCGCAGTTCTTCCAGATCTTTATCGAATTCTTTTCTGCGAATCATATCGAAAGTGATCCTCCTCACAAACATTTGGTCATATCGGGTGAACAAGAGTGAACCTAAGACTTACCAATCAGCCAATCTTAGCCGAAGCGGCCGGAAATATAGTCTTCTGTGCGGGAATCCTTAGGGTTCGAGAACAGCAGCTCCGTGTCCGCAGCCTCCACAATAACACCGTTCAGGAAAAATACAGTGCGTCCCGATACCCGGGCGGCCTGATGCATATTATGCGTGACCATTACAATCGTATACTTATCCCGCAGCTCCTGGACCAGCTCCTCAATCTTGAGTGTGGACACCGGGTCTAGCGCTGAAGTCGCCTCATCCATCAGCAGAATATCCGGCTGTACGGCAAGGGCTCTGGCAATACAGAGACGCTGCTGCTGGCCACCGGACAGGCTTAAGGCAGACTTCTTGAGGAAATCCTTCACTTCCTCCCAGAGCGCAGACTGGCGCAGGCTTTGCTCTACAAGGACATCCAGCTCGGCCTTGCTCTTCACACCATGCAGGCGCGGGCCATAAGCCACGTTATCATAGATCGACTTGGGAAAAGGATTGGGCTGCTGGAACACCATCCCCACCTGCTTTCGCAGACTCTCCACTTCGATCTCGTCGCTGTAGATGTTTTTGCCGCCGATATTTACTTTACCTTCAATACGCGTTCCGGGAATCATGTCGTTCATACGGTTAAGGGTACGCAGCAGTGTGGATTTCCCGCAGCCGGAGGGTCCGATAAAAGCGGTCACCTGCTTCTCCGGAATCTGCAAATCCACGTTCTTCAGGGCATGGAATGACTCATAGTAGAGATCTAGCTTCTCTATGTCAATGATGGATTTCATTAGTTTCTGTTGTCTCCTTCTCATCATCTTCGTTCCCCATGATAAGCTTTCAGTGTAAATAGAGCTCCAGAGAATTGTTAACGCAGTGTAAAAATCCTTGTGTAGTAAGACAGGTGTCGGAGGAGAAGGTGCTTATCTTGTGAAAAGAACACCGCCATATTAGATGACAGGTGTTCTCTTCTTGTTGACGACCAGTTTGTAACCCACCCCGCGGATGGAATCGATATGCACGGATTCAGGGTCAAGCTCCAGCTTCTTGCGCAAGGAGCTGACATGCACATCAACGGTACGCTGGCCTCCGATATAGTCGAAGCCCCAGACCGCATTCATCAGATCATCCCGCGTCAGAACGACGCCCGGCTTGCGGGCCAGATACAGCAGCACTTCAAATTCCTTCGGCCGCAGATTGATGCTCTGTCCGCCCAGCGAGACTTCATAACGCTCGGGGTAGATCTCCAGCTGTCCGAGAATAATCGTCGATGCAGACACCGCCGTCTCGGGCGGAGCTTCTTCGGCAATGCCGGAGATCCGCCGCAGCACTGCGCTGACCCGGGCAAGCAGCTCGGATACGCCGAAGGGCTTCGTAATATAGTCATCCGCCCCGGACTTCAGCCCGCGGACGACATCCTCCTCCGCATTCTTGGCCGTCAGCACTATAACCGGTGTGCGGATGCCTTGTCCACGCAATTTATCCAGAATGTCAATGCCGTTCATGCCGGGCAGCATCAGATCCAGTACGATCAATTCAAAAGGTTCTCTAGTCGCACGGTCATATCCTGCCGTTCCATGATCCTCCACCGTCACCTCGTAGCCTTCCTGTGTCAGATTATAAGACAGCAGCCGGGCCAGTGTCGGTTCGTCTTCAATGACAAGCAATCGTTGTGCCATAGGTTCCCCCGTCTTTTCATAGGTTATTAATTTTACAAAACTGCACACATGCACATCATAGCACCACAATGTTAACTTAGTGTAAAATCATAAATTTATTCTCTATTAGACTCCGCAGGGTTATTGATTCTCTTCCTGAAGCAGCGGCAAATCCAGGATGAATGAGCTGCCGATGCCCAGATCGCTCTCTACGTTAATAGACCCGCGATGCAGCTCGACCAGATGCTTCACAATGGATAGACCGAGGCCGGTTCCGCCGGAGCTTCTGGAGCGGGCTTTGTCCACCCGGTAAAAGCGTTCAAAGATCCGGGGCAGATCCTTGCGCGGAATCCCCATCCCCGTATCACTGACTGTAAAGCGTACGCTCTCGGTGCCATCCTTCTTCTGGATGCTCACTGCGGTCACTCTGACATTGCCCCCGTCCTGGGTGTAATTGATCGCATTGGAGAGCAGATTCATGAAAATCTGGCGCAGCTTGTCTTCATCTCCCTCAATGAATAGCTCCGCAGGCACATCCGAGCTGAGCGTAATCTTCTTCTTCTCCGCTACCTTGCTGAGCGTCTCCAGTACGGAGCCGAAGAATTCGATCAGATGAACCGGGGAGCATTCCAGCTGAACGCGTTTGGATTCGATTTTGGACAGCTCCAGGATATCGCCGATCAGGCGGTTCAGCCGTTCGTTCTCATCGTAGATAATCTGCAAAAACGAACGCGCCGTCTTCTCATCCGTAACGCCCCCGCCCAGGAGGGTCTCGGCGAAGCCTTTTACCGCAGCGACAGGGGTCTTCAGCTCATGGGAGACATTGGCGACGAATTCGCTGCGCATTTTCTCAAGTCTGCGGATCTCTGTAACCTCCTGAAGAAGGAACAGCATCCCCCGGGAGCAGCCGTCCTGGATCATCGGCACCCCGTCCAGACGCACAATCCGCTCCACCGGATTATAGATGCTGCGCTCCTCGTGAATAGGTACACCTGCGGACACTCCATCATCAATCAGCCGGGTCAGCTCATAATGATGCTTAATCTCCTTATAAGAATGTCCGGTCATCTCGCTGTGCTTCACATCGAGCAGCCGTTCGGCGGCCCGGTTGAGCAGGGCAATCTCCCCTTCAGCGTTAATCATCACGATGCCGCCGGTCATATTGTCGAGTACACTCTGCAGCAGGTCCTCATTGTCGCGGATGGTCTTCAGTTGGGCCTGGAGACTGTCGGCCATCGCGTTGATGGCTGTAGCCAGCTGGCCGATCTCATCCTTGCGCTTCATGGGCACCCGGGCATCGTAATCAAGATCAGTAATCCGCCGCGCCACTCTGGTGATCTGCTCCAGCGGTGAGGTCATACTGGAAGCCACCTTGTAGCTCACCAAGGTTGCGGCAATGAACAGCAGCACCAGCCCCCCTGCCATGATCATCCACGCCCGGTTCAGTCCTTCGGATACGGTATCTAGCCCCATCGATAGCCGGATATACCCGTCAAAGCCCTGATCCGAAGACACGGAACCTGCCACATACATCATTTCACGGTCTAATGTATCACTGTAACGGATCGCACGGCCAATCCCTTCCTTCGCGGCCAGCAGCTCCTCTTCGCGGGTAGAGTGGTTGTCCATCTCGCGCGGATTCTTCTCCGAATCCCCAATGACCCGGCCTTGCTTCGTAATGAAGGTGACACGTGATCCGGTCAAGACGGATATCCTCTCTGCCTGTTCTGTATAGTAGTTCAGGGCATCCGGGCTGCTGGTATCCATGAATGAGAAGGTGCCGGAGAGCAGCTTTATTTCCCGGGACATGTTTTCTTCCAGCACGGAAATATGCGAATCCTTGAACAGCTGAGCCATGGTGATCCCGGCCCCGGTCATTGATATTCCTATCAATGCCATAAGTATGATGGTAAGTCGAATGCGGAATGGTTTCATCTGCGGCGGTCCTCTTCCCTCGTGTAAATGTCCATGAGAACACTCTACCTGCATTTTCGCCAAAATACCAGTTCCGGCGGCGATTATCAACGGGGTGTAAAATGTGGGCTCAGCGGGATGCGGGGGCTGGGAGGAAGCGCCAGGCAGGATTGGGATATTAAGTCGAGGGAGGAGCGATATCTGAGATCCAAGAGCCTGGGCCGAGGATGGAGCGCTGTGGGATCTATAATGGACGCTCCGCAAACGGACCGTTGTTCCGATCGCTGTTGTGTCCAGATTTTTATTATTTTTACCTGATCGGTGAAAATCCGGACACAAAGGCGAACGCTGCCGCTTCTCCACAATCAGTCCGCCCGCTGCGCTGTTTGAGAGTGGGAGTTACAGTAAACCTTGTATACCTCAAACCCCCGCATACATTTAGCTCGTGCACCCTCGCTCCAGCGCATTGTAATCGGTTTTCCGATTACATTTGGCTCGCTCACCCCCGACCGGAGCATTGTAATCGGTTTTCCGATTACATTTGGCTCGCTCACCCCCGACCGGAGCATTGTAATCGGTTTTCCGATTACATTTGGCTCGTTTACCCCCGACCGGAGCATTGTAATCGGTTTTTCGATTACATTTGGCTCGTTCACCCCCGACCGGAGCATTGTAATCGGTTTTCCGATTACATTTGGCTCGCTCACCCCCGACCAGCGCATTGTAATCAGTTTTTCGATTACATTTGGCTCGCTCACCCCCGACCGGCGCATTGTAATCGGTTTTTCGATTACATTTGATCCGCTTACCTTACCAACCAGAAAACGCCCTCCTAAATGGCGACCCACCATTTAGAAAAGGCGTTACTGCTTGTTACTTACAAGCTACAAGCGCTACTGATCCTTCCAGCGCTGCACACTTAACGTCACCGTCTGTGCACCACCTGCGGGCGTAAGCGTACGGTTCGCAATGTCCGCTCCGCTGGAGGCAGTCTCTACCGTGCCCCAGCTGCCGCGCGTCAGCTTATACGTCACGGCGCTGCCTGCCGGAAGGTTAACGGTGATGGAATAGACGCCGTCACTGCCACGGGTCAACAGGTAGGCCGAATCTGCCGCATTCCAGCTGTTGAACGAACCCGTAAGATAGACCTGAGCATTCGCTGGAGTCGAACCCGGAACGCTAACCCGGAAGGTTACGCTGTCTGCCTGCGGTTCCCCGGAGGTCAAGCTTCCCCCAACCAGACTCGAGCTGCCGCTACCAAAATGATAGTTATTCCCGCCATTGTTATCCCACGTCCCGCTGCCGTTATTAAAGGCTGCGGTCAGGCCCGTGGCGCTGCCGAGCGGAAGGGTAATGGACTTGTAGCCGCTGAAGGCAGAGGTCTGCATCTGCACACCCGGTGAAGTCGTCCAGGTGGTTGCGCCGTCCAGCTTGTAATGGATATAGGAGTTACTGAAGGCCGTATTCTTGTAATAGATCGTAGCGGTGTTGCCTGCCGGTGTGGCGGTTGGCACAGGTGTCGCCGTTGGTGCTACGGTTGGTGATGCTGTTGGAGTTGCGGTCGGCGCTACAGTTGGTGTAGCAGTCGGTGCTACGGTTGGTGCCACCGTAGGCGTCACGGTCGGTGCTACGGTTGGTGTAGCAGTCGGCGTTGCCGTTGGCGTTACCGGACCGCCTGCCTGGATATTGCCTGTAGGCGTATAGGTCCAGGTGCCAGTGCCGAACAGATAATTGCTGCCGCCATTGCTGTCCCAGGTGCCGCTGCCGTTATTGAAGCAGGCTTCGAGCTGGGTGGCTGCGCCGATGTTAATGGTGACTTTGTTATAACCTGCTACCTCGGCGGCCGGAATGGCTACACCCGGAGATGTCGTCCAAGTCCCACCGACTGGGCGGTAATGAATGTACGGATTGGTGTAACCCTGCTTGTAGTAGATTGTCACACTGTTACCGGCAGGGGTAACGATCAGAGCGGCTGCGCTGAAGGCCGACAGATTCATGGCGGCATCATACGCTTTTACCGTATAGGAATAATTCGTGCTGCCTACAAGTCCGTTATCTGTAAAAGAGGTCGTAGCCGAAGTCCCGATCTTCACTCCATTGCGGTAGATTTCATACCCGCTCACCCCGACATTATCGGTGGATGCTGACCAGGACACCAGCGCGCTGGAGGCATTCTGTACAGTTGCTGTTACATTTCCCGGAACACTTGGTGCTTGCGTATCGGTTACCGGCTGTGTTTTGGAGTAGATTTTGGCCGAATTGGCGCCTAGTGTAATTGTAATTTGCTTACCGGTAACACCGCCCGCCTGCACGGTCACAGTATCGGAGGGGTTCAGTTGGTTCACCAGAACCGTACCTGCGGTAAGCGTGCTTTCGGCGCGCAGCGGCAGCGTCACAGTCTGTGATCCGCCGGATGCATTACTGAATGCGGAGATGACCTCCTGGCCGACATTCATGCCGGTGTCAATCCGCCGGGAGAAGGCGTACAGATTCTGTGCGGACCACATTTCGCGCTGGGTGCCGGTGCGCAGGGCCGGGTTGTTTTTGCGGATCTCGTTCAGCTTGGCTACATGCTTGAAGGTACTGGCATTCTCATTGAAATAATTCTCCAGCACATTGCCGTTTACATCCCGCTTCACCATCGACCAGCGGTTCCACGTATCAGCGATGCCGCCCGTCATGATCTGCCCGTTGCCGTTGCCCTTGTTCTGCTCCGTTCCCTGGAAGACCACAGGCGTTCCGCGCACGGTGAAAATAAAGGACAGAGCATTCTGCAGCTTCTCAACACTGCCCCCGGCCTCGGTCAAGAAGCGGTTGCGGTCATGATTGTCGATGAAGGTTACCATATGGTTGGCGTTGCCGCCGTAGTAGGAATCTTGAGCCAGGGTGCCTTTAATATTCGCGTCAAAAGACTGCCCGTACGCGAAGCTGTTCAGCACGGAGAAGAACAACGGGAAGTCGAGCATTCCCCACTCCTTATTGGTACCGACCCAGCGGGAGACGAATTCGGCATTGCCGTCAAAATTCTCCCCAAAAGTATTCACGCCCAGCAAATTCTGCAGCTCGCCGATATCGGTCGGCTTCATCAGCTTGGCTGCATCGACCCGGGCACCGTCTGCTCCCGTATAGTCAAACCAGCCCTTGATCGAGCTGAAGATGGCCTGCTTGGCGGCAGGAACATCGAAGTCGATATCATCCAGACCGCCCAGATCATGATTCTCCAGATAATCCTGGGCCCACTGATCGTACCGTCCATCGGCAAGAGACCAGTTAATGTCCCCATTGTGGTGATACCAGGCCGGATTATTGAATGGAGCAGCAGGCTGCAAGGAAGGGATATCATAATAAGCCTGAGTGCCCAGCATGTAATCGCCGATGTGGTTGGGAACGACATCAATGATCACCTTAATTCCAAGCGCATGCGCGGAGTCTACAAGCTCTTTCAGCTTTTCTTTGGTGCCGAAGTAAGGGTTGGCCTTGTTCGGATCTTTGACATTGTAGCCGTGGTAGGCAGTGTTCTTGCCTGTACCGTTGTTCTCACGGTTAGTCATCTGCGGCTCGGCTACCGGTGAGATCCAGATCGCGGTATAGCCCATATTGTGAATATACGGGAGCTTGTCAATGACCCCCTGCCAGTCGCCGCCCTTCATGTAACGGAAATCCTCCTCGGAGTTCTCCCCGTAGCGTATAGCCGCACCTGTTGCATTATTCGAAGAATCCCCGTCATGGAAGCGGTCAACCATAATCTGATAAATCGTGTCATTCTCGGTTACTGTTCCAATGCTGGCTGCTTCCACCTTAGCTTGCGGCAGGACAAACAGATTCATCATGATCGACAATACCGTGGATGTGATTAGAACGGGAACAAGCAGGCGGTTACGTTTTCTTTTCATTCCTCATCTCCCTCTCATGTAAAACCGAATGCAACACTTTGGAGCCAGCGGATACTCTTGCCGTCAATAACTTGAGCTTTGCTTCAGCTTGATAGTGCATAGGCTGATACTGACTGCTTAGCAGGAGCTTAGCTAGAGCTTAGTAAGAGCTCACGGATGCTTAGCTATAGCTTGCTAATGCTTGGCTAAACAATTTGGCTAGAGCTTACATATGCTTAGCCAGACAGTTTGACTAGAGCTCAGCTAGAGTGTGCTAATGCTTAGCTAGATAGTTTCGCTAGAGCTCAATTTCACAGCTTCAGTGTAACAGTGGGGAAACCGGTTTCCCCACTAAAAATTAACATGTCCCTGTATGCGCTGTCAAGACATATAAATCAAACCTGCCGCCAACCCTTATCCCATATAGGATAACCGCTCTGCAAAAAACACAAAAAATAGTATTCAGCATAAGCTCATACCTGGAAGGAACCATCTGGGAAGCTGTTTTGGTCCCGTGCCACCCTCTTCCTTTGCTGGTATGATCAACTCGAGGCGGTTGGCGGATTCAGGGGCATTAGTGCTCTTCAGCTACTCTTTTCCCCGGCTACTCTTTGCCCCCAGCAAACTCTCAGCACCTTCAGAGGGATTTATCCCTCTCATTTCTGCATCTCGCCCACTTTCAGCGCCATCAGAGGGATTTATCCCTCTCATTTCCGCATCTCGCCCACTTTCAGCGCCATCAGAGGGATTTATCCCTCTCATTTCTGCATCTCGCCCACTTTCAGTGCCATCAGAGGGACTTATCCCTCTCATTTCCGCATCTCGCCCACTTTCAGTGCCATCAGAGGGATTTATCCCTCTCATTTCCGCATCTCGCGCACTTTCAGCGCCACCAGAGGGATTTATCCCCCTCATGTGTCCTCTCATTCCCCTCCCAGCCGACTTCCGCTTAACGCAGCAGTGTTCCTGCTGATTCCGCCTCCTCATCCGCAAAATGGGTTGCCCTACGCAATTTCCGCAATCGCCAAAAAACCTCCTTCACCGATATGAAGGAGGTCTAGTCTAACGGGATATCCAGCCAGCTTATATTACAGTTTGTTAGATACTATCGCGAAGCAGGAACAATCTACTCAATTACTTAAACACCGGCTCGCGGAACTGGGCGAGCTTGGCGGCGGAATCCTTTTCGACATCAGCATGCAGGCTGTTGCCGTGCGCATCCATGGTGACGATGGCTGCGAAGCCGTCCACCTGCAGATGCCACATGGCTTCAGGAATACCGAATTCCATGAAGTCTACCGCGTTGACCTTCTTGATACATTCTGCGTAATACTGTGCTGCACCGCCGATTGCATTGAGGTAGACTGCGCCGTGCTCCCCTAAGGCTTGGAGGGTCTTGGGTCCCATACCGCCTTTGCCGATTACGGCGCGGATACCGAATTTTTTGATAATATCGCCTTGATACGGCTCCTCGCGGATACTGGTTGTCGGGCCAGCCGCCTTCACATGCCAGCCTTCGTCATCCTTCAGCATGACCGGGCCACAGTGATAGATGACGGCACCGTTCAGATCGACAGGGGTGTCGTGATCCATGAGGTATTTGTGCAGGGCATCGCGGCCGGTGTGCATCTCGCCGGAGAGGATCACCACATCGCCGACGCGCAGGCTGCGGATATCCTCCTCGCTGATCGGTGTGCTCAGGCGGATCTCACGCGAGCCGCCTGAGCCAGCGGAGGCTGCCGCAGCTGGTTCAGAGGCTGCCCCGTTCCCCGAGACAGCCGCACCCGAAGCTGCTTCACCCGTACCCGATACAATAGCCGGTGCCGCAGGAATCGTAGCATCCTCTGGCACCACGCCGGAAGCCGTCCCTTCTGCCGCTGCTACACCCACAGGTTCAGCAACAGGCTGCGGTGCAGCTTCCCCTTCAACGGATATCCCGGTGCCGCTCTCATACAGCCATTCCTGAATGTCACCGGTAGCCGGATGGACCAGAATGCCTTGACGGCGGAAGGCCCAACAGTTATAAGCCACAGAGACGAAAAAGCTGGCTGGCAGCCGGTTCATTACTCCGATTTTGCAGCCCAGCAGCGTCACTTCACCGCCGAAGCCCATCGTGCCGATTCCGAGCTTGTTGGCATTCTCCATAATGTAATCCTCCAGCTTGCCCAAATCTTGGGTAGGATTCACATCCTCGACCTTGCGGAACAACTGCTTCTTCGCCAGCTCATAGCCCGTGGTACGGTCACCGCCGATGCCTACGCCAATGAACCCTGCACTACAGCCCTGACCCTGCGCCTGGTACACGGAATGCAGAATGCACTTGCGGATACCGTCGAGGTCGCGTCCGGCTTTGCCGAGTCCCTCCAGCTCTGCCGGAAGGCTATACTGGATGTTCTTATTCTCGCAGCCGCCGCCCTTCAGGATCAGCCGGACGTCAATGCTCTCTTCCTCCCACTGCTCGAAGTGAATCACCGGAGTGCCTGCCCCCAGATTATCCCCGCTGTTCTCGCCGGTTAGCGAATCCACGGAATTGGGACGCAGCTTGCCGTTCTTCGTAGCGCGGATAATTGCGCTGTGAATATCCTTCTTCATCTCTATCTGATTCACGCCCACCGGCGTATGGATTATAAAAGTCGGCATCCCCGTATCCTGGCAGATCGGCGAAATTTGCTGCTCCGCCATTCCGATATTCTGCGCTATCGTGGTTAGTGCCAGTCCGGAGCGTGTCGCCCGGTCTTCCAGCGCCCGCCCTCTAGCCACCGCCCGGCGTACATCACCCGGCAGGTTCGTGGAGGTCTCTACAATCAAATTATAAATGCTCTCTTCAAAATGCTGCATCTTCATTCAGTCTCCTCTCCATCTGGTTCAAGCGGCCCTAACTCTGGTACAATTAGTTACTATAATAGCACATTAAGCTGCTCATGAAAGGGGTTACCTCAAAATTGAACTACCATTTCTCCGCCTATCTCTACCGGCTGCAATATATCCAGCGCTGGAGCCTCATGCGCAGCACCGCCCCGGAGAACGTGGCGCAGCATTCGTTCCAGGTCGCCTTGCTGGCACACATGCTGTGCACCATCGGCAATGCCCATTTCGGCCAGTCGCTGAACGCCGACCGCGCATCCACGATGGCGCTGTTCCACGACGCCACCTTATCTATACATAATTGCACCTAAATCAAACTGCACATAATAGAATTGATATTTGACAAGAAAACAGCCTGAAAACCTGGAGTTCTTTCAATTTCTATTCATTAAGTCATTGCACATAAATCTTGTTTTCTAGTAGTCTTTATAAGAGTAATACCCTAGCAATAATATATGGTCATTTAAATGTGGGGGAAGTGGGGAAAGAAGAAATGAAGAATGTAGTTCCTTTCAATATAGATGAAAACATTAAATTTGTAGCCGAACCTGTTTGGATAGACTGGATAAGATTGAGGAACAAGAAAGAGCCTGAAAAAAAACAACTAATGGTGATATGTTTAAAAGACATGGAGTCAGATAATAAAGTTATACACCCATTATCCGAATTTATTTTATCGTGGTATAGCAAGCAATTTAATACAATGAGAAAACATTGCATGACAACGGTCTCATTCTTAAACTTCGTATTAATTCGAAAAAAAGAATTTAAGATCAATTCATTAAATGAGTTACTCTTTTCACATGGAAATCGTTTTTTAAACGAAATGACCTCTTCAGGTAAAACCTTTGAAACCGTTAAAGATGCTGAAAGAACATTAACAAAATTTTTTCATTTCTTATCCAAAAAGAATTCACTCCTTCATATCCCCTCTACTTCATTCCATAAGGAAACTGGCCCTTATGGCTCTTATCTGTCTTCACCCTTTTCACCAATATATCCTGGAGTAAAAGCTAAAGAAATTGAACATTTTTTACCTCCACAATTTTTGCCACTGTTTTTTGAAATTGCATTAATTGAAGCCAATCCCATACTTCTCGGGATTTACTTTCAGATGTTTGGTGGTTTGCGTGTAAGTGAGGTATTAAATATTACGCGCCCTAGCATAAAACGTAAGCTTACTGGAGAAATGGTTGTTAGTTTAAATTTACGTAATCTGAGAAGTGATTTGAGAACTGCTAACGCCGCTGTAAAAAGACCTAGACAGCAAAGAATCTATTCAGTTAATGATTGGCTAGAACTTTTTTACGAAAATCATATCAATACCTACAAATCTACAGATGGAAGCGGTGCACTTTTTGTAAACAGAAATGGACAAGCAATGACAGAAAGCACCTATAGACAATATTTTAACAAAGTAAAGACAAAGTTTATCCAAAGCCTTAAAACGGGAAACCTTGATGAAATCATTCTCGGAAATCATCTAGAAAAAATAAAATGGTCAACACATATTGGTCGTGGCACCTTTTCAAACCAACTCGCAGAAATAGCCGAAAACCCTTATGACCTTTCGCAACCCAGAGGGGATAAAAGCTTAATGTCTTCATTGAGCTATTTGTCAGGAACACAAAGAATGAAGACTAAAATGCTAGAAAAATTTCAAAATATGCATACAAATTTCATTCCTATTCTAATCGAAAGAAAAAAAATGAAAAATGATACGGAGGAACGATAAATGTTACCAGAAGGTTATATTAGTTTATCTGAATTAAGCCGAAAATGGGAACTTAGCCGAAATGTATTATTTCCGTACGTGAGATCTTGTAGCAGTGTAATTAAAGTTAAGAACTCTCTGTACATATCATTTGAAGACGCCGAGGCATACGAAAAAAAGCACTTGCAAAGAAGAAAACCAATTTTAGAAGAGCCCTATTTAAGTGGAGAAGTTTTGAAAAACTGGCTGATCGAACATGGTTGCACAACAAAATCTGTAAAAAACAACTACCAAAAAATAATTAAGGCAGGGCTAATTAGTGGTGGTAAGTTGATATCCAAATCATATATTTTTCCAGAGCGAGAAATTTCGAGATTTTTTGAAGAATATGAAGTCGTTACCATCTACACGATGGATAATCAATTAACGAATAATCGTACCATAAAGCCTAAAAATCATCTTAGTATTCGTGAAGTATCTATGAGGTTAGGAATAAATTTTGGGAGTGTTTATAAAATAATAGACAAAGGGAAAATTAAAAAACCCGTAGAAGTTCTAGGTTATAATTACATACCCATCAATGAAATAATCCGTTACGAAAATGAGAAAAAAAATGCCAATATTGAAGTTACAGTCCCCTGGCTTTTAAATCGTTTAATAACTGAAATAGATCGAATTAGCGCGGGCTGCACATCAGAAGAAAACAAGAAATTATATATTACTTACTCAACTTTCGCACCTGGAATATTGTCATAAACCGTTGAGGGCGTAAGAAGGATTCAATATATTGGTCTCTATTGACAAAAAACACCTTCTTGTTTGGTATCATGGAAGTGTCGAATCAACCATGCCAACAAGAAAGGTGCGTAACACTATGGTACAACAACATTCCCTGTCTGAACAGTCTCGCTTTTCCAAACTTTTTGCTTCGCTCCACATCGGGAAAGCCTTACGGCACGCAGGCATTTCCAAATCCTTTGGTCTTTCGAGTCTAGCGGTTTTTCAAATCGTTTTCTCTTTGGTCTTCGAAGGAAAGAACTGGTTTCGACTTCTGGAAAGTGACCGTAGAGCAGATCTTCCCGGCAAAGATGTCATCTATCGATTTTTGAATCAAGCTTCTTTTGCGTGGCGGCGCTTTTTGCAAACCTTAAGTCTTCGCACCGTGCAGGGTTTCGAATCGCTTATTTCATCTACGCGTGTACGAGTGTTCATCATCGACGATTCCGTTTTGAGCCGAAACCGGAGCAAAAAAGCAGAGTTACTGGCACGAGTCTTTGACCATTCCACGGGCAAATTTACCAAAGGTTACACCATGCTAACCCTGGGCTGGTCGGACGGTTTTAGCTTCGCTCCGCTTGACTTTGCCATGCTGTCTTCAGCTAAACTGGCCAATCGGTTGTGCGAAATGGCTTCGAATCTCTCGAAACGCAGCAACGGGTACAAACGTCGAATGGAGGCCTTTTCTCGGAAGCCGGATGCCGTTGTTGCCTTGCTGGAACGGGCTTTACGTGCAGGATTCACCGCCGATTACGTACTCATGGATAGCTGGTTTACGCAAGCTCCACTGCTTCGTCAGCTCACAGGCAAAGGCCTCGCTGTGATTGGTATGGTCAAGGAAATGAAACAGCGCTATCTGGTTCAAGGCAAGCGAATGACGCTAAGTGAAGTTTTTCAAAGCCTTCCGAAGTCCAATTCAAAAGACATCAAAGGCTCCGTCATCGTACACACGACCTGTGATCTGCCCGTGAAGCTTGTTTTTGTCCGTAACCGGAATAAAAAACGGGAATGGCTGGCGATTTTAAGTACAGACGTAACGCTGGATGCTGCTGAAATTGTACGAATCTACGGTATGCGCTGGAGTATAGAGACTTTTTTCAAAGTCACCAAAAGCTATTTGAAACTGGGTACCGAATTTCAAGGCCGTTCCTTCGACCAATTGATCAGTCACACAACGATTGTGTTCAGCCGTTATTTGGCAATGGAATACGAACGGCGTCAATCGAGTGATGACCGGACACTGGGAGGACTCTTTTTCCTCTTTGCAGATGAAGTTCGCGATCTGGACTTCCAGACCGCGCTTCAGCAACTCATGAGTTTATTTCTCGAAATGTCAGAGGCCAAAACCAAGAAGAACAAAACAGCTGTTTTTTGTCAACTACAAGATTGGATCTCTAGTTTACCCAGCTATATCAAGGGTTTGTTTGGAGATTTGTGCTGCGAAAGTTGAGTTACTTATTGTTCAACAAAAATTAAAAGTAGCACAGCCTCAATTAAGAAAAAACGTATTAAAACAAGTGAGTACATTCTTGCTTTTGAGAGATGCATCTCCAAAATAACTAAACAAAATTATCAAATCTCTGATCAAGAACTTAAGGAAATAATGGTCGGAGATAAAATCACTGCTGGACAAAAAGAGCTCGTCTCTGATTTTATAAAATACTGTGACAGCTTGAATAATATAACACGTACAACGAATATTGCCGTCAGTCGGTTATCCTCCAAAACAAATTCTAAGGAGGATTCAATATATACTCCTGAAATATATCTCGCATACATAAATGAGATCATGAATATTGAGAGGCTAACACCGTTAGCTATACGCGTTCAATCAATAGCAAACACTTGGCTATACATAATAATGCATCTGTCAGATCTTTGGAGATCATCAAGTATCATTGATGACCTTCCTATAATTGAAATTGAAGAAATTAATATAACTTCATTTTCATGGTTTAAGAACAATACATTGTCTATAGACCAAGCTCAAATCATTGTAAATCAAGTTCAATTAAAGGTGAAAAACTCAATTGCAAGTAAAAACAAGGCTGTTTTATACTTCCATGTTATCCCTGAGCTGGCTGTTCCGTTTGCAACTGCGGCCGTATTATGTGAACTACATCGACGGCAGAAAGAACAAAAGCTTCTGCTACATACCCTAAGATCAGGTTTAGTTAAAAAAGTACGTGATAAATTTTTTTCAAGACATGATCTCTCCAATTCTTTTCAATCAATAAAAATGAATCGTAGCACATCAACCTACTTATTTTATTCGGTATTGGAGGAGGATGGACCAGATTCAGATATAGCACTTGAACTCACAAGCATGTTACGGTCACATAAAAAACTAACCTCTACAGAAATATATCTAAACAATACTAACAAAGATGGGTCTATTAATAGAGTTTCGATTAATGTTTTCAGACGCGGTCATTTTGGATGGTTATTCAATTACATTGTATCAATGGCTTCGGAAACATCTCCTACATCACATCGGTTGGAGCAGAAAACTTTGCAAATTGAAGAATTGCGAAGAAGGCTTAAACCCTATGAAATTGAAGCATGGGGTAAATTTATAACTGAAAAAAAAGAAAGAGACAGATCAGTTATTGCCGAATTATCTGCCATGCCACAAGAATATTTCAAACAGTTAGTAAAAAAGATTTTACTTGGTAAAATGCCGTCACGACAAGAGAATGGGCAGTGCCTTGTACATCCAAAGTGTAGTTTTACAAATAAACTTAAATGTATGGATTGCAAATATTTTATCCCTCAGTCCTATATGCTAATTGAAGCAGTGGAAGAACTCAAACGTATCTCTCTTTCACTAGAAAACTCAAAGTATGATGCAATTCGAGAACGAGATTCTAAATTATTCTTGTACATTTTCATCTTATTTAATGAGGCATACCAAGCGTTGGGTAAAGAATATGTGGATTCGTTTCTCGCGAAAGAAGAATTTACAAGAATAGTTAAAAAAACATCCGAGTTTCTCAAGCTACCTGTACAATAAAAAGATTAGAGGTGAATAAATTGAAAATCCGCAACAAAATTGACTCAAGCGGAGTTACAACTGTACATGTTGAAAGAAAAATCATTTATAGCCCAGAATATCTGGATGAGATGAAATCAGCCTTTGAAACGTTTAAAATCTTGAATATATTGATTGCAGAATCTTTTGAAGCATTAGAATGGGGATATGTCACCCCTATTTATAATAATCCATATCGTATTATTTTTGATTTAGAGGTTTATAAAGAACTGAATTTAGTGTTACGCATATATGCCATTGCGAGAATCATAAACAAAATATCGC
Organism: Paenibacillus sp. FSL R7-0204; assembly: GCF_038002225.1. Classification (NCBI taxonomy): domain Bacteria; kingdom Bacillati; phylum Bacillota; class Bacilli; order Caryophanales; family Paenibacillaceae; genus Paenibacillus; species Paenibacillus sp. FSL R7-0204. The sequence goes on from NZ_JBBOCA010000001.1 coordinate 5,384,074, forward strand.
CTGCAACTGTTGCTCTGGAACAACGTTATTTAAAACGTATCATTATGAAGACGAATGGATTTAAGAATTCCGAACCACTGAAAGCGATTTTAAATTCAGTTTCTAAACCAGAAGCCTCAAGAATCGCAAGATCCTTGAAAGTATTCCTTAGCTTTTATCCTCTTAGTGATAATCAACATCAGTATAATGAAATAATTGAAAGTACTCCAAGTTACTCACACGAAAATCGTTCACTCCCTGACTTTCAAGATGTCTTGTTTTTTGATAATTGCATTGATGATTATTTCTTCAACTCTGACAATATAGACACAAGAAGATACCTCCCCATTTTACTATGGTGGAGATTAACGAACACCCTACCGATGAGAATCAGTGCATTCTTATTACTTGATTTTGATTGCATCAAAAAAACTGAGGATAATTTATACTGGCTCAAAACAAAACGAATTAAAGAAGAGATGATTAGTTTAGAATCAGTAGAAGGTGATGAAATTCAGGGGTACCCTGACGAAACATATCAAATTGATGCAAGAACATACAACTTAATACTTGATTTCAAAAACTTAATTTCATTTCTAAACATTGAATCTAAATATCTGTTTTCCATTGAATTTTACCTAAAGATAGTAAAACCGAATTCAAGAGTTAATCCAGAAAAGGCGCCTCGAATGGATCGTTCTTTCTTTAATCCTTTACTTCAGAAATTTCAAACAGAAATTATAAAAGAACGATATGGTCATGAATATAATACAGCATTAAGACCTGGAGATACTCGACATTTGGCAATCATTAATCTCTTTCTTCAAGGCTTTAATCCCCTTTCCATCGCCCGTATGGCGGGTCATAAGAGCATAATGGCACAGGAAGGCTATTATAATCATGCTCAGCATTATACAGATTCTTTTATTTACCATTTAGCTTCGAAGAAGTTTGAAGATCACTTGAAACAAAAAAGTGGCCATGGAATCATTGGAAATGCAAGAACTGCTTATGATAAGGGTAGAGTTGTCTCGGAAATGTCAGTTGTCGATTTAAAACAAGTGGACTATGGATATTGCGGCGATAATTCGGATCAGTTCCCCAATAACTGCGCAGAAGATTGCCGTTATTGTAGTTTCTATATTTTCAAACCTAATTTAGATGACTTTGAAAAAGGTACAGAGTGGCTTTCAAGTTATTCCCGAAATTTAGGATCACTCGTTGAAAGAACACTTAAAGAAATATTTCAAATAGGAAAACAGGTAAACAAAATAAATCAGGTTAAAGTGGATCAAACGCTTACAGCTAAAGCTACTTACCTTTCCGCCTTAATGGAACACAAAGCAACTGTTGATGCAAAATCTTTGGAAGCAGAATGGTGATGATAATCAATGGATAGTCAAATTAAAACAACTCAAAAGAACAAAAGAAGACGTGGACGTACAGAAGAGTACCCTGTAGAAATGTTGAAACAATTAGCATTAGAGGTCAAAGAAAAATCGAACGGGGCAAAACTCACAAATTTAAAATTAGAGAAAGAAACAGGGATTGGGCGAAATACGTGGAGTCGAAAATTATCTGACTTTATTGATGAACTAAATAGCCCTGTTATGGGTTACAGGAAACTAAATAATGAAGATGATGTTTATTTACCAAGTATAGCAAGTATAATCGAGGCGTATGGCGATAATAAAAGCGAACTCATGAATAAACTGATGGACGTTGAACAATTATATCAAAAGCTTTACGGAGATCTAGTTGAACGGGAACGCGAAGTGAAAGATTATCAAAAATTAAAAGAAGAGGTTACAAAACTACGCTTGGATGTCCAAAAATACAAAAAACAAGCTTTCCATTATGAAGCCCTTTACAAACAGTTTGTTCTCTCAAGCACTTTCGAACATCTACGTAATGAACAAGGAATCTCAGAGAATGTTATTGCGTTTGAGAAAAATGTCCCTGAGAACACAAAACTAAAAAATTTAAAATCGTTCTTCCCAAATAATAATGAGCTTTCTCTGCCCAATGTAAATTCCGAAAAAGGCAATGCAAATTTAGATTTCTTAAAAAATATCGCTCCAGATTTACTGGATGACGAATAAAAAGGATTGATATTCTTATGAAAAACGGAAAATTCACCAGCACTATCTTACAAATGCAATACGTTCCGAGATGGAGTGAATATGCTCCACGATTTAAGGATAATGCAGCAAGCCATAGTTTTCGATGCGCTGCTATCGCAATATTAATCGGAATTATCGAGGAAAAAGTATTTAATAATCCCGTGGACAAACTATCGCTTGTTGCAAGAGCACTGCTTCATGATCTAAATGAAACTGTAACCTCGTCCATAAAACATGTTACAAAGAAGGACCCTTTGGTTGAGGCACATATCAAATCTTTGGAAAAAGAAGTCAGCCAAGATATCGTTTCTTATCTGTCAAAATCTTTACGCCCATATTTTCATGATTTTATTGTCAACGCAGAGGATGATTCATATTTGGGACAACTTGTAAACGCTATTGACGAATTTGACGCCATGTTGTTCTGTCACCGAGAGGATATTTCTGATAACAGCCCATACTTCCATGAACAATTCATCTATTTCCACAAAAAAATTCACCAATCTCGCCTGCAATCCATTAAATGGTTGGTTGAAGGATTTGATAAGCGTGAAGGCTTGTATGAATTTATTGGCTATATCCTAAATCTTGATACCGTCGAACGTTGGAACGGAAACTTTAATTTAATCCCTGACAACGATGCAACTCACTCTTTTCGCGTAGCAGCACTTTCGTTATTTAACGGATTGCTCGAACAAGAACGATTTGGGAAAACGGAAATTGATGTATACAGTTTGGTTTGCAAATCAATTTTGCATGATCTTGTCGAAGTAATTAGCGGTGACGTAATTTCAAAAATTAAAAAATACACTGAAGATATCAAAAGATCTTTTGAGTTATACGAGAAGGAAGTCGCAAGTTCCATGGTGAAAAAGCTTCCTCCACTTTTTCACGAAGCAATACATGAATTCATGGTGGAGTGCAAAAACGATACTTATGAGGGAGAACTTGTGGATATTGCTGACAAGATTGATGCATTGATCAAATCCAACTTAGAAATGCGCAATAATCCACACTATGCTAGCACTTATTTTGAGCAATTAACAAGTATTCAACATCGTTTTGAAAATCCTTGCGTTATCTTCTTCCTCGCATATATTCTGCATGATCTGACTTACTCAAGTTTTATTCGGTAACGACACTTGCATTTAAGGCCACTTCAAGTAAAGTGGCCTTAAATACGAAATTAAAAACTATAATCATTAAAAATACTCATTATGAAACGTCCTCTCCATTCAACCCAGATAAATAAATGTGATTTAGCACTGTCTTTGGACAAGATTCCCATCAAAATGAGGACAACGTGTTCCATCGCCCCATGGACTAGATAGACTTGTAATAACAATATTAAAAGCAAAAGCATAATTAAATCCTGTAAATATAATCATTTGCAATTTTTACTAATGCAATCAATTATCATTATTTCATCTAGAACTACTTATGTTCTTTGTTTTGATGTTAGTAATATTTGTACATGTACAATTAATTACAATTTGATGACTTTACTTATAGATACCTACGTTAATATATACAAACACAATTCCACTTAATTATAATTAATTCGCCTATACCTCAATTCGAGCTAGATATCTATTTATACTATTGCATACAAAACTACTTGTATTTTTTATTGTGAAATTGTAATTACATCAGTAAACATATTATACATTTATTTACGACTTCACTTTTCTAATAATATTAAAATCAAATTCTCATGTGGTTTCAAATAATTCTTGATCTACTACTTAATTAGCTCTCTTAACTTAGGTTAAACTTAAATCAGAGTGTTGTATAGAAAAACCACTTATACCTATATATACGCTTATCTATAAATCTGTTCTCACATGCATATATAAATCATTTTATGCTTTCACATCTGCAATTAATATTAGGTTTGCGTATACTGTTAGATACACGATTATCAATAAAATCATTTCCACTTATATATCAGCTATTATTTAAATTACCCCCTATATAATTTATAGCAGATACAGTTATTTAATAGAGCACATAATCAGTCATGTCTATACTTATACATTAACTGTTACTCTTGTACTTGCACTTGCAGTTATAATTACAAGTATTTATGCTTACATATAACTATCACACTTAGCAAAACATTTTTGAATATACCTGACATAAACAAAGAAACACCCGTAAAAAATGAGTACTCCTAATAGATTAACCACTACTACAAAGTTTAAATTCAGTCCAATCTATCAAGTAATTGATTTACTAATTCAATTGAGGATTCCCCTAATATCTGATAATAAGTCATGCGGATCGTTACCACCGCCAAAAATATAGTAACAATTTTCAAGATAACTGTTCTGCACTGTAATGAGAAATTCGTTTGAATTGTTAGATTTCCACAGTCGTATCGTTTTCACTAACGATTCAGAATGACGGTATGTTTCATTAACGAGAAACTCTGTATGGGCTACAACGCTCTCGACCCAGGTTTTCCTAGTAAATAAAGAGCGTTTATTCGAAAGTCTAGATAAGCAATCAACCTGTTATTTTCAGTTGTAATCAGTGCATGAATGCATTGATAAAATCCCCAATAATCCGAGGGATTCCACCGTACTCCTTCAACTGTTGGTATGAGAAATATAAAAAGTACAACACGACAAAAAACAAGGCTATGCGAACCCATTTCGGTAATAATTCATTGAACACCCAGAGCGCCCACTTCAGCATTCCCACAACAAGGGCTTTCATCAACCCAGCAACTTCGTTTAAAATCGTCTTTGTGAGTTGTGTGGACTTTTTCTTAGCTAATTTGCTAGCTAAGTATTCTAATAACACCATAGACTTGCTCCTCTCGATTTACATATGCTGAATTACGCGCTCGATATCCTCTGCTTCGATCGTCATTAAATCACTGGCTCCTATTCGGACCAAGCGGTTATTCTGCTCCATACGTACTTTATCGAGCAAATTTCGGGCCCAGCGGCCATTCCCCTCTAGTCCTTCCGCCTGAGCGGATAGAGCAGCAACTCGCTCCTCTAATGCCTCTACAGCGTCAGCCGTAAGTACAAACTGCTTAGACGCAAACGAACGCTTCACAATTTCAACTATCTCATGCGCATCATAGTCGGCAAAGCCAAAGCGAAATGGGATTCGTGAACTCAGGCCAGGATTTAGCGAAAGTAAATCCTGCATTTCCTTGCTGTATCCTGCCAATATGACCACGAGTTCGCCTCTGTGGTCTTCCATGGCCTTGACGAGGACATCGATGGCCTCGCGGCCAAAATCGTTCGGCGAATCGGTTTTGGCCAGTGCATAGGCTTCATCGATGAAGAGGATACCGCCTTTTGCTTTGGCAATCAGTTCTCTCATATTGGCCTCGGTATGACCGATGAAACGACCGACGATCCCTGAACGATCTGTTTCTACCACGTGACCGTTCGTGAGTAAGCCTAGTCCATTCAGGAACTTCCCGATAATGCGTGCGACCGTCGTTTTGCCTGTACCTGGCGATCCTTCAAACAACATGTGCATGCTTATGGCTTCGGTCGATAGCCCTTGCTGTATTCGTTTTTGTTCCACTTCCACGTGATGGAGTATGCTTTGGACTTGTTCTTTAAGCGAAGTTAACCCCACCATGGCCTGAAGCTCTTGCATCGCTTCGTCACGGAGCTCGCGCTTTCCGATAGCCGCATGATTGATCTCTTGATCCCCATACTTTCGCGGCATACCTGCGGCCAGCCGCAGATCGTCAGGCAAGATTTTGCCGACATACCGATCGGTGTTTTCCGCTGACACGCGTACATTGTGTTCTTTAACGATACGTTCTACAAAGTTTCGTGCCCAGCGGCCATTCCCTTGAATTGCTCCATTACGGTGGCAGAAATTCACAATCCCTTGGATTTCATCTTTGATAAAGCTACAATCATAGCCCTTTGCTTCCAGCATGTGCAGCGCAATTTGCGACAGCTCATGCGGCGTATAATCGGCGAAAGCAAAGGCGTACGATACCCGAGAGCGGAAGCCCTGGTTCATATCGAGGAAACGTTCCATATCGCTAGCGTAACCCGCCATAATAACAACAATATCTTCTCGATAATCCTCCATCGCCTTGATGAGCACATCAATGGCTTCCTGGCCAAAATCACTTGGCGAGTCGGATTTAGCCAGCGCATACGCCTCATCGATAAACAAGACCCCGCCCCAGGCCGCTTCCAACAAATGAATCATTCTCTCTTCTGTCTGACCGATATGCGTTCCGACAATACTGGATCGATCCGCTTCGATCAATACACGCTCTTCGATCAGATTCAGCCCATAGAGCAAATCGACCATGATACGCGCCATTTCCGTCTTGCCTGTACCTGGCGGCCCTGAAAAGATCATATGTAAGGTGGGTTTCGTAGAAGCAATCTTTCCAAGTCGCTGGGTAATCAAATGGCCATGCATATGCTTCATAAAGCTTTGAATTTCGGCCTTGAGTGGGGCTAACCCCACCATCTGGTCGAGCGCCGCTAACGCAGCATGTAGAACTTCCTCTCGATCTTCAGAGACCTCGTTTTCGTCTTCATTATCTTCAATATACTCTTCTTCGTCTCCGTACTCTTCATCATCTATCGCCTCTTGAAGGATGGGCGGTTCAGGTACTGCAAGAACAGCAGCAGCGGCTGAAACACGCTGAACAGGGCGTGTAGGCTGCGTGTAAACCTGTACAGGCGTTTCCACCTGAGACTGCTTGGTAGCTTGATAGGTAGCCATTCTCGCGCGGTTCACAAACCGCGCAAAGAGCCAACCTCCGAACAAGACCAGCAGGCCTCGCCAGCTAAGTGCAATGTGCTTGATCCCCTCATAATAAAAAGGATAAAAAATGACGTCCCATCCCTTTGTGATCAGCGGCACCTTGCCGATAAGCGTAACCGCGAAACCATACATCACAATCCAATACGAAAGCATACAACCTGTAATATAGACGGAGTCTAGGTTTTGATATCGCTGGCGCATAATTGCAACGATAACTGCAACGCCTGCGGCAAGCCCTGCGATCGACAAGCCAAAGAGGCCACAAGCAACACTAAAAGCAAAACAACCGTAAGCAATAATGGCACAAATCTCCGCCACTTTTCGCGGGAGAGAAAGACCTGTTAAGAACAGCAAAAAAGCAGTCGCGCCATAGCAGAGAAAAACGACTTCAGCATGATCAACAGCGGGATCGCTGGAAAACGCACCTAGTACAGCCATAAATGCATAAATAGCAGTTAGGATTAAAATGATTCGATTTAATAGGTTAAGTGTACGATCCATCTCTTTTCTCATTTTTTATACACTCGCGTTTGCGCTAATGTCTTGCTTTGTGACTCGAATCGTTTGGAGTTCTTTGATGTTTCGATAAATCGAGAACGGCGCGATCGCCCAGCCTAAAGACAACGCCAAGACAGCCTTAAAGTAAGGAGCTGCTATAAACTTTCCAAAGAACGAGTAGCCCCAAGGCACACTCAGCCCGAGATAACCGTAGCCGATGGCTCCCGCTACACCCGATGCTCCTGAGTGGACTCCGACATAGACGCCAATAATTGCAAAAAGTACGGATACCGCAAAACTAATAATCACTCGCCGTTGCGCTAACTCATTATTCGCAAGTAAACATTGCTCGCAGAGCATCAGCGAAAATCGTTCCGAACACTCGCCACACAGACCCTTTCCACACTCTTGACACTGCGCCACTGCACCCATTCCATGATGTTGGTAACACTCCACCTAAAGTCCCCCTTGATTGCTTCCTTAGTTTCCCAGATATTTTAACATATTGTTCCTATAAGGTACTATAACTAATTTTGTTCCTATCAGTACGTTTTTGAGTCCGTGTTAATTCTTTAGACTCAAAGTAAGGGAGGGACGTATGAATATCTTGGAAACGATTGGACTACGGATTCGAGAATTACGACTAGACAAACAATGGACGCAGGAAAAGCTCGGTGAAGTAATCGGAGTATCATATAGTTATGTCGGCAGAATTGAACGGGGACAGAAAAACATCTCGCTTCAAACCTTAGAAAAAATCGCTAAAGCCCTAGAGGTGAATGAAGCGGAATTCTTTACATACTCCCATACTGAAAAAATCAATCCAAGTGAAAAAATGAGAGAGATCCAAGAAATAAACTTCATGCTATACAAGCAGGATCTTCAATCGATTCTAAAAATTAAGCCTGTTTTACAGGAGATGTTAAAACAGATGAAAAAATAAGCACTTGGCAGCCGCCAAGTGCTTATTTTTTCATCATGGTATTCTCAATAGATCAAGAATATCACTCCCTTTAACCGTGATATCAATCTCTTTGAAATCTATGGATACCACAATATCTTCATACTCTACATCATTCGATCCAGTTGTATTAAAAGCTTTATCACTTATGTATATTAATCCTTTCCGTTCCAAGTTCCATAAATAAGTTACCAGTTCAGTATAATTCTTTATATTTGAATATTTTCCTTTAAAATCAGTTAACTTCAGTCCCCTACTTGTTGACATAGCAAGTTGTTTCAAAGCATATTTATCGAGGTCTGACAGATCCTCTAGAATCTCACGATATTCTTCAATAAGAACGAATCCTTTGTGAGTCATACTTAAATCGTCAAGGCTGGATTCATATCGGATTAGAGTGTTTTTCACTAAAAAGATGGAAATGTTCTCATTTTCTTTTTTATTTAATCCTATTAAATTTGCCAAAGTATACTTTGATGCTACCTGATATTTATCTCCGTCGAGCATTTTATACAGATGCGCAAGATATTGCAGATATTCCCCTTGAACTGGGATCTCAGTTATTATTTCTTCAGAACCAAATAAAGTGGGTTGAGTCTGAACTTGTGACGACACAGCTTTCTTTACTCTCTGTTGTGAACTAGCAACTCTATTTTTCAGTCTTATATTTTCTTCTTTCAAATTTTCAAAATCTGCGCCTGGAACCCATCCATGCAGATTGGGGTAACGATCCAAGATTTCGTTGAGCGCACCATGTATTGCTAACTTTATATCTTTGGTATCTACAAACATTTTTGCAATTCGACTTAAAACCTCAGTTTTAAACTCTTTCCATTTTTGATAATACTCGCGCTCAATAAAATTAATATTCTCTTTTCCTTTGCGCTCAATCGCCTCATCTGAAATTACAATGGCAAATCTAGGTTTGCTTACTTGACCAGCATAGTCGTATTCCCAGTGAGTGTAGCTCTTCTGAGTCGATGGTTCTAGGCTACCATAACGTGCACCCAGTATAAGCAAGTAAACATCAGATTCATCAATCCAGCGCTGATTTCTTGGTATACGAAATGAGCAAGATCTCTTCGGGCTTTACACCCTTGTGTTCCACTAAATACTTCACCTTACCCGCAATCGTAAGCGTCTTCCCACTACCTGCTCCAGCTAGCACCAAATTACTATCCTCATCGGTGATAACAGCAACCCGCTGCTGGGCATCTAGGGACTTTCCATCAATATCGCTAAGCAATTCTTCAGCTTCTAACAACTCTCTCTGGATGAACTCCTTGTTCCAATCCGATCGAAACTTGGTTAGGCCTCTATAAACATTGATGCTGTTGGTAGTCGATTGGGAGATCCCACTGACATCCCCTGAGCTGAAGTAGTCAAACGTTTCTTTATACTGAGAAGCCAGTTTCCCAGCTACAGAGTGTGTGAAATATTCCTTACGAGCATTCTGAACATCCAATAGAAATGCCGCAGCTCGTTCCGTTTGTGCCGTAATCTCTTCATTGAATTGCTCAGTGGTAGAGCATAGATTGGAATACATTCTCCAATATTTTTCTTTTTGCGTTTAAAAAAGGGCCTTTATATTCTCATATCGAGGATCGATATTACGTTCGTTGGGTACTGCCTTAAAATAGATATCAAGTAAAGGGTTAAGAGCGTAGGGAAGGTCCTGCGTATAATAATGATGCAAGTGTTTTGAGGTCGCATTCGTGATTTGCTCTTCAGAAATATAGAATCTCTGCGAGGATATTTCTTTAAACCGTTTCTGCAATCTTACATCTGAACCTGCATTAAGCTTTATTTGATATTCAAGCTGTTCCAACATTTTATTCCATTTATGATTTTTAAAATAAGTTGTTATCCATGAAATCAAATTCATACAAATTACCTTTCGTAAATCAAATATTTTAGAGAAACTCCACAAAGGGAAATTCAATAATAATCATATTTAAAAAAAGACTCCGTTATCTCGCAACGAAGTCCAATTATAATTTAGCTATCTACATCAGAAAAAATATCATGTTGGTTCGGAAGTTGTAGACTAAGTTTCTCTTTAATAATTGATAACCAGTCACCATTTTCATTGTCATTATCTAATAATTGTTCTTGCACCAGTTTAAGAGCCTTTTGATGACTACAATCTAATTCATCCTGAATTCCTAGAACCATTTCGGATAAGATATCCTCAACCCCACCAGCATCATATACGAATTGTAATTTTTGAATTCCTGCACTTACATAATCATTTGCAATCTCAAACTGATTGGACTTTTCATCTTCAACTTCGTCTGCTAATTCCAAGATATCTTGTTCAGCATTTTTGAACATTTCATCTAATTCAGTCTGTTTTTCAAGCGTCCATAGATTGTGTTGGATCAATAAGGCTTTCATTTCATCGACTGATTTTTGCCATTCAGTATGATGATCCCATATAGCCTGTTCTGACGTTTTATCTATTAAGTCATATTCTATATCTTCTTCTAGCTTTTTATACGCAAGATCAATTCCGTTTTTATTGTAATACTCCAATAAGTTCAATACTTTTTCTTCGCCTAGGATTCCCCTTATAGCATTTGTTCCAAATCCTAGATCAAAGTTCTGAGTAGCTATATTCTCTATATTTTCTTCAACAGTTTTTCTGACACTACCATCAAGAATATTCAATTTCAATAATCTATTCGCTAAGTCATAAGCAGCAATGTGCTGTATTTGAGTATAATTATTGGTTGTTAAATATGCCCATAAATTCAAATTTGCTGTGTTAAACCAAATTAAAAATTCATCACTGGTATGATAAGCAAAATATTCCGACAAACTCGCACGTTTAAAATAAGAATAATCCATTAGATCACTTGCATCTTTGATTGACTCACTGTAAGTTTCAAATAATTTTTCAACAAGAAGCGGCCAATGATTTTTTGCTACAAAGGCACGTTTGTTTTCTTCTTCTTCGTTAGAAGTTTCATCAATCTCATCTTCGTTGCAAGAAGTTTCATCAATTAATGAATTAAAATCTCCAAGATTTAAGAACACATCCATTCTATTTTTATAAAGCGGTGTAATTGCTTCTTTCATACTTAAATGATACGGGTACCAAACTTCAAAACCATTATGTATTACAGTTTTTACAAAGCTCTTATTTAGATGGTCTAATGCTATATTAATCTGAGGGTAGTCAACATTGAAATATTTAAATATGGTTTTATTCGCTGAGTTTAATGGCTTAATTAAGCCCTCTTTCTCAAGGAATACCGATAAAAGTGCCGCGCGATCATTTATGCTCAATTCATTAAAGATTTTTTGAAAATATTTTATTGGTTTACGAAAAAAATCTTCTAAAGAATCTTGATTTATAACTAAATCATTATGAAATTGGTTAATTCCAAGCCTTCTTGCAATCTCAGGCTTAAATTCTGGCAAAGCCGCTAAACCTTTTAGAAAAGGTTTTAACAATGTTTTTTTCTCGGTTGGCAAATCACCATGCTTTATATGTTTGTATAGAATTTCTTCCGCTTCTTCGCCACTATAGTTATCAAGCTTAACTATAATTTGCTTTCTATTTTCTAACGTCCCAAATAAAAATGGAAATTCTATAATAGAATCTTTTTCTTCTGAAATCTTATTGAAAATATATTCTCTAGTTGTAAAAATAACTTTAGCTCCACTGTCAATAGCTTTGGCTAGCTTAGAAAAAATATCTTTGTTACACTTTTGATGTCTAATCTCATCAATAGAAGTATCACCAAAAACATTATCAAAGATAAATACTTTTTTTAATCTGCCTGCTCTATACTTGTTTTCAAATTGATCTAGAGTGAGGATAATTGGTTCATATTCTGGATTTTCAGATAATAGTCGATTCGCTAAGGCAAAAGAAAGTTCAGTCTTTCCTGACATAGCCTCCCCTTGTATCATCACAAATCCCAATTCATCTAAAAATTTATAAGAACTATCAAAAAATTTAGTATATACATAATGATTATTATTCAATCTCCAATTTTCTAATGTATCTATGGTATCGAGAACTTCATTAGAAACAGCATCAATCCCCAAATATTTTTCTCTTAAATCCTGATGTTTATTTAATTCACTTGAGATCAAAGCGTTTGAATAGTAAATAAATTCGCTACCCACACTTTGGCATAATTGTTTACATTTTGTTATTTCTTCATCAGAAGGGGTGAAATTAAGAAAGGCAACGCAACAAGAATCTTTAACTTTTTCAAGTTTTATAAGTTCTTTTAAACTTTTTTCTAAATCCTCTTTTACTTTATTTGGTTTTTTATCACCAGTAGCTTGTATATATACTGTAGTGCCATTGACACGCTCACAATAAGCATCTGGCGTACCTTTACGAGTTGAAGAGGACCCTTCATATATCCCATAAGGTTCAATGCCTCCCCAGTCGCTATGTAATCTTGGCAATAAATCAACCGCAAGTCTTTGAAGTGGACCGCCACTTAAGTGTGACAATGCCATTTCAGTCAAATTAATTTTCATTTCTCCACTCCTTTATAAACATTAATTCAGAGATAATTTAGCCAATATGGCCTATTATAATCCAATTTATTCCTATGGTATAGATCAACCTGAGATTCCAAATATATGTTTTTATAAAACATGATATGGTCTATAATTTTATAAGGCTGGTTCTTTAGTCACAAAATAGCAGAGGAGTCTTTGTATGAAGTCACCCTATATTTCACGCATAAAGATAAAAAACTTTCGAAATTTTAAGGATATAGATGTTTCGCTGAGCCATAAACAAGTAATTATCGGCGAAAACAATATTGGTAAAACAAATCTCATCCGTGCCATTCAACTTATTTTAGATCCTCGACTGAGCGATGCTGATCGACAACTGGTAGAATCCGATTTTTTTAATGGCCTGGAAAGTCCCATGAAAAACGGAGAAGAAATTGAAATTTCAATTGAAGTACAAGGGTTTGAAAATAATAAAACTCTCCTTGCTGTTTTATCAGATGCAACTGTCTCCAAAATACCCCCAACCTTAAGACTTACCTATCGGTATTATCCCATTAAAAGGGATGATGGTTCTTATGATTATATGTTTACTATTTACCAGGGTGAGGAAGAAACTACTCTATTTACCCATCGGCAAAGAAAGTATTTTAATATTCGAGTCATTAGTGCACTTCGAGACGTTGAAAGTGAAATGAGAAACTCAAAAAAATCACCAATTACAGAACTCTTGAAGGAATATGATTTTGATAAAAATGAATTAGAAGTAATTACTCAGAACTTAAAATCACATAGTAATGAGCTACTAACCATGGATGAAGTTCAAGACCTAGTGTTCAATATTAATTCAAGATTCAGTAAAGTCATTGGAGTCCAACCTGATTCCGAGCTTCACCTTGAAACAATGGATTTCAATCCCAACCGCATCTTAAATACACTAAAATTAATGATGGGACAAAACAAAAGACCCACAAGCGAAACAAGCATGGGTTTAACCAACATTTTATATATTTCCTTAATTCTTCTTTCACTTGAGGACAAAACTGTAGCAAGCTATCTTAAATCAAGTCATTATCATGCTTTACTTGCTCTCGATGATTCGGAAATCGTTGAACAATCTTATGAACAAACATCCAAAGGGAACTATACATTGAAGGATGCAATTAAAGAAGATACATTTACTCAGTTGTATGCTTTTATGGATAATTCCAGTCAAAATCCAAAAGGATTCACTTTACTCGCGTTAGAAGAGCCTGAAGCTCATTTACACCCAACACTTCAACGCATTATTTACAAAGATGTCATGCATGGGGATTCCTCCATTCTAATGACCACACACTCTCCACATATAACATCAGTAGCCCCTATAGAATCCATTGTGCATTTACGCTGGACAAATGGCGGAACCCAAGTAACGACTGCTTCTAATGTAGGATTATTGCCCAATGAAAAACTGGATTTAGAACGATATTTAGATGTGAAACGAGGAGAATTATATTTTGGAAAAGGAGTTATTTTAGTTGAAGGAATCGCAGAAGAATATTTAATTCCTCAATTAGCAGAGCTTTTGGAAAAACCGCTCGATTTGAAAGGAATCATGGTTTGCAATATTAACTCTACTAATTTCACTCCATATATTAAATACTTAGACAAGCTAGGGATTCCCTATGTTTGTATAACCGATGGTGACTACTATATAGATGTAATTGATACCCAAAAAAATGATGGATCTGCAATTAGAAAATTTCATACACTATCTATTAAAGGCACGAATGCACCTGACTCATTTGGATATTTAGGAAATGAAAATGCAATAAACATTTTAACCTCATTAAATAAAATCACTCTCGCTGAAATTCCTACTGATGATTTCTCTGACCAAGACCTTATATTGAATGAACATGGATTCTTTATTGGGACTTATACCCTTGAAATTGATATTATGGGTAAATGTGTGTCTGATACAAAAGCTCAAAAAGTGATTTATGTTACTTTTAATGAATTAACGCTGGGTGGTCAACAACAGCAGGCAAACTTCAAATCAGAACTTGAAAATGGAGATTATTATGCTTGCCTTAGAAAAATTGAAAATAGTGATAATGGAATTGGGAAAGGCCGTTTCCCTCAGCGGCTCTCAACAAAGTGCTTAAAGACTCACATTCCTCGCTACATAGAATGGGCTATAACAAATATATATGAAAAAGTAGATGCGTAGGATGAGTTATTATAAAGAAAAACTTGATGAAATAAAAAGAGACCCACATCAGTTTGCAGCCTATAATTCCCCTAGTAGTACTGTCGTTATTGCGGGACCTGGAAGCGGTAAAACTACAGTGTTAACATTGAAAATTATGAACTTGCTTCAAGAAAAGATATCAGCTCCTAGAGGCCTCGCTTGTATGACGTATAACAGAGCAGCGGCCAAAGAATTTAATGATCGACTACATTCCTATGGTTATAAAGAAAGAACGAATGTATTTCTAGGTACTGTTCATTCGTTCTGTATTGCTGAAGTCATAAAACCATTCGCTCATCTTTTTGATTATTCTATTCCTATGCCATTAAAAATCATTTCGCAAAAAGATAAGTTGCGGATTTTTAATGAGGTGCGTACGACTTTGAACTTAGATCCTCGGGATTTGTCCATCGAAGAAATGGATAAAGAGCGGACCTTGGGTATAACGGGATTAAGTAGAGTTAACGTTCCACGTTATGATACAGCACTTTTGGCTGCTGTAGATTACGAAACTAGACTACATGCCTTAGGTAAAGTAGATTATATCGATATAGTCAAATACGCCACCTTAATTATTCAGAATGAAAAGTATGTAAGAGATTGTTTAGAAGCTAAATTTCCGTGGATTTTAATCGATGAATACCAGGACTTAGGGAAGCCATTACATGAGATGATACTTTCCATATTCAACTCAACAAATATTAAAATCTTTGCAGTAGGTGACCCTAATCAGTCGATCTATAGTTTTAATGGAGCGATCCCTCATTATCTCCTGGAGTTATATGGTATGCCTAATATAACTTCCATAAGATTATTAACCAATTTCAGAAGTAACCAAGGAATCATTGATGCATATCAACTCGCCTTGCCACAAGCAAGTGTTGCAAATTATAGAGCAGGTACTAGAATTGATGAAGATGCTGAATTCAATTTTGTTACCTGCTCAAGGGGCATAGAAGACCAGTTTAAGGAAGTAGTTCAATCAATTATTCCAAATTGCCTTCAGGAAGGTATTCCCTTCAATGAGATCTGCGTTTTGGTTGGAAATAATAATTATGCCAAACGACTAAGCGAACTATTTCAGAAAGCCGATATTCCTTATTACCTTAATAAACGTAAGGATTTCGAAATTACAGAAATTGTTAGCTGGTTAATTCGATGCGCTTCTTGGAGTATTGATTTAGGAAACGATTCATTTACCAAATTGTACGAGTTCTGGGCTAATTTTCTCCTTCAACACAACGGATACTCTATATTGGACAGCTTAATGGAAAAGAAAGTATTTTACGATGCCTTATGTACAAGTCAACAACACTCTGAAAGCCTTTCTCACTGGCTTGTCTGGATCGAGGAAAAGTTGTCTTTAAAGAATACCTTAACAGACTCTGCTGCTTACCCCGATGAAAAGGATAATCTAACTACATTAATGGAGTTAGCGACAAATGGTGAATTCAGTGAATTTTCCGTTGAAAAGTTTGTGAAAATCTTAAAGCCTGATAATCAGGTGACGATTTCAACCAGGCATAGTTCAAAGGGTCTTGAGTTTGAAGTTGTTATACTTTTAGGGTTAGAAGAGGATAACTTCCCTTCCTATTGGAGCATAAAAAGTGTTGATCCTAACAAGATGGAAGAAGAGTACAGAGTGTTTTTTGTTTGTATCAGCCGTGCTAAAAGAGTGTGTTATTTAGTACGCTCTTTGACAGAAGAAAACAAGTATGGACGAGTTTTTAATAAGCAGCCTTCTAGATTCTGGATGATGCTTCACGATGTTTACGGAAACTGATATTGTAATTATCCAGATAGGAAAAAGGAGCTGAAAACATGCAACAATTACCTGAAGTTTCTTCTTTACGTGAAGCTGTGCAAACTGTTATATCCAGCAACAAAAAAGATGGCTATCCTCCTACCCGTTTTATTCAGATTACAAGCGTTAATGACGCTGAGTTAACGGGTGTATGCAGCAAAGTGATCATGAAGCCCGAGTCCTTAACAACTCTGTACATTGCCATTTGTGGAAACCACCCCGAATTACTCACAATAGAAGATTTTATTGCTGTATATGGTGAGAACTGGGGTTTCCATACCGACATTATTAAAGAAGCTCAACGTCGTCGAAATCAATTCGATGAATGGGCTAAACGTACACGTTATTTTCAATAGTTTTCAGTATATAAAAAATCACGGGCAATTTAAATCGCTCGTGATTTTTTATATACTTTCATGCCTTGATTTACAAAGAAAAAGTGACATCTATCGTCCTATTACTCTACTTTAACTATCCAATACGAAAAAACAATAGACAATCCAATAAATAGTCGATAACATAAAAACCAGGTAGAATATTGCGTTTTGTACTAATCCAAAACAGATTTTATGAAATTAACAGTTGGGGGCTTTTCTATGTTAACTCAAGATATTCAAGATCAGTTAAGCGCACTAATAGAACCTGAAAAAGGAGAATTAATCAATCTTATACATGATATCGTTTCAGATGTAGAGATTAGAAAAAAGCTGGTTCCATTTTACAGTAAACTCAAGCTATTATCATCCACTCAAAAGGACGATTTCTTTAATAATATTGAATCATTTATACATGATAAAGATATTCAAAGTAAGCTTTTCCAATTACAACAGGTACTAGCTGGATTGCCGATTTTACGCAGGGAACGTTTATTTCGACATTTTCAATTATTATCTACTGACCAAGAACTTGATAATATCTTTTGGGAACTTTCAGCAGTTCGTACTGATCCGAAAGACAACAAACTGACTCGTGAAAAAGTTTTAGATCGAATTAAACGTTATACAAAAGCTTCTCTAAAAAACTATCGTAAAAACACATTATCAGAATTCAAGCCTGAAGTGACACAAAACATGTTAATTCATGTTGACTTCACTGGTATAGGTGGAGAACATGATATGCCTCACTACGCGATAGTCTGGAATGTTGATCCGAAAAGAGATAACGTTTTAGTTATTCCTACAACAAGTTTAAAAGAAGATAAGAAATTCTATACACATTATTTTTCGGTTGGAAAGATCGATTTCCTTTCTGAGGAAACTGTTGTGATGCTCGACCAAACAGTTTCTATTAGCCATAAACGGATCTTAAGTGAAACTTTTATAAATCCTCAGGGTGTTAGAACTGCTGTTACGATCGACTTGCATCAGGAACATAGGATAAAAGATGGCATCAGAGCTACATATTTAGATCAAAAAACTTTATACTGGTATCTCTATAATAATTTTCGAAAGTTCATTCCTGAAATGGAAAATGAGGAAGTGCAATTTAATCATTTATTAAGACCTTTTATTTTAGTTAGTAACGATCCAGAGAAATTAGTCTACTCACTAATTGATCAACCTCACATTCATTATCAAGTTTTTTGGAGACGATCTACGGTTATTGCCACTCAAAGAACTCAACTTTTAGAAAATTGGTGTTATGCTTTAGGCAGCCATCAGCGTAATCCACAAACAGGTGTCAGAGGCAATGTATTGACCTACCGTAGAGATGAAGTGATTAGTGCATACAGTAGTATGATTGCTGCTTCAGATCGTAGTTAATTATTTTTTTAAAATATATGTTGCATTTCACCCTTATTAGGGATATAATATGTTTAGAAAGTCAAACGCGCGCTCAGGGACCTGAGCATTGTTAGAAATAAATTAGAGCATTCCTAGGGATCTAGGTAAGAAAATGAGTTCCGTTATTTTTCTAACGGAACTCATTTTCTTTTGGTCTATCATAAGGTTTATAAATCATTTGTTCACCGCATACTGGACAGAAAATGCTTGTTTTATTAATACTATTGAACATATTTGCATTTTGAACCGCTGCTTTTAAATTCGTCGCTGCAAGGACTTCAATGTAAGTTTCACTCTCACAATTTGAATTTACACAACTTAAAAAAACCCCATATCGCCCCATATAAGTCAGCACCTTTTTGAGTAATATTATGCTCTTCACATATAATATGTTTCTTATTCGTAAATATTAACGCATATATTAAACAATTATTTAACATCAACTGGATTTATTATTAAATTACCCAGTATCGCAAGTAAATATGTCTTGTTTTCTCACCCACCTTTTCTTTAACGATAAAAAAAGGATAATTGCTCAAAACCCTAATATTGCATGCAAAAAAATTATATCGATCACTCACCTACTCACTCTAATGCGTAGGTTTTTATTATCACGGAGAGAATTTCCTCTGTTAACTTCATTATCACTTACACTGATACGCAAGGAGTGAATCGACATAATTCCATATAATTTCAATATAAAAATGGATTTGCGTAATGACTGGCATAACTTTCTGAAATCACAATTTAAAGCATACACTTTTTTAAAAAAAGAGGATTACAATAGCTTATCTCTTGATGAAGTTAGCTTAGTTTACTTCAATTGGTCTCGTCTTCTTATTCAGCCAGTTAAAAGAAATGTTCATTACTCCAAAGAATTCAAATGCCCAAAAGCAATCAAAAAAAGGTTAGAGAAGGTAGTTCAAAAAATACAATTGGGTCAGAATTTAATACCGCACCAAACACGCAGCCTGAAAAACCTTTATTTTAAAGACCCCCTCTATTTTGACTGGGGAATTCAACATCTGCATTTAGGAGATACGATTGAAGCAGATGGTTTTGTTAAGCGAGAAAAAACTAATGCTTTAAATGATTATTTACTATACGCGTCTTTTACAGAGCAAGATGCTTTTCTAGTTCAAATTATGGATCACGCTTCATTTAACAAACAAGAATTAGCAAAAATAATTCATCGAAACTGGCCTAAAACAATAGAACGTTATAAAATTAATGGATTTTCACCATCAGCTCCAATTATTACTGATAAAGATATAAATTATTTTAGAAAATCAGGGGCATCAATCTTTATTGAACTTGATGATAATGCCGTTTATGGTCCAATGGGCGGAGGAATTAGTACTAATAGAACTAGCGAAAATACAATTTACCAAAGTGATTTTTTCCATTTTAGGATTGATAAAATCAAACAAGAAATTTCTAATAATATCTTTAAATATGCTAATCATGTACGGGAAACTGTAGGTCATATACCAACTGAGATGGAGTTTATTTTGAATATTGATATCAAAAACAATTTTTCTGTTTACGAAAAAAATTCTAATATTAACTTTCGGTTTGAAGGCTTTTAATTGAATTAGAAGTCACTTAGCCTATCCGATCAAGTTCTAAGATAAATTAAGTTGGCCAATCACTAATACCTATTACAATTATTACAATTATTACAATTATTACAAATGATAATAAATCACCAAATGGCGCTTAAGCATAAAAGGACTCATCCTAGAATAAAATTTGATGCAATGCAACTGCGCTGGCTTTTATATAATCATCGGATAAGAGAAATTTTCGTTTATCGGTGAAACCCACTCTCGAATTTATCACACGAAAAATCCTTCCCGTGCATAGGAAGGATTTTTTAATCAAATATAAGGGCTAATGAAAAGTCTGAGCGTAATCCATTTCATAAAATTCCTTATGCAATTAAGTAGTTAAACGATGTGCGAATACTTATGCATTATCACTTTAGAGTTTTTGCTCAATTTCCTCGGTGAATTTGTAGAAAGCATTCTGCAACAATGGAATTACTCCGTTTTCTCTTTCTAAATATCCGACCCAATCCCCCTGTAGGAAATGATTTCCGTGTGCCAATCGTTCATGAAAAATATCATAATAACTCTTCGCATTATTTTTAGCAGATGTTAAAAGCAGTTCCAATTCTTCTACAGACATAATCTGTGGTCTCAACGAAAATAAGTACTCCACGGTGCCATTTTCGGATTTCATATTGGGAAGAATGTTATTGTCGTAATACCACTGTGCATTTGCCATATACAATTGTTTATAGGTAACAACGGCCGCGATTACTTTCTTATTGTGATGTTCGCCAATAAGAGGTTCAAACACTCCGCTGTGAATTAAATTAACCGCTGAACATAGTTGGTCAAATCCGTTGCTGATTTTTCGAGATGAATTATCAGATTTCATAGAATTCTCGGTAGCGATATATGCACTGTATTAAATACCCTTGCATTCAATCAAGAAAATGTAATCATCAAACACCAGCATAATATCACAGATTTTTTTGTCTGTCAGATTTCTAAGCTGCTTCTCTGTAAAAACATGCTTATGGGGTAAGAACTCCTTAAGCAGCGTAATAATGTATCCCTCAAAGTGATGGCCAAACTCCATTCCAAAATCGCTTTGGATATCTTTTTTACATAGATCATAGATCCCATTAGTAGCCTTTTCCATAAACAATTCTTCATGAATGATTAAGTAATCAGTTTCATTGAGTTTAAGCATCGGCTTTTCCACAAATACGCCTTGAAGATAGGTTTCGTAAAATAGAGAAAAGGTCTGCCCAACCTTATCATCAATTAGGCGATTAAATTCTTTGATCTCCACAGGTGAGATGGAATTAAGGTAAAAGAACGTGTTCATGGTCTGCTCAGAAGCCAGGCGTTGATACAATTGTAAAAAACGAGGCAACGGAATACCTTTACCCTGTTTATATATCACCGATGAGATGGAAAAGCCAATTTGTAGCCATTCTTTAAAAGAGATTCCATATATATCCATCACGTATTTTTCACTTTTCGGATAATGCTTTTCTGTAAATAACAGAATCGCCCTGCCAATGGAATTAACTCCTTGACTACGCTGAGCAAAAAATTGTTGCCGTTGTAAATTGATAAAAAAGGGCTCTACACCATCCTCTTTAGTTAAGAAGTACTCAGCAACAGGGTCAAAATATTGTCTATAATGGTTAAGCACTTGTTGTAACTTTTTTTCAGTCAGGACTTCAGTTCGGTTTGTATTATAAAATGCACAATTGGCTTGAATTGAATGAAGCAGGAAATGAATGGGATATCGCCCCATTAAACGATGATTTTGAAAAGAGTCATGTATCTTCATTGAAACTGCTTCAGCGTATTGATCTGGCGGGAATTTCTTCAGCATGGATTCGAGGCGCTCACGGAATCGCTCTGCTTTGAATTTCATTGAAATTGCATTATCCACAAAGGCACTTCCTATTCCGTTTGTAATCAATCCTTAAAAAATATATCTGCTAAAACTGCTGATCATATAAGCAATTACAGAATAACATTTATTGTTGCTGCTCTCTTTAATTAATTTTTATGCCTTTCATTCACTTCTCTAATTTGGTTTCTAATTATTAATGGTTCAATCCTTTCTCTTGTTCGCTCATGAATAAAATCTTCATCAAAACCTAGTTCTTTAAGGATATAGTATTCAAGAATACTACGAAGTAAATGATATGCTTCTATTAAATCATTTCCTTTAAGAGCTTTTTCTTCTTGTCTTAAATTATAATGAGTGTAATAATTTCTAGTGTCCGCAATTACCTTAGGAAAATCTCTATGTTTTATCCTAGAAGTATAGAAATGAAACTTGAAATCTGCCGTTAACAAGTCGGCTAATCTACTTCTCAGCGCAATTCCTTTATGGCTTCCCTCCAGAAGGAATTTTCTATCACTCTCTTTATACACATCTGGTCTAATTGCAATTACTGCTTCAACTCTTATTCTAAAATCCGCCAATGTTCCGTTGCATAAAAATCGGGAATGATAAGTTTCTAATGCCTGAATCATATTTAGAAAATGGCGACTAGCCGATAATTCCTGATTATACAAATCATCAATGTACAACTCGATTACGGGCTCTATGATTGTTGATGACTTCTGCCAATGTGAAAAATCGGCGTTTTCAGATAATTCATTTAAATTGAAAAGATATTTTGTATTACTTTCGTCATTTTTTTTATTTGTTTTATTTAAGCTTCGAGTTAATGCATGAACTATCTCTATAGGTCTTATTCGGGTCCTCTCATCATCAAACTCCCATATGATGGCTGGTGATTCTGCAATCATTTTATTAAATTCGAGTGGCAAGCCTATTGCAATTTCAATAATTCTTTTCATTTTCATAACTATATCTATAAACCAATTCAATGTATGAAGTGATTCAGACTCGACTGTAAGGTATGGAGTTTGCTCCAATACAATTTTTTCTTTCATCAGATTAAAAAGTGGATAGTTGTAAGTTAAATAATATGACAGGGTATATTCTTCACATGTATAGATTTCTATCGGGTTTACATTTTTCAATTCAATGAGCACATTATCCTTGCCAGCATCAGGCATAATATAGTTTGATACATTACCCCATTCAATTATTTTAGGAATACTGAGTTTTATTTTTGAAAACACTACATTTTCCTTATGATCAAATGAAACACCTTCTATCATATACTTTGCTTGGTATCCGTATATATCTTCAGTGCCAACCTTACTCTGCGTTGATATTCTTGAACAATCAATAAGAGTGATTTTTGCTCCATTAATTGTAGTTCCCTTAATTAAAGGAATTTCAATTGGTAATTGAAGGTAACCCTTTGGAGCACCATGGTTAGGTATTCGAATGTAAATAACAATCCCACCTGCATCTCTATTTAAATAAAGATCTCCATGATACTGAGTAATATCGTCCTCAAATGTCCAGTATCCAGATGCTGAAAAATTAACTTGCATTAATATCCCCTCCAATTACACTATTAATATCGCTCAACAAATTGTAATACAGTTAAACAATAATTTTTCTTGAGCATTGGGTTGTCGCCACTTCCCATTCTAGTTTATTTTAATTTATCGTCCGAGCACCTCATTTAATTCAGACAAGACTGGGATAACATTATTCACTCTACTCGCCACTCATTCAAAGCGGTTTATCAAGATTAAGGGGTGTTTCTTTTGGAGATTATTATTCCTACACTTAGAGTGACTTTTAGCAAAGAACAATTACACGACTGGATAAACGGGGATCGAGAATACTGTAAGGATTCATATTGCAGGAATTTAACAGGCTCAAAAGGGTTTGGCGAATATATTGCGGGAAAATTTTACGAATCATTAGATTATCGATGGATTCATCACGATTTTAATCTTTTAGGCGGAAACAAGCCAGGTAAATATCCAGAAGCCGAAACGATATTACGCAAACACTTCGGAGATGTACGATACGAGAGTGGTCGAGGGTACTATCCAGCTTTTTCTCAATTTGTGAAGGCTGAAGAACCCGATCTTTTGATTTACAAACCTGATTTCTCCGAGATCCGATTCGCTGAATGTAAGAGGTTGGACACACACGACAAATTACGAGAGAGCCAGATCAGAGGCTTAGCCCTTTTGAGTTTATTATTTAACTGCACCGTTGAGGTAATCGAAATTGTCGATGAATCCAAAACTCAGCTTAATGAACCTCAACCTGTGCTGTGGAAGTTTTAGTCAACCAGACTCAAGATGTAGTCGTTCCAAGGACTCACCAAAGACGTAATTTAGCCTTCGTGCCGATCTTAGTTTAGAAGATCTCCAAATGTACTGTGTTGATCAAAGTCCATTGTAGGAGAAAATTAGGCATTAACCAATGATCAGTTGATAAGTTATCGGGCTCCGTTAAGTAGATGTCTCAGAAGGGATTATATAATTTTACGCGAATTACAAGCTGCGCCCCTATGATGGGAATATAGCTAAGAGGGTATACATAAATGAAAACAAGTCAATTTAGAAAGTTAATCAAGACAAATCTAGCGCCCGCATTACATGAAGTTGGTTTTTCAGGAACAGATCATCATTTTGTTAAAGTTGACAACAACCATGTAATACACGCTATTGTTATCCAGGCTGATAAGCATGGTGGCTCTTGCGTTGTTGAGCTAGGGGTTCATTTCGATTTCCTTCCAAACCCTTTGGGGGAATTTATTCCTGCCAACAAACTAACCGTCTATGACTGTGAATTCAGAACCCGATTAGTTCATCAGCTAACCTGGTTTCAGTCAAATGTTCTACGCAAAAAGAAAAGTGAAGCTTGGTTTCGATATGGCGATACAGAAGATGAGTCAATGGCTGTAGTACATAAAATGAAAGAAATGATTGTTCGTCAGGGGACAAAGTACTTCGCTCAATTCAATGATTCCCCTCATGTAATAACCTCGATAACAACGAACGAGTTATCTCACCGTACGAAGATACTAGACAGCTATGGAGCGCCTTTGGATTTAAGATTAGCCTTGTTAATCGCACGAACACATGCTTTTCTCGGAAATGCTGTAGAAGCCGCCAATTTCGCTCATTGGGGACTTGAAAACATCGGTAACGCAACAGGGTTAATTCAGGATTTCACAGAACTAGTTGATTAGACTAAGGGGTAGTTTAACATTACCACAAGGAGGATGGATGTGTGTTCATTAAGTGA
This sequence comes from Paenibacillus sp. FSL R7-0204, assembly GCF_038002225.1. Classification (NCBI taxonomy): domain Bacteria; kingdom Bacillati; phylum Bacillota; class Bacilli; order Caryophanales; family Paenibacillaceae; genus Paenibacillus; species Paenibacillus sp. FSL R7-0204. Next base: position 5,409,449 of record NZ_JBBOCA010000001.1, read on the forward strand.
AGACTACCAATATCATAAAAGTTACTTTATTGCTGGGAACCCTTGGTTACCAATAATTACTATTGGTATTTTAATTATTTCCATTGTAATTATCTACAAGTTATTAACTCAACTTTCGCAGCACAAATCTCCAAACAAACCCTTGATATAGCTGGGTAAACTAGAGATCCAATCTTGTAGTTGACAAAAAACAGCTGTTTTGTTCTTCTTGGTTTTGGCCTCTGACATTTCGAGAAATAAACTCATGAGTTGCTGAAGCGCGGTCTGGAAGTCCAGATCGCGAACTTCATCTGCAAAGAGGAAAAAGAGTCCTCCCAGTGTCCGGTCATCACTCGATTGACGCCGTTCGTATTCCATTGCCAAATAACGGCTGAACACAATCGTTGTGTGACTGATCAATTGGTCGAAGGAACGGCCTTGAAATTCGGTACCCAGTTTCAAATAGCTTTTGGTGACTTTGAAAAAAGTCTCTATACTCCAGCGCATACCGTAGATTCGTACAATTTCAGCAGCATCCAGCGTTACGTCTGTACTTAAAATCGCCAGCCATTCCCGTTTTTTATTCCGGTTACGGACAAAAACAAGCTTCACGGGCAGATCACAGGTCGTGTGTACGATGACGGAGCCTTTGATGTCTTTTGAATTGGACTTCGGAAGGCTTTGAAAAACTTCACTTAGCGTCATTCGCTTGCCTTGAACCAGATAGCGCTGTTTCATTTCCTTGACCATACCAATCACAGCGAGGCCTTTGCCTGTGAGCTGACGAAGCAGTGGAGCTTGCGTAAACCAGCTATCCATGAGTACGTAATCGGCGGTGAATCCTGCACGTAAAGCCCGTTCCAGCAAGGCAACAACGGCATCCGGCTTCCGAGAAAAGGCCTCCATTCGACGTTTGTACCCGTTGCTGCGTTTCGAGAGATTCGAAGCCATTTCGCACAACCGATTGGCCAGTTTAGCTGAAGACAGCATGGCAAAGTCAAGCGGAGCGAAGCTAAAACCGTCCGACCAGCCCAGGGTTAGCATGGTGTAACCTTTGGTAAATTTGCCCGTGGAATGGTCAAAGACTCGTGCCAGTAACTCTGCTTTTTTGCTCCGGTTTCGGCTCAAAACGGAATCGTCGATGATGAACACTCGTACACGCGTAGATGAAATAAGCGATTCGAAACCCTGCACGGTGCGAAGACTTAAGGTTTGCAAAAAGCGCCGCCACGCAAAAGAAGCTTGATTCAAAAATCGATAGATGACATCTTTGCCGGGAAGATCTGCTCTACGGTCACTTTCCAGAAGTCGAAACCAGTTCTTTCCTTCGAAGACCAAAGAGAAAACGATTTGAAAAACCGCTAGACTCGAAAGACCAAAGGATTTGGAAATGCCTGCGTGCCGTAAGGCTTTCCCGATGTGGAGCGAAGCAAAAAGTTTGGAAAAGCGAGACTGTTCAGACAGGGAATGTTGTTGTACCATAGTGTTACGCACCTTTCTTGTTGGCATGGTTGATTCGACACTTCCATGATACCAAACAAGAAGGTGTTTTTTGTCAATAGAGACCAATATATTGAATCCTTCTTACGCCCTCAACGGTTTATGACAATATTCCAGGTGCGAAAGTTGAGTTATTAAGAAAGAAACATTGAATAGTTTCAGTTGCAATTGAACTTCAGTAACGATATTGGGTTAGAGTTTCCTTGGTTGCCATTTTTTGTTCAGCAAACGCGCTGGATAGCGTAGGAAAATCGTTAAGTTGGTTAAAGCTCCAATTCCATTCAGAGACCTGCAATATATTTGGGTAATATAGAAACATTTCAGAGCACACCACTTGGTGGGCAGAACATTATGGGGTGACTAAATGAGGCATGCTTACGCTAAAATAGACGGCACTATATTGCATGAAGGTCGTTACATTAATGCTGATCGATTCTATGAAGACTTTGCATTATTGATTACCGAACAAGGATTTTCTCATATGAATATGGATTTCCTAACCCCTTATCCTATTTATAAGTGGTTGACACGTTATTTTCATGGTTGGGCAGCATTTGAATCTTTGGATGGCACTAAAGGATTTATTGATTACAGCCATCAAAATTCTATCTATTTAGATTTTGATGGATTTGCTAGATTTTCATCTGATGGAGTAGCCTCTTATAGTAAAAACGGTCTAAGTGGAATCATAGATCAGTCTGGAAATATAATTTTAGACCCTACCTACACCAGAGTCGATGTATTTTCGGAAGGTTTTGCACTAGTAGAAATAGATTCTAATTTCGGCTTTCTTAACACTAAAGGTGAAGTTACTCACCCAGCAGTATGGAATAATGCCCTATTCTTCAAAAATGGTCTGGCGGCCGTATCTAATTCCAATAATAAATGGGGTTGTGTAAATACAAACGGAGATTTAGTGATTCCAACGAAGTATTCTTTCCTTGGAGCATGCGATGATGAAAGAATCTGCTTCCAAAAAGGGAGAAAATATGGATTTTTAAATATGGAAGGGGAAATAGTCATCCCTCCTATATTTGAAGAAGTGGATGGATTTTCTGAAGGATATGCAGCAGTTCAAGTCAATAAAAAGTGGGGAATTATTGATACCAAGGGTGATTTCATTGTAGAACCCGCATTAGAAATGGCTAGACGCTTTTACCATGGGTGCAGCATTATTGTAAAAGATAACACTGTCGGATTATTATCACCTAATGGTGAAATGACGATGTATCCGCAATTTCATTACGTTGACTACCCCTATAAAGATATAATGTCAGTGGTATTGGAGTAGTCTCTTTATTATACTACGTTAAGGGATACGCTATGAGGAAGGTAACCATGCAAATGTTTATTTTAAGATAAGCGTCTCTCCATAGCATACTCGTTTTTGAAAGAGGGTTACTTCCTCAGAGTATTTATCATCGGCAGGATCTAACGGCGAACATTAGTTCAATGGCAACAGCGGCGACCAAGACTTGGGTAATAAAGTCTTGGTCGCCGCTTCTTCTGTTCTTGATGAATATCCTTCCGAACATTCTTTAATTTCAAACGCAAATAATAACTATCGTTACTTGAATTGCCGATGAGCTGTATCTGCTTATTATTTGATTTTTCTCACATAGATGATCCCCTATCCATATGTCTACAGTGACACCAATTCGGCCTCTGATTAAAATCATATGTTCGTTATCTAACTCGTATTTCCATATTGAGTTCGTCTCATTTTGTGGATAAACTCATGAGAACATGCGTACTTACAGTGAAAATCCTGTGGACAAGCTGTTAATAAAAAAAAGTATTTACAAACACAATATATTGGGTTACCATTTATTTGAAAGCACAACATATAGATAAGGAGGTGTCGTAATGGCTAAATCTAGTTCACAAAAAACTTCAAGTTCCAAAATGTCTACTGTTGCTTCGAAAGCACTCCAAAGCAAACAAACTAGCAAACTAACCAAGTCTTTAGCTGCCAGCGTTCTATCGCAATCCAAATAATGTTAAATACTCAAAAAGGAGTGAGTCTATGAGTAAAACACTTAAGATTAGAGTCGGCGGATCGAAGTCACAAACCAAAAATGATCTAAAAAAGTTTGAACGTGAAATCTCACGTGAAGTAAACAAGCAATTTGATAAATTAATAAAAAGAATGAAGTAAGCATCATAACCTAAATTTCTCCTCCTTCAGATGCGGGTACATCTGAAGGAGAACTCTTAACTTCCAGGTAACACCAACTAATTAATTCTCGATCAATTCTATCGAGTTAATTCCCTCCCGAATCACATATACCCCATTTCCAAGAGTGGTTCTTAATCATATATTCATACTCTTCTTTTCGAAAATAACCATAGCTTCTACACATAAGGTTTATCATACAAAAATAATTGTAAAGGTTGTGATCCAGATGGTAAAAGTAACTGGCGTTAAAGAATTGAACAACAGATTGAATCAAATAACTAAAGGTGCCCAGGAACTTGGTGCTCAAAAACAAATGTCCTTTGATGAGCTCTTCCCAGATTCCTTTATTCAGAAACACACCCCATCTGAAAATATCTCTGATTTTCTAGGAGGCGTTGGCGTTAAATCAAAAGAAGACTTTGCGGCCCTTCCGCAGGAGGACTTAGAGACCTATGTTCGTTCTACAACGAAATTTTCGACGTTTCATGAAATGTCCCAGGCTGCTCTTGCTGAAGTCGTATATAAAAGATTAGGCTTTTAGTTTGACAGTAGACAAGCCCCTGCATAACAGCATGGGCTTGATCTACTTAAGAGCGACCTTCGACTTTAAATAATGCATTACAATACGTTCCGTCCTCTACATAATGAATAGAACTGCACTTGATTTTGATTATAGAAATGATGAACCAGAATTGAGTTAACGGGCTCAACACTTCCAATATGTGTTAATGTTAACTTACAATAATAAGGGAAGCGAAAAATGGACTAAGGAGCGAGTCTCATGACATCAGTCACACAAAGGATTGCACAAATTAAGCAGCCTTATGGGGGCTACCTGAAACCAAAAGATTTTGATGAAATAATATTCGATGATGGGATTAAACTCTACCCTGAAGAGAATATTAATGCGGGTTTAGTCGGAACAGCCGTTGATTATCTGACTCGTTATACAATGGGGACTCTTGCCGACCAGGCATTTGATATTTCACTATTTGGTGCATCAATTATTGACGAAAAAGAGAACGCCGATTTCTTACTCTCTAGAGTTCGGGGGCTGGATGATTTATCAATAAGATCTGCATGTAAACTTGTGGGGTATGATGTATGCGCTAGAGTGGGGATTATCGGATATAAGAATGCAGATGATATCCATGCAGACGAAAAAACAGTTATCAATATTCGCACCATGGTGAACCGTAGTCTTGCCTTTTTTGAACAACATGGGCCAATTATCAAAGAAGGCTTCACTTTTGAACTCGGGTACACACCTACGGTTACTTCAGGCGATGGAGACTATCTAACCGAAGATACCTTATGGGATTTCAAAGTCTCAAAAAACAAACCAACGACTGGACATACTTTGCAATTATTGATGTATTATATTTTAGGTATTCGTTCAATACATAGTGAGTTTCATGATGTGAAGAAATTAGGTATCTATAATCCAAGGTTTAACAAAGCATATTTGCATGAGATTTCAAAAATTGATTCTTCGTTGATAAACAAGGTGGCTGCTGATGTTGTAGGTGTAGAAGCAAATATTATTTGAGGGGGATTCGTTTGAAGAAAGGACTTATTGTGTTATTGAACGGAGCCTCAAGCTCAGGAAAGACAAGTATTTGTATGGAACTAAAAAAACAGCATGCGTTCCCATTTCATCACCTGTCCTTTGATGATTTTTCTGGTAGCTACAATGATTTTATCAATAAGACATATCCAGACATTAAACTTACACGAGTATTGGAAGATCATGTTGTCTCAGAGATCCTTTTTGATCCCATCACCTCAGTGTGTACTACGCGACCATTAAATTGTTTTCAGAAATGGGGCTGAATGTCATCGTTGATACCATAATTTATGATGATAAGCGCTTTAATGAATTTCATGATCTGCTGATGGATCTTCCTACATTGTTTGTAAGTGTATTGACTCATAAGAAGAGAACATATTAGAGGAGATCGAGCACTTGGATTAGCACTTTACCAGTACGACATAGTAAATTCTTTTAATGAATATGACCTAGAAGTCAATACGGAAAGGTTGAGTCCAATTGAATGTGCCGATAAAATATTGAGGTTTATAAATCACGGTCTGTCAGACTCGGTATTCAAGAAATTAAGCAGAACCAATCCTACCATAAAAAACGCTGCATTGAACTTTCGGTCAGATTACGCTAATATGCCAGTTTTAACGGATTCATGATGAGGTAATTTGATTTTTCCAAGGAGTGGAGAATAAATGAAATTGTTCCTGTTCCCTTACCTTCGGTATAAATTCGTCAACGCATATGTAGACAAATTAGGTAACATGTATTTGGTTTCAACAAGTAGGTCTAAGAAGTTAGGATCAACCGAAATAGATTATATAAATGTTTTAGAATCTGGCTATTTGGATTTTGAACTGCAAGAGAAGCTTATTGATTCATTCAAGAACTGCAATTCCCTCAAACCTCAGGAGGACATAACCAAAGACACCGTTATGGGGAGATTCATGGGTTTTAAAACATACTCGCGGGCCGTTAAGGGTTTAAAGCTTATTGAAATCTCCTGGTACTACAATCAAGGTTATGTAATAACGCCCACTGAAAAGAAGAAAGGACATGGATATATACATTTAGATAAACAAAAAATAAATTCAAATGAGGATGCTTTAGCTGCTGCTGTGAGAAGAGGAATTGATGCTTCGAGAATCACTAGTGAGTGAGGTATCATATTCAATTAACGGGGGAACATTAGTCCAATGGTAACAGCGGCGACTAAAGCTTATTTAATTAAGCCTTGGTTGCTGCTTTTTTTAATTGAATTATACCGTTCTTACTAATGAAGAATATCCTTACGTACAATATGTACGTTTGTACGCAAATAATAACTATCATTACTTTGAATTGCTAATGAGCTGTAGCTACTTATCATTTGATTTTCCCATACAGATAATTCCCCATCCATATGTCTACAAGGGCATCAAATAACATTACACTTTTTAGTTCGGCGTCGGTTGTGATGATTTGTTTAGTCATTTTCCAATCGCCCCCCTTTACGCATGAACAAAGGACGCTTAAGGAGCAAAACAGCAGGCGTACCACTAAGACTCATATCTTTCCTGTTGTAACCTTTCTTGAAGTTTATTATCAGTAACGAGCCATTTACTTTTCATTACATTTTTTGACTAGAATATATATAAATAAAATCCAAGATAATGATTTTATTTAATCAGTATCTTGGATTTTATTTAATCTTGCTTATGAAGATAATTTAACTGCCAAAAAAAATATTATCTTTTCTTCCTTAAAGACCTTGAGACAGTTGGTTGACTCGTATCTAACACGAAACCAATTTCATCTTGACTCAGCTTATGATTATTTTTAAGTTCTTGCATAAGATTATTTCTTTCTTCCTTTGTAGGATTACTCGGAACAGTTATAAAATTCATGCTCTTTATTCCCGAAGGTGATGACTTACCAATCATGGTGTTGCCATCATAACCAGCAGCTTTTATTTTTTCGGTTCCATCTGTACTTTGTTCATAGCTTATCTTTTTTGTATTTACATCTTTTTTCAAATGTTCGATTAAGTTAATAAGTTTACCCGCGTTAAAAAGTTCAATTTCCCCCATGCTCAATTCCCTCCGCCTTTAAAATTCATCTTCTTCATCAAATCCATATATTTCATCTTCATCTTTGATTTGTCCCAATAGAACGATTTCTAGAATTTCGTTATACACTTCTAAGCGAGCATTTATATAAGGTTCAAAGTAATGATGAACACCATCATTAATTATCAATTTTTCACAAATAACAACTTCTTTTTCAATAGAGGTAATTTGATATTGTAGAAATTCAACGAACATCGAGATTCTATTAGCAGAAAATAATTTCTTCTTGAAGTTAATTTTATCTTCTTTTTTTATCTCGAATAGGATATTCATGTAAGTCTGAATACTTTGCAGTGCACTATATCTTCCGTGATTAGCTGCTTGTTCGTCTCCTTGTGATAAAAAATATATTATTTGGTCTTTATCGCGTTTAAGTTCTTTTTTATTTCTCTTTATATATTTAATTAATTTCCATACTCTACTTCCTCTCCACGGCTTCAGATTCAATTCTAAATACATACTTCCATCAAACAAAATCGCACCCCCCAATATAACATTATTTATCATTTTGTTAGTTATGGAATATATCATTCGTTATAATTATATACAAATTCTTTTATACAATCAATATGCATTTTCGGAAATCTTATTTGAAAATCAGTACTTCCATATGTATTTCAAATAAATATTGCTCCAGAACGATATGAAACAAGTCCTATGAATTATTTCATTCTCATTGCTACATATAATTGTATATTTAATCGTAATCACCAGTTTGGAATTGCTAAATATTGTGGGAATCCGCACATTTCATATGCAATATATTTAATACAGGTTTACAATAAATACTACATATGCTAAAATCAATCCTGTATATAATATTTTTAATACGAGGTGAAAAAAGTGCCTATATCAAAATCCGAGGCTGGAGCTCGCTTAGGGGTTAAACAACCATCTATCGATCATTTAATTAAACAAGGACGTTTAGATGTCGTTAGTGTTACTACAAGCCATACTGTTAAAGATAAGGTTACCGAGAAATCTTTATACACAGAGCTTGCCGAACGCCATCGTTTATTCGGGAACGCACTTTCACTAACTGATGATAGTGAGCAATGTTTATGTGGATGCGGGGCGAAAACGAATCAAGGTAAATATTATCTTGCAGGGCATGATCAAAAGTTAGAAGGCATTATTAAGTTTTTTCTCATTAATGGAAACTCACTTGATCATCAGTTGGCTGTTTCACTGGCGATGTCTCGTAATATTAATATACATGCTTTGCTGACTCGCGGATTCTAACTCAAAATTTAAAATTCAAAGCATCATTACCAGTTTTTTGGTTCGTTGAACCAGATGCTACTTTGTTGAAAAGGAGAATTTAAATGATACATGTTTTCACAAACTTAATTATTTCACCACCGTAATAGAATAGGAACAGTCCGTCGATGAAAAAAGAAAAGGCAGGCACTAGACTTGATAACCTATGAAATAGAGCAGCGGATTAATTTCGGAAGAACAAAGCGACTGCCTGTGCAGCCGCTTTTTCGGGGTGGGCGAAGTAGCTTGCAAGTGATACGATAATAAAAACAGTCATTGTGGCTAGGAGGATTAGTATGGCTGCTAATAAATCTCAGAATAAAATTCAGCATTGGGTACCACAGTGCTACCTTCGCTACTGGTGTGATACGGATATTCCTGAAAATTACACACCATACGTATGGCTGTACTCAAAGGACTGGAGTATACAAAAACCCAAAGCACCCGAGAATATTTTCGCGGAAAGTGAATTATATACCATCGATATGCCGAATGGAGAACGTGATTTATCCATTGAACACAAACTTTCCAAACTCGAAACCACATACGGACAGGTCGTTTCAAAAATCGTAAAAAATCAATCCATTACTCCTGATGAACAAGCCGATCTCTGTCTGTTTTTATCAGCGATGCACGAACGAACGCCATTCCAAAGAGATCACTGGAAAAAACAATGGAGTGGTATGTACTCAAACATGAACAGAATGAAAAAGGAGATTGAGGAAGCTTCCCCAAAGCGTAGAGCAAAAATGACCAGTCTAGGCCGTTTATCACACGGGCCGACATTGTCGATGGAGGATGTTAGGCGCCGTGCTGAAAAACCTCTTCAAGAAATGATGGTGCCGAGGGTTTCATCGCGGGCGTCCATACTCACGAGGATGAACTTATCCATTTTATACTCGATAAGCAAAGCAAGATTTTTAACGTCTGACAATCCAGCTGTTATCTTTGATCCTGAATCAAACAAACGGCATTGGATGTACGAAGGGGGAATACAGTTTGAAACTGTTGAAATCACCCTACCACTCACCCCTAAGCATACGTTATTGTTAACCTGGAAGGAGCTCCCTCAGTACATCGAAATCACGAGAAAAAAGGTTGAGTTATTAAACCAACGGAATTGGGCCTATGCTCGTAATTTTGTTGTTGGCAATTCGAAAATAGACAAGCCTTCGTGGGTTCCTGAACAAGTCGATTTTGACTGAGCGAATTATAGATAAAGAATAGAATATACAATAGCGAAAGCTACGCTAACATAAATAAGGGTTTCAAAATGAAGAATTGGAAGTTTATCACGCCACGTATGCCCAAGTTCTTTGGATACCCATTTCGATTGCATAACATAAAAGAATCCAATATGAGTCAGCCAATTCCCCATAACAACTTGTTTGGATATAGAGATATGACTAACTTCTTGGGTAATTGCATCAATTCGGGCGATGTATGTGGAAAAATCGCTAGAATCGCTAAGGGAGTCTACTTCCAGATAAATTCGACGTAGTTCATTAAACAAAACCAATAATTTTTTTCCAACAATATTATATTCCTCTTTCGGATCACTTGATAGATCAACTACAAAAGCAATTAGACCTATGCTTAACAGTACGACTGAGATGAGCTGTTGATTGTCTGTAGAGACGGTCTTGTACTGTTCCAGAAGCTGAAATACACCTATGATCATGGTAAGCAGACTCACTGCTTTTGGAACAATACGTAGAACATCATAAGTCACAAAATGTTTCTTTCCACCAAATCCGACATTATAGGCAGTTAGAGCAATATAATGCAGTACGTTATTTTTGTTCAATCAATATCACCCCGTATAATAAGCTCCAAATATTTGCTTCCACAGGCTATCGTCCTCATCTTGAGCTGCCTTTTCAGCTAAATTGAATGCAGATTGAGCCTTAAACTCAAACGCTCCTGTCCGCCAAACATACTGCCCACTTCCTTTAGCTTTCCAGTAAACCTGTTCCCTGTCCTGTATCGACAGATATTTGAAAAAATCCCTCGCCATCCAATCATACCAGTTATAGGATTTATCGTTATATTCCCAATTATCCATAAACTGCATGGCAAGGGTTTCGAGAAGCATACCTGTAATAGGTACATCATAACGGACTTTCCACGCCTTCATCATACGGACCAAATGCTCAACCTTCTTATTGTATTTCTTGTTGTATTCATTAATCGCAAATATCTCGGCAACAGGGTTGCATATTCTCCATTGCCCACCGTCATTGGAATCTGGATATGTATAGGTTTCATTTTTGTTTAAAAATGCAGGAACAATTTCAAATCGAGTACCATCGCTAAAGTTAACGACAACAACTTGTCCATCTCCGCCGACATCTGTTAATGGATACGTATTTTTAACCGCTAATTTTACTTGTTGTAGTAATGCGGATTGTCCATTGCTACGGTAAGCATTAAATTTTGCATAAGTATCATAAGGGAGTACCATTAACATGTCTACATCGCTAAATCCTTTAATAGCCGTACCTCGTCCATACGATCCAACATACCGTGAATTTCTTGTGGTGGAATCCAAACCCCAGAAAGCTAAGTTTAAGCGGCGTGTAATTTTGTGATAACGATCTGACACAGTAAGGTGGTTGGTGGTACGTAAATTGCCTACCAAAGATTCGAATTTATGTCCGATGTACAACAAAGCCCCTCCCTATAAATCATTTTCGTACAATTCCATAATAGCAAAAACACCCCCTGCAATATAGAAATAATTTCCTATAGTTTAAAAGTGTAAAATAGGAGGAATTACACCTCGGATTTTACCTTTAACCACACAGTCTAGCTAAGCGCCAAATACTCTTAGTGTAATCAATTGTTTTATTTTGACAATTGTATATCAATAACATAAAGTCGTAGTATAAATCACTACTAAAGAGGGTATATTTTATGAGTTTTGAAGCGACTGTGCTACAAGTTTTGATTGCTTCTCCATCAGATGTAAGGGATCAGCGAGATGAAATTGAAAAACAAATTTTTGAGTGGAATAAACAGTATGCTGAGGAATTGAATATTGTTTTACTTCCAAAACGTTGGGAAGATGTAGCCCCAGCGTATTCCACTGATGACCCACAACAACTCTTAAATGAAAAGCTAGTTGGAAAATGTGATATTCTTATTGGAGTTTTTTGGACAAAGTTAGGTACACCAACTGCAAGATATGGATCTGGCACACTTGAGGAAATCAGTGTTTGCATTGAAAAAGGGAAAGAAATCATGCTTTATTTTTTGATTGACGATATACCAATGGATGTTATTGCTTCTGAAGAGAAACAAAAGGAATTCAATAAAGTTCAGGCTTATAAAAGAGAATATGGACATAAAGGCCTTTATTCATACGAAACTGCAAGGATTAAAGAACACTTGTATGAAAAGGTTAACGATTTTAAAAAGAAAAGCGGAGCAAGTAACAGTGGATACGGACCACAACAATCGGTAGTCATTGACGAAAAACCAGAAGAACTCGTAAAAGTACCAATTATCAGAGGAACTGCCCCAAAAGAATCTTCCATTAATTTTTCTAGTTTACTCAAGGACGGCGGATTAAAGCCTGCCGAAATCCTTTTACTTGGGTATATACTTGATACTGGTGATAGAAATTTCGGATATCGCGGGATGGCTAAAAATACCATTGAGAAAATTCAGAAATGGGAAATCGATCTAAATTTAATAAGGTCTTTATCAACGGAGTATGAAACCGTTATCAAAAATCTCGCTGCTCGAAACATTTTAGAAGAAGAACGTACAGGCCCAGGTAATGTCAGGTTGTATAGCTTACCTATATATTTATTTAATGAGCTATGTAAACTGCCTCCTAAATCGAAACACAGAATCGATGAATTTATAGACGGTTATGTTAGAATTAATTAGTCGATAAAAAAAAGCGGATAAGAAATCAGTTTTTATAATAGCTAGAAGTTGGGTTCCGTAAGCTGTTTATATATTGTATATGAGGCACTTGATGTATATGAAAAATTCAGATTAATGAAATTGACTGCATTGTATGTACATTAATTTATTTAGGTGCAACATTATTTAGTCTGTTTCTCCGCTTGAAATCAACAAAACCCCGACTTTTCGTATTTATGTGCAATCATTTTTATCCAGATAAGCCTGCGAGGTCTTCACCGGCGACATCGCCACGCCGGTGAAGCATAACAACTCGCGTCTGCTGTCCAGCTTCCGCGAGATGGAGCAGGTGGCCGCCGACCGGCTGGCGGCCATGATCCCGCCGGAGCTGAGCGCAGTCTACGCGCCGCTCCTGCAGCCGCACACCAGCCCGCCCGGCTCCGAGGATGCCGGACTGCTCCGCTACGTCAAGGCAGCGGATGTGCTGGACGCTTACCTGAAATGCGTCTGGGAGGTCGCCGCAGGCAACCGCGAATTCGCCGCCGCCCGGGAGCAGACCGCCGCGAAGCTGCATGTGCTGGAGATGCCGGAGATGGAGTATTTCCTTGAACACATGGCTCCGGGCTTTGAGATGTCACTGGACGAGCTGTCTTCAAGCGCGAGCCAGGGACAATCCGCAAGAGAGCCTGAATCTATAGAGTAAGTAGAGTATGGCATTCGCATAACGTAGGTCCCCAGCTTTGGCTGGGACACTAACGGTTTGACCCGCGTACCTCGCGCTGGCACATTGTATTCCGTTTTCCGCATACATCCGGCCCACGCGCCCTTGTGATACAAGAGAAGTCAGCACGTTGCAGCCTAGAACGCTTATACAATGCAAATAACCCGCCTCATGGCGGGTTATTTGCATATGTCGGCTTACGTTTGGCCAGGTTAGCTCCGGTCTATTTAATTTAAGTTAAAGGAAAAAGGGCGGAGGGGAATTTTGGAACTGGAGGAGCGGTAGCGACCGCCTTTGTCTACGGATTTCAACCGTTAAAAACGGCATAAAATCAAGAAATCTGTAGACAACAGCGGCCGGAAGTCCAAAACTTCTCTGGAGTCACGGCTAATTCCGAAACATAAAAACATTAGTTCAATTTATATAGCCTGTTCCGTTTAACTTACATCCAGTTTAGTCAAATCAAACTAAGTCACATCAGCTTGCCTACCTCATCCCAAGCGGCTCGGACAGGATATCCCAGTCCTTGAATACCGGCTGGAGTCCTTGCGACCGCAGCATCTCGGCCATCTCGGCCACGCTGCGGTTGTCCGAGATTTCAAACTGCGGGGTGCCCCCTTCGAGGGAATGTCCGCCCACTTCGGTGGATACCCCTGCGGACATCTTCGTGATGCCGAGCTGGACCAGATGATCGCGCAGAGCGGCAGGCTCGCGTGTGGACAGTGAGATGCCGGAGCGCGGCAGGAACAGGCGGTAGGCCAGGATGATCTGCACCAGCGCCCGGTCGGTTACGTTGCTTGCCGGATTGAATTCGCCTAAGTAAGGCCGGAATCTGGGAATCGACAGCCCGATTTCGCATTCCGGGTACTTGTCCTGCAGATACCTCGCATGCAGCGCAGTCGCCAGCGCCTCCTGCCGCCATTCGTACATGCCGAGCAGGGCCCCGATATTCACTGAACGAAAGCCCGCTTGGCAGCCCCGCTCGGGAGCGTCCAGCCGGTTGCGGTAGACGCGTTTGGGTCCTTTTACATGCAGCGCTCGATAAGTCTCCTGGTGGTAGACCTCCTGGTAGAGCGTCAGACCGTCCACGCCGGCTTCCCGGAGTTCAGCATATTCGGCTGTCGAGAGCGGATTCACTTCAATGCTGACAGAGGAAAAATAGCGGCGCAGCACATTCACGCAATCCCTCACATAACCGGCCGGGCTGTCTCTCCGGGATTCCCCGGTCAGGATCAGAATATGGCGCAGGCCCGTGGCTGCGATGGTCTCTGCTTCCCGGGCGACCTCCTCCAGCGTCAGTTTTTTGCGTGGAAAATCATAGATAGAACTGAAGCTGCAATACGTGCAGTGATTCACGCAGAAATCTGCAAGATACATCGGGGTAAACAGCTGCATCACATGGCCGAAATGCGTACGCGTCAACCGGTGCGCCTTCTGTGCCATCTCCTCCAGATAAGGCTCCGCTGCCGGTGACAGCAGGGCCATCAGCCCTTCTTCATCCACCTGCTCTGCACGAAGCGCGCGCTTCACATCCTCTGCCGTATAACGGCTCCATAGCGTCCCGTAAGGAAGCTGCTCCAGCCGGGCCATCGTCTCATAATAGCTCATAACCGTTCCTCTCCTCCCTATTCCATCTGTCAGGCCAAGAATCCGGTCAACGGTGAAGAGGCTGCCGCCGTCTCCTCCACAGGGCCCAGTCCGGCGAGATAAGCTTTGCGCCCGGCGGATACCGCTTCACGGAAGGCTTCTGCCATCAGCAGCGGATCTGAGGCGGTAGCAATCGCTGTATTAAGCAGGACCGCTGCGGCTCCCATCTCCATCGCCTCGGCCGCCTCGGACGGTCTGCCGATTCCGGCATCCACGATCACCGGCAGATCCGTCTCAGAGATCAGAATCCGGATCAGCTCCTTGGTCTGCAGCCCGCGGTTGGAGCCAATCGGCGCTCCAAGCGGCATTACGGCTGCGGCCCCCGCTGCCTTCAGCCGCAGGGCTGCGGACAGGTCAGGACTCATGTAAGGAAGCACCACGAAGCCCTCTGCTGCCAGAATCTCGGTCGCCCGGATGGTCTCGGTATTATCCGGCAGCAGATATTTCTGGTCGTTGATGACCTCAATCTTCACCCAATTCCCCAGCCCCGCCGATCTCGCCAGCCGGGCAATCCGTACCGCCTCTTCTGCGGTGCGCGCACCGGAGGTATTGGGCAGTAAAGTCATGTGGGAAGGAATGTGGCTGACAATATTGTCACTGCTCTCCGGGTCCACCCGGCGCAGGGCAACGGTAATGACCTGTGAGCCTGATCGCGTAATCACCTCGGGTATGAGGGTGTTGCGGCTGTATTTTCCGGTGCCAATGAACAGTCTGCTGGTTAGAGTCACTCCGCCAATCATCAATGGGTCTTGCATGTTAACGCCTCCTGGGATAAGTTTTCGTGTTCAGCCTCCGCCTACAAAATGAACCAGCTCAATCCGGTCCCCTTCATTTAGTAACGCATCGCCATAAACCTCTCTTCCGGCAAGCTCGCCGTTCAGCTCGACAATCACCAGCTTCCCGGCCCACTCGGGCCGGGCCAGCAGATCCGCCAGCGTCCGGCAGCTCTCTTCCACCCTCTGGCGGGTACCGTTAACGGTCACATTCATGCCTGTTCACCTCCTGCTGTGCCCTGTGCTTGAGCCATATCCAGCGCTTCAGCCAGCTCTGCTGCCCTGTGAACCGCTGCCCTGTACGCCCGGGCCGCTGCCACCGGGTCCGGGGCTCCGCAGATCCCCGACATGACGGCAATGCCTGCTGCCCCTTGGGCTAACACCGCCTCGGCATTCCCCGGGGTAATCCCTCCAAGCGCAATCAGCGGGATGCAGCTCCAGCGGACGGCCTCTGCCAGCTGCGCAAGTCCCCGTGCCTGCTGTCCGGGCTTGCAAGCCGTCGGGAATACATGCCCGTAGAGGCAGTAGTCTGTTCCCTGCCTTCCAGCCTGAGCCGCCTCTTCCTGCGAGTGGACCGATCTGCCGATCCGCAGACCCGGTGCAAGGCCGCGCACTGCGGCTGGCGGGAGGCTATGCCAGGCTAACTGTACACCGCCTGCCCCGGCGGCCAGGGCAACATCGATCCTATCATTAATGACCAGCTTCGATGGCGGTACTCCGGCCTGAAGCATCTGCTGCGCCGCCGCCAGAAGTTCGCGGGCAGGCATGGATTTTTCGCGGAGCTGGATATAATCCACCATAGAATGCACCGCCGCGGCCCATTCAGCCAGCGCTTCAGGCGGCAGCCGCCCATCCGAGACCGCATGAATTTCGTACAACGCCCTTCCCCTCCCGTCTGTTCCAGCTCACTCTGCACCACTCCACAACACAAAAAAGACCGCCCCCCGTAAAGGAAGCAGTCTGGAATAGAAACAGGAATACCGGCACTTGCCGTATACCCCCGCTGCAATATTCGTTCTCCACTTCCCTACGCTGGTATAAACCAGATCAGGTTCAAAGGGTCCGGACACTACGTCCGTCTCAGCCTTGCGGCACCCCTAGTGATCGTTCTATGCGGTTGTTTTGTCTTGCTTGTTGTATATTAGCATATTATTCCTGTCAGGGCTATTCTTTCGTAGATTTTACTTCAATTACAAAAACCACAGATGAACTCCCTTCTGAAAATTTACCATCCTCGGTTGTCCAGAATGCTGATATGCCATAGTAATAAACGCCTTGTTCTTTTGGAGCATTAAAAGAGCCGTTCTGCAATGGAATTTGCACTTCTTTATCATCGACAAATTGCTGAACGGTTAACCCGCCGGGTGCCGGTTTATAAGCAAAAGCAACATGGATCCCCCCCTCAGGGGCTATAACAGTGGGAGTAACCCCCTGTACCATGGATTGTCCTCCTATATAATCCGCACATCCTAATTTCCCCCAGCAATAGCTGCCTTGGGTAACCGGAATTTGGGTTTTCCCGGAAGTAACAAGGGGTAGCGGCGGTGATTCCTGCTTAATTCTAACCCCAATGCTTTTTGCCTTTCCTTCCAATCTTGTATTTGCCACAAGTCTCCCTGCAAAAGGAGTCAAGTAAATGAACACTACCAGAAAAACTAAAATCCCCGCTGCAGATAGAATGATTCCTTTTTTTCTAAGCATCCCAATCCCCTTTCATATCCAATTATCTAAATAGACGGAATTATATTGTAATAGTTACAAGCGCTGAAAAAAAGCCTGCCGGCAAGCGGTTAGGCTTTTTTAAAATAGAATTTATATGTTGCACACGAATCTGCATCCAGCACCCATCAGCCGTTCACAACCTCGCCGCCGTTCACATGCATCACCTGTCCGCTCACATAGGAGGAATCGTCCGAGGCCAGGTATACATAAGCCGGTGCCAGCTCTTCAGGCTGTCCCGGGCGCTTCATCGGCTGGGTGCCGCCGAACTCACTGACCTTCTTCGCGTCAAAGGTTGAAGGAATCAGCGGGGTCCAGATGGGTCCGGGCGCTACCGCATTCACGCGGATGCCCTTATCGGCCAGATTCATCGACAGCGAACGGGTGAAGCTGAGAATCGCTCCCTTGGTGGACGAATAGTCCAGCAGCTGCGGGCTGCCGCGATACGCCGTGATGGAGGTGGTGTTAATGATCGTAGCGCCTTTTTTAAGATGAGGCATCGCTGCCTTAGTCAGATAGAACATGGAGAAAATATTCGTCCGGAACGTACGCTCCAGCTGCTCCGCTGTGATGTCCTCAATATGGTCCTGCGGATGCTGCTCCGCTGCGTTGTTGATCAGGATGTCGAGCTTGCCGAGTCCTTCAACGGTTTGACGAATCAGGCTCTGACAGAAGCATTCGTCCCCGATGTCGCCGGCGATCAGAATACAGGTTCTGCCCTCCTGCTCCACCTGGCGCTTGGTCTCCTCCGCATCCTCATGCTCGTTCAAGTAGGAGATCACCACATCCGCGCCCTCCTTGGCAAAATGAACGGCAACCGCACGCCCGATCCCGCTGTCGCCTCCGGTAATGAGCGCAGCCTTGCCCAGCAGCTTGCCTGCTGCCTTGTACGCCGGTGTCTCAAACTCCGGGAGCGGGTTCATCTCACTCTCAATTCCCGGGCGTTGATCCTGTACCTGCGGGGGCAGGGTTTTGACAGGTTGTTTGTTAGTGTCTGGCATAATCCATTCTCCTTTCGCTGTCCACAGTAATGTTGATTAATCATGTTAGCATGGCTTAAGGTCTGGTGTTTATGCATCAGGCAGTGTGCCTGCTTGGCTGTACGTTATGTTACTTACCACACTTGGCAGCCGCCCAAACAACCAATGTTCATTCCCGGCTGTCACGGATTTCTCTGGGGAGAGCCGGATAGTGAAATGATCTTACGGTATGTAAGGAACTTTTCCTAATCGAATATTATCTATATCCGCTAGGGGGAAAGCCCTATACTTTGTGAGGAAAGACAACTACCTTAACGGAGAGGACGCTTCCACCATGGGAAATGAGCGCATCTTGCTGGTGAACGGAACGGTAATCGATGGAACCGGACGGCCGCCGCTGCATCATACAAACATTGAGATTGTTAATGGCCGCTTCGGCACCATAACACAGCAAAGTGACATTAACGGGAGAATCGGGCATGACTCCGCAACAACAGTGATCGACCTTGAGGGTCTGTTCATTTTGCCGGGGTTTATTCACACCCATGCCCATACCAGCTTCAAGTACATACAGAATGAGCCGCTGCACGGATATCATACGGAATATTTGGCCGCGTGCCTAGCAGAAGGAATTACTACGATCCGCGATGAGGGAATGACTACGGCAGCATCGATTGACGATGTAGTCACACATACGCGGCAGCTGGAGAGCGGTGCTTTTCCCAGAATTCTTACGTCTGGCAAGGTCTTCACGGCTCCAGGCGGTTACGGTGGTCAGGAGCCTATCGGAGTAGGGAGTGCAGAGGAGGCGCGGCTTAAGGTTCGTCAGGTTTTGGGACAAGGAATACATTTCATCAAAACAGCGCTGGAAGACGGCTACGATCCTGCTACCGCCGGACTGCCCCAGCTGAATCAGGAGATTCTTGAAGCGATCTGCCAGGAGGCCCGGAGCATGGGCACTTACGTATCTGCTCATGTTACAAGTGCACGTAATCTTCAAGTTCTGGTGGATGCAGGGATCAGCGATGCTGCGCATATGATTTACGACCGGCTGGACGATCAACTGATAAGGCAAATGGTGAGCAGGAGCATCCGAATCGTTCCCACACTCACCGTACTCCAGATGTTCCAGGACAAATTCGGAGCGCCGCTGCTGGAGCAAGGCCTGGATAATCTCTGGAGATTTATTCAGGCGGGCGGGGAGATTGGCCTGGGGGATGATTTTATCGAAGAAGCTCCTCCGTGGTACAGAGCCGGTATGCCGTGGAAAGAGATCCAGCTGTTAGGACAAGCCGGCCTCTCCCCGATGCAGATTATTGTGGCTGCCACTTCATCCGGTGCCAAGATCTGCAGGCTGGATCATGAGCTCGGTACCATTGAGACAGGCAAGAGGGCCGATCTATTGGTCGTCGGGGGCGATCCGCTAGCGGATATTAACAACCTGCGTCAGGTCAGCTGGGTAATGAAAGACGGCAAGATCGTATCGAAATCATACTAGCAGGAGGTTTTGCAAAATGAACGCAAGAATCACATTATCTCCGGTCACCCCGGACGATATCGATTTCATCACAACGCTTGAAACCCGCGCCTCACTCTGGCCCTTCGAGGATATGATTCCAACCGACAAGGATGCAGTGCGAAAGACTGTGGCGGAACGAATCTATAGCGACTGGCACAAACAATTCGTGATCCGGCTCGCCTCCCCGGAGGCAACCCCTGTCGGGGAAGTGCATATACACTGGTACGTAAAAGAGCGCGAGAGCTGGGAGCTGGGCTACAGCCTTTTCCCTGAATACCGGGGGCAAGGCTACTGCACCGAAGCGGCGCAGTTGGCCTTGAAGCTTGCTTTTCAAGAATGGAAGGCCCACAGAGTCGTGGCTATGTGCAATGAATACAATACCTCATCCATCCAGGTGCTGGACAGGTTAGGGATGGTCCGCGAGGGGGTATTCCGGGAAGAAATACACTGGAACAACCAGTGGGTCAACCAATACTTTTATGCAATACTGGACCGGGAGTACCTGGGGCGTAAAGGGATATAGAACCAGATCGGGGAACGAGGCTGAGACCTAATGCTACCAGCCGTTGGGAACAATCTCCAACAATGTGCTTCCAGACATACGAAACAGCCCTGGAGGCCGAGGCTTCCAGAGCTGTTAGCACCACACTGCCCATCCGGCAGCAGGTTAATTAGATAATTGTGTTGTACACCATGAAAAAGATCATGACGACCAGCGAGACCATCAGCAGCAGACTCATGGTACGGATCTTGGCAGTCTCCGCAGAGACATCACGGTTCTCTCTCATGCCTGCCGCAGCGAGGCGCAGAGGCTTGGTCATAATCCCGCCGAACGCGAACATAGCCAGCAGAAGCACCGTAACAATGATCATCCAAGGTACAGAATACTCGCCCTTAGTCATCATGTAGCCGCCGGTCAGCAGCTGAATCACAAGCCCGTATTGGGCAAAACGGTTGAATCCGCCGATTGCACTGAGCGTGCCTTCCTTCGCCGGGGAGGACAGCTTAGCCGTCCCGCTTAAGATAAACGGCAGCACCAGATAGAAGCCAAGTGCCAGCGTCCCGATCATATGCAGAAAAAAGAAAACATGACCCATCGTAATCTCCTCCTATTTCAATTTGAGGGGCTCCGGCAGATGCCGGGGTTACATGGTTACAGAGGAAGTCACCGCGCGGACCGAATCAGCGGACTGGTCGAGCGCCGCCTGTTCCTCCGCCGTAAGCTCCAGTTCAAAAATCCGCTCAATCCCCTCCGCTCCCAAAAGCACAGGAACTCCCATGAACAGGTTCTCATAGCCGTATTCACCCTCAAGCAGAGCGATTACGGGTATGATCCGTTTCTTGTCCTTGAGAATGGCCTCCGCCATCTGAACCAGGGATGCTGCCGGAGCATAATATGCACTGCCGTTGCCCAGCAGACTGACAATCTCACCGCCGCCGACGCGGGTACGCTGCACAATCTCTGCGATGCGGGCTGCCGGGATAAGCGTCTCGATCGGAATACCGCCTACGCTGGAATAACGTACTAACGGCACCATATCGTCGCCATGGCCGCCCAGCACGAAGCCGCGTACATCCTCTACCGATACATTAAGCTCCTGAGCGATGAAGGTGCAGTAGCGGGCCGTATCCAGTACCCCGGATTGTCCGATTACGCGGTTCTTGGGGAAGCCGAGCGCATGATAGGCCACGTATGTCATGGCATCCACCGGATTGCTCAGAATAATCACAATGGACTCTGGAGCCACGCGCTTCACATTCCCGCAGACCGATCTGACAATGTTCGCATTGGTGTTGACCAGATCCTCACGGCTCATGCCGGGCCCCCGGGCAACCCCTGCGGTAATAATAACGATGTCAGAATCCGCTGCATCCTCATAGCTTGAAGTTCCGGTAATCTGAGCATCGAATTTCTGCACGGGTCCCGCTTCGAGCATATCCAGCACCTTGCCCTTGGCCTGCTTCTCAAGCTGGGGAATGTCCAGCAGTACCACATTGCCAAGTTCCTTCTGGGCAAGCATAAGCGCCGTGGTCGCGCCGGTGAATCCGGCACCTACGACAGTGATTTTTGAACGTTTGATCGCCACGGTAGCCCTCCTAACCTGATGATAGTCTGCAGGCGGCTACATAGATATAAGCTACACGGATGTGCAGCTTATATCTGTAATATTTACCGGCCCGGCCTGCTTACAGATGGTTGATGATCTCGTCAGCAAAAGCAGAGCATTTCAGCTCAGTCGCGCCTTCCATCTGGCGGGCAAAGTCGTAAGTAACCGTCTTGTTGTTAATTGCTGTACTCATTCCCTGGTAGATCAGGTCAGCTGCTTCCTGCCAGCCCAAATGCTCAAGCAGCATTACGCCGGAGAGAATAACAGAGCCCGGATTCACTACGTCCTTATCAGCATACTTAGGTGCCGTACCGTGTGTAGCTTCAAAAATAGCATGTCCCGTAATATAGTTAATATTCGCTCCAGGAGCAATACCGATGCCGCCGATCTGGGCAGCCAGTGCGTCGGAGAGATAGTCACCGTTCAGGTTCAGCGTCGCAATGACATCGAAGTCTGTCGGGCGTGTCAATACCTGCTGCAGTGCAATGTCCGCAATAGCATCCTTCACGATGATCTTGCCTGCTGCTTCGGCTTCCTTCTGGGCAGCATTCGCAGCAGCTTCACCGTCGCGCTCCTTGATGACATCGTACTGGTTCCAGGTGAAGACCTTATCGCCGAACTCCTGTTCAGCCACTTCATAGCCCCAATTCTTAAAGGCGCCTTCAGTGAACTTCATGATGTTGCCTTTGTGTACCAGGGTCACGCTCTTGCGTCCGTGCTTGATCGCATACTCTACTGCTGAACGAACCAGGCGCTTCGAGCCTTCCTCGGATACAGGCTTGATACCGATACCCGATGTTTCCGGAAAGCGGATTTTGTTCACGCCCATTTCCTTCTGGAGGAACTCGATAACCTTCTTCACTTCGGCAGAGCCTTCCTGATATTCAATACCCGCATAAATATCCTCTGTATTCTCACGGAAAATAACCATATCCACCAGCTCAGGATGCTTCACCGGAGAAGGAACGCCGTCGAAGTAGCGCACCGGGCGCAGACATACGTACAGGTCAAGCTCCTGGCGCAGCGCCACGTTCAGGGAGCGGATCCCTCCTCCGATTGGAGTAGTCAGCGGGCCTTTGATTGCCACAATGTACTCGCGGATCGCTTCCAGCGTGTCGTTCGGCAGCCATTCACCATATGTATTGAAGGCCTTCTCGCCGGCAAACACTTCGTACCACGCAATTTTCTTCTTACCGCCGTAGGCTTTCTCTACAGCTGCATCCAGCACCCGCTTGGAGGCTTTCCAAATGTCACGGCCTGTCCCGTCACCCTCGATGAATGGAATGATCGGCTGATCCGGAACCAGCAGCTTGCCGTCTTCGATTGTAATTTGTTCGCCTTCTGTGGGCAGATCGTATTGTTCCAGTTTCAACATTTGTAGATATTCCTCCTAAAAGTATGATGTATAAGCATTCATATCATTCATTGTACTAAAGGGGTAGAGCAGCCTGCAAGGGCCGCCCTCCCTGCCGCCCTGTTATCGCTCGTCTACAGGGACGTACTTCATGTCGGACATGCCTGTATATTCCGCACGCGGACGGATGATACGGTTGTCTTCGTACTGCTCCAGAATGTGCGCCGTCCAGCCCGAGGTGCGGCTGATCGCGAAAATAGGGGTGAACAGCTCCCGTTCAATCCCCAGCTGTGTGTAGACCGATGCCGAATAGAAGTCGACGTTCGGTTTCAATCCCTTTTGGCTGGTAATCAGCTCTTCCACCTTGACGGACATGTCATAGAGACTGGTGTCATTCTTCATCGTGCCCAGCTCGCTGGACATCTTCATCAGGTGCTTAGCGCGCGGGTCGCCGTTCTTGTAGACACGGTGTCCGAAGCCCATAATCTTCTCGCGGCGCTCCAGCTTGCCCTGGATATACGGCTCCACCGCATCCAGACTGCCGATCTCCTCGAGCATCTTCATTACGGCTTCATTCGCGCCGCCATGCAACGGCCCCTTAAGCGCCCCGATCGCCGAGGTCACACCGGAGTAAATGTCGGACAAGGTCGCAACCGTTACCCGCCCTGCAAAAGTCGAAGCATTCAGCTCATGGTCGGCATGCAGCACAAGCGCCGTATCCAGCGCCTTGACGGATACCGCATCCGGCTCTTTTCCCCACAGCATGTAGAGGAAGTTCTCGGCGATGGTCAGGCCGGCCTTAGGGGCTACCGGCTCCAGGCCTTTGCGGATGCGCGCCAGTGCGGCAACTACAGTCGGAATCTGCGCCTGCAGCTTCAGCGCCTTGGTCTGGTTCGCTTCCTTGCTCATATCATCGGCGGCTTCATCGTACAGCGCCAGACTCGATACGGCAGAGCGCAAAGCGGCCATGGTGTTGGCTTCCTTGGGATACAGCTTCATTTGAGTGAGCACCTGCTCCGGGATCGCAGCGTGTGCACTGAGGTCGCGCCGCAGAGCTTCAAGCTCCGGCACCGTTGGCAGGCTGCCGAACCACAGCAAATAAGCAGTCTCCTCAAATGTGGCATGGTCCGCAAGATCGTCAATATCATAGCCGCGGTAAGTGAGCACTCCATCTACGATAGAGCTGATTGAGGAGGTCGTTGCAACAATGCCTTCAAGTCCTTTAGTAGCTGTCATAGTCTCTCTCTCCTTTGCCAACAAGAGTATATAGTGCCGCTTCAAACCTCATGTAAACATTTACATTTCCAAGTATTACAACTCTCTCTGAAAAAAATTCAGAACCGGCTCAGAAGATTGCAACTAAATTTCTGCTCTTTAACCTTTAATTATCATACCGGATTTTGACGGTTATGTGAACAACGTGGAAGCTTTACAGGACATCAAATGATTTTATCGGAGGGATAGAAAAAAACGAACGCAAAATCTGTTTCATGAACACACTTCCAGGTTATGGATATACCCGCCGTCTGCGCTTTTCTGGCGCTGTTAGTCTTTTCACACCCCCTATGAATATATATAAGACGAGCCGTTATTTCTGGAATCCGCCAGAGTAGGAGGGACCGAAGATCGATACACTTGTGCTTAAAAGAATGCTGCGCGGCCTCTGGGTCGTGCTTGCTGCCGCCCTGATTCTGCTGGCTGTATATGTACTGCTGCCGCTCCTCTACCCCCTGCTGATCGCCTGGCTGCTGGCTTATCTTATGCATCCGCTCGTCCTGATCCTGAAGGGGATGAAGCTCCCCGGCTGGCTCGCCGTATCCCTCTCGCTGCTGTTCTACATCGGAGGCATCGCACTTGTCTTGACCGCTCTCATCACGCGGCTGGTCAAAGAGCTGATCGGGCTGCTCCAGACCTTCGATCTTCATACTGATCAGTGGCGGGAGCTGCTGCTGTCCCTGAGCCGTAATGCCAGCATTCAGAATATTATTAACCAAATCAACCAGTTTTACCACGACAACCCGGGTTATCATGCCACCATTGACAGCAATATCAACCGGACCACTGAAACTGTCGGCCAAGCCGTGACGCAGATGATTACCGGATTCTTCAATATCATCCTGAAGCTGATCTCCTCGCTGCCTAGCCTCGGCACCATCCTGATTGTTATCGTATTGGCCGCCTTCTTCCTCAGCACCGGCTGGGAACGGCATAATGCCAAGCTGACTGCCTTGCTCCCAGCCCAGCTGCTAAGACCGGTGTCGGAGATCTGGAAGGACTTGCGCAAGGCACTGTTCGGCTACATCCGCGCCCAGCTGGTGCTGATCTCTGTAACGGCGGTAATTGTGATCATTGGCCTGCTGCTGCTGGGGGTCAAATCAGCCTTCGCCATCGGCCTGACCATCGGCATCGTCGATCTGATTCCTTACCTGGGCGTCGGTATCGTCATTCTGCCCTGGGCCTTGTATTCGTATATGACCGGGAACATGGCGCTGGCCATCGGGCTGCTGGTGCTCTACGGCGTCATCCTGATCACCCGCCAGGTGCTGGAGCCCAAGGTGCTCGCCAGCAGCATCGGCGTCGATCCGCTCGCTATGCTGATAGGCATGTTCGCCGGCCTTCAGCTAATGGGCATGCTCGGCCTGATCCTCGGCCCGGTGCTGCTCGTTATTCTCGACGCGTTCGCCCGCGCCGGCGTATTCCGCGCCCTGCGCACCTATATCCTCAGCGGCAGGCTGCATTAGGGGGGGCCGCTCCAAACAAACTTTGCCCACTCCCCCTCCGTTACTAATTGCCAGTGCCTTCCCTCTCCAAGTGGCTAATCCCCAGTGCCTTCCCCGAAACTAGTTGGATAAACGTATCTTACGTTGAAGCTTTCAGAGCTTTTTGGAGTAACAATTGGAAAAACGTCACTTAATTCTACGAATTCCGCCTATTGAAGAGAATCTCAGCCTAACAAGTGCTGTTTTTCCAACTAATACCTGAGGATACCTCATTCGCACATCAGCAAGTGTATAATTTCCAACTATCTCTGGCTGAGCTGCCCCCTCCGCCCTCCCTCCCACTGACGCCAAATAACCCCACAAGATGGGGAGTCAGTTTCGATGTACACTCAGGTATTTTGCGGGAACCCCGGAACATACAAATTCTGATCTACCCAAAAAGGCATCCAGCCGCAGCACCTGCAACTGAACACCTTTTGGCAAGCCTGATTACTCCATTGTACTCCTAAGCGATCCTTGCAACTCCTTATTACCCGCCAGCAACCGCCGGCCTGCTCTATCTCTCTCCCCGCCTACCTGCGGTAGAAGGTGAACGTGCCGTTTTTCATCTTCTTCTCGATCCATTTCAGCAGAAAAACCCGGTAGAGCGGCCGGGTCAGCGGAAATACCAGAGTAAAGCCGATCAGATCCGTGACAAATCCCGGCAGAATCAGCAGCAGACCGCCGAAGAAAATACATAAGCCGTCCAGCATCGTCCGTCCGGGCACCCGTCCCTCCTGCATATGTGTTCTGCTGTCCTGCAGCACCTTCTTACCTTCGAACCGCATCATTAGCAAGCCGATGACTGAAGTAGCCAGCATGATCAGCAGCGTCTTGGGCGCTCCAAGAAAACTTGAGACATAGATGAAACCGAATAATTCCACGGCCGGGACTGCAAATAGGGCGGCCCACAGCCATTTGTTCCTGATCATACTGCTCCTCCTTCTTCCTTACATTAACGCTATTCTTCTTCCTTCAGCGCAGCCAGGATGGCCTGGAACAGCTCAGGCTGTGCCCTGTCGATCCGCACCGGCCTCCACTCCCCGTTCAGCCATACGTGGCTCGTCGAGCCGCTGACCAGAAGCTCGCCTGCGGTCCGCTCCTGCCCTTCCTGACCCGCCGCCATCCGGCGGATTTCATATTCATACACAACCCTCAGAGCCGAGAAGGTGGTTAACCGCGCATACACGGTAATAAGATTATCATATCGCGCGGGGCTTTTAAATTGCAAATCTGCAGAGGTTACCGGCAACAGCAGACCGAGCCCCTCCAGCATCCGGTAGTCAAAGCCCAGCTCACGGAACATCTCCGTACGGCCGCACTCAAACCAGATTAAATAGTTGGCATGATAGACCACGCCCATCTGGTCGGTCTCCTGATAACGTACACGGATGGAGGTACTGTGCCAGCGGCTGGCCCATCCCGGTTGATGCGGATTCATATTCATGCTCCTTTCTATAATACAGCCTATCCGGCAGCCGGCAGCCCGCTAAGCACCGACCCCGCCGGATGCAGACTTCAGCGGCAGCTTGCGGCGTGAGCTTCGGGCGACATAGACCAGCAGGGCCGCGCCCGCAGCCGCACTAATCATGCAGGAGAGGTTCATTAGCCCGACCCCGCCCTGGTTCAGCAGCATCCCGTTCAGCAGATTGCCCAGAATCCCGGCTAACCCGGAGAATACGATGTTAAACACACTTTGCCCGGTCGCCTGCATCTCCGCTGAGGTAATCTTCGATACATATTCAACCGCCGCGATATAAAAGAACCCGAACGAGAGGCCGTGAAGCACCTGTACGCCGATCATGACAGAAGGGTACGGGAAGGCGACCTGGATGCCCCAGCGCAGCACATAGATTAGCGCACCAAGCAGCAGCGTCCGCTCCATGCCGAGCCTGCGGATGACCTTGGAGGCGAAGAACATAGAAGGCACATTGGTAATCGACGCCAGGAACAAGGCGATTCCGGCAGTGCCGGTCGATCCGCCCACCGACTGGAAGGCAATGACAAAAAAGGTCCCGAAGGCCGTCATGGTCTGGTTGACCAGAAAGCTTCCGCCTAAGAAGGCCAGGAAGATGCGGTTGCCGAGCAGTTTTTTGATCCCCTGGGAGAAAGACTGGCTCATCATATGATTCTCCTCCGCCTGCTTGGGAAGAGTGAAGGCAATCACTACAGCGACGCTATTCAGCAGCAGAAACGGCAGCCAGATGGTCGATACAGAGAACTTGGATACATACTGCCCCCCCGCAATGGCCCCTACGGCGGCGCCTATGCTCATCATCATGCGGATGCTGCCGTAAGTGGCTCCGGCCCTGTTCGCAGCCGCTATGGCGTACGAGTCGGCTATAGGCGCCTGTGTAGAGGAGAAGATCGTGGACACGGTATACACCAGCATCAGCACGATAAAATATTCCGAACGGTACAGGACCGCAAGCACCGCCGGAACCGCCACACTCAGAATCAGCACCAGCCGCGCCTGGTTATACCGGTCGGAGACCATTCCCCATAAGGGCTGGACACAGATGGCGATCAGCGTACCTATAGCCATCAGCAAGCCGATCTGGCTGACTTCAAGTCCGTTTGATTTCAGCAGCAGCGAGAGGTAGGAGCCGAAGGAACCCCCGGCCAGTCCCAGAAACAGATAGAACCCGCGCAGCTTTGTTATTTTTTCCATGGGGATTACAAGTCCTCTCTCATTCTTTTTAACAGAATACCCAACCTTCATAGCCGCCTGCTGCATTAAATAGAGCACAACCTATTATGAGGCGGTGGACAAGTGGGC
The DNA here is from genome assembly GCF_038002225.1 of Paenibacillus sp. FSL R7-0204. NCBI lineage: Bacteria > Bacillati > Bacillota > Bacilli > Caryophanales > Paenibacillaceae > Paenibacillus > Paenibacillus sp. FSL R7-0204. The sequence goes on from NZ_JBBOCA010000001.1 coordinate 5,438,253, forward strand.
CAAGTCAATAGATTAACACGGAGCAAACCCTGTCTGAAGGATAAACTCAATACGGGCAGAGCCGCCAGTTCCGGCTTCGGCTGGACATCAAGCAACTGGAGCGGTTATGCCATTTCCGGCAAAAAAGGCAGCTACCGGCAGATATCTGCCGACTGGATCGTCCCTTATGTAAAGCCTACGGTAAAACCTACGTTCTCCTCGGCCTGGATCGGCATCGACGGCTTCAAGAACAGCAGCCTGATCCAGACCGGCACCGGCCATGAGTCGGTGAACGGCAAAGTCCGGTATTATGCCTGGTGGGAGATTCTCCCCGCCTCCGAGACCGTCATTCCTCTTCCCGTCTCCCCCGGCAACCATATGCGCGCTTCCATCGTCAAGCTGAGTCCCGGCAAATGGTGCATCACCCTGCGCAATCTCAGCAAATGCTGGGTTTTCCGCACGGTACAACGCTATAACGGACCGCAAAGCTCTGCCGAATGGATTGTCGAAGCACCCCAAGTGGGATTCGATATCGCTCCGCTGTCCAAGTTATCCACAGTCTGCTTCACCTGTTGCCAGGTCAATGGACGCAGCCCCAGACTGAAGGTCACAGACGGCGGCGTTATGATCCAGAATAAGAGGCTGCTGGCCGTGCCTACTCTCCCGCGCTCTTGCGGAAGCGCCTTTTCGGTCAGACGGATCTATCGTAAAAGTCCCCCTGCCGTGTATTCCATGAACCCTATTTATACGACTCCCTGACATACTGTTCTGCTCCAAACACTCAGGTCCAATATATCCATTTGCATCCCTGATATCAACCTGTATCTTAATATTCCGGGAGAGTCCACTTATCAAAAAAAGAGCAGCGGCAATCAAGCGCCACTGCTCTTATCATTATATCTTATTCGTGCTGCAGAAGCTCTTCCAAATCCTAGTCGGCTGGAATCGTATCTACCTTCACCAGGTTAGTGGAACCGGAACGTCCAAGCGGGATACCTGCAGTGATGACTACAAGATCGCCGGCTTTAACCAGACCGGAAGCCTTACCGCCGTTAAGAGCTGTTTCCAGCAGTTCGTCAGTAGAATGAGCTTCAGGACCGAATACAGGAGTTACGCCCCATACCAGCGCCAGTTGACGCATTGTTCTTTCTTGGGTAGTAACAGCAATGATCTGTGATTTAGGACGATATTTGGAAACCACGCGTGCAGTGTGGCCAGTTACAGTCGAAGAAATGATCGCTTTAGCATTCAGATCCAGAGCGGAGATCGCTACGGATTGGCTGATCGCTTCAGTTACAGTAGTTTCTTGAGCAATCTGCTGCTTCATGAAGATCTCACGGTGGTTCAGAGCAGATTCTGCTTTCTCAGCAATACGGGACATAGTCAGTACGGATTCTACCGGATATTTCCCGGCAGCAGTCTCACCGGACAGCATGATTGCATCTGTTCCGTCGAAGATTGCGTTCGCTACATCACTTGCTTCAGCGCGGGTTGGGCGCGGGTTACGCTGCATGGAATCCAGCATTTGGGTAGCTGTGATTACCGGTTTGCCGGCGATGTTACACTTCTGAATCATCAGCTTCTGAGCCAAAGGTACATCTTCAGCAGGGATTTCTACACCAAGGTCGCCACGGGCAACCATCAGGCCGTCGGATACTGCCAGGATCTCATCCAGGTTATCGACACCTTCCTGGTTCTCGATCTTGGAGATGATCTGGATGTGGGAAGCATCATGCTTCGCAAGCAGTTCACGGATTTCCAGAACGTCGCTGGCTTTGCGTACGAAAGAAGCGGCAATAAAATCAATGTCCTGTCCGATCCCAAAAATGATATCATTGGTATCTTTTTCCGTAATACCCGGCAGGGAGATGGATACTCCTGGTACGTTAACACCCTTCTTGCTCTTGATCGTACCGCCGTTAACAATACGGGTCTTGATTTCAGTGCCTTGAATGTCGACAACTGTTAGGCCGATCAGGCCGTCGTCGATCAGGATCGTTGATCCTACTTGAACATCGTTAGGCAGGTTGTTGTAAGTGATGGAGATACGGTTATGGTCGCCAAGGATCTCTTCCGTAGTCAATGTCAGATACTCATCCTGAACCAGTTCAATCGGTTCTACTTCCAGCTTGCCAGTACGAATCTCCGGTCCTTTGGTGTCGAGCAGGATGGCAACAGTCTTGCCAAGTTCCTTGGATGCTTGACGGATCGTGTTGATCCGGGCTCCGTGCTCATCAAAATCGCCGTGGGAGAAGTTCAGACGGGCCACATTCATACCAGCCAAAATCAATTTTTTGATATTCTCCAACGATTCACTTGCAGGTCCGATCGTACATACAATTTTACTTTTCCGCATTAGGTTTTCCTCCGTTTTTTCGTTCTCTCTGTCTCGCTTTTTCCAACTACAAAATCTACTATAAGGCTTGCTCTCTGTATAGGAACTTTATCACATGTAAAGACATGCACGTTTTATTGCGCCCTTATGAATATTACTGCATGTTGAACACAAAATCAATGTTAGTGCCTGTTTTTGCTGTAAATTAAAGTCGAATAATATAGGATGGCCGATAAAAGAAAAATCATCCCGCAGCAAGCACAGGATGATTAAAATGGGATTAATTGTATAATAGGTCTTGTCCCATCCGCGGGCTGGAATAAGCTGGAATATGTTAAAAAGTGCAAACCCGGCGGTACCGGCCATGCCGCTCATTCCCTAGAGAAAAGCTTACGCTTACTCCATAATCTGCGCTTCATCCTGATCGGAATCCTGCTCCAGCACCGACTCGGAAAACTCGCCGATTTTGCGGAATTTCAGGTAACGGTCTTCCTTCAGCGCAGCAGCATCCATGCCGGACAGCTCCTGCAGGTGACGCCAGACCGTGTCCTTAACCGCCTCTGCTGTAGCTTCGTAATCCCGGTGCGCACCGCCTCTGGGCTCTGCAATAATCTCCTCGATGACTTCCATCTCCAGCAGATCGGTGGCCGTAATCTTCATGGCCTCCGCGGCCTGCTCCGCCTTGGTGGCATCCTTCCACAGAATCGACGCGGCTCCGTTAGGGGAGATCGCCGAATAGATCGCATTCTCCAGCATCAGCACGCGGTTGCCCACGGCCATCGCTAAAGCTCCGCCGCTGCCGCCCTCGCCGATAATCACGCAGATGACCGGCACGGCCAGCTGGGACATCTCGAACAAATTACGGGCAATCGCTTCCGATTGTCCGCGTTCCTCTGCGGTATTGCCAGGGTAAGCCCCCTTGGTATCGACAAAGGTGATGATCGGACGGCCGAACTTCTCCGCCTGCTTCATCAGCCTCAGTGACTTGCGGAAGCCCTCCGGATGGGCGCTGCCGAAGAAGCGCAGAATATTCTCCTTCGTATCCTTGCCGCGCTGCTGCCCGATAACGGTCACAGGCCGGCCGTTCAGCTTGGCGATTCCGCCGACTACCGCAAGATCGTCACCGTACAGGCGGTCACCATGCAGCTCGATAAAGTCCGTGAAGATAAGCCCGATCAGATCCAGCGAGGTCGGGCGTACGTGATGCCGGGCCAGATGCATCTTCTGGGCCGGGGATATATTGGAATAGATCTCATTCTCCAGCCCGCTGTAGCGCTCCTCAAGCCGGGCTACCTCATCGCTGAAATCAATGCCCTTCTCTTCACCGAACTGCTTGAGTTCGGCGATTTTTTTGCGCATTTCTACCAGAGGCATTTCAAAAGGCAACTCTCCTGCCAACCTAAAATCCCCCTTTCACATCATGCAGTTCCAGCAGCTTCGTGAGTGTGGAGCGCATTTCCTTACGGTGCACGACCAGATCCAGCTGTCCGTGCTGCAGATTGAACTCTGCCGTCTGGAAATCCTCCGGCAGCTTCTGGCGGATCGTCTGCTCGATGACAATCCGTCCGGCAAAGCCGAATACCGCTCCGGGCTCGGCAATAATAATGTCGCCCAGGCTGGCAAAGCTCGCCGATACCCCGCCGGTGGTCGGATCAGTAATGACGGAAATGTACAGGCCGCCCGCTTCACTGAACCGGGCCAGTGCGGCGCTTGTCTTCGCCATCTGCATGAGACTGAGAATGCTCTCCTGCATTCTGGCCCCGCCGGAAGTGGAGAAGATCAGCATCGGCAGTGCCCGCTCTGTCGCTTCTTCCACCGCTCTTGTAATTTTCTCGCCCACCACAGATCCCATGCTGCCGGTGAAGAACTCAAAGTTCATCACGGCTACAATCACCGGATGTCCGCCGATACTGCCCTGCCCGGTGATTACAGCTTCAACCTGTCCGGTTTTGGACTGCTGCTGTTCCAGCTTGGAGGCATAGCCGGGGAACTTCAGCGGATCAATGGACGCCATCTCGCTGTCGAACTCAATAAACCCTTCCGGATCCAGGATCATCGCAATCCGTTCGGTCGCATTCAGGCGCATATGATAGCCGCAGGACGGGCATACTTTCAAATTCTTCTCCAGTTCCTTGCTGTACTGGATCGTTCCGCATTTGGCACACTTGCTCATAAGGCCTTCGGGAATCTCCCGCTTAGGGCGCTCGCCTTCTGCCGGTCCGCCGCTTCGCTCCAGACGCTCTGAAGGAATAGTCGCGTACTTCCGTTTTTTCTGAAATAAATCTTTGAACAAGGGTCGCACCTCTTCAGCCGTTTATTTGCGTAAATAGCAGCTTGCCGCTGTCATGAATGCTCTTGAATCTCTACGCCATACTCTTCAGGGATGCAGAATCAGATTAAGGACCTCCTGCACTTCTTCAAGCTCTCCCGAAGGAACCAGAATCTCAAACTGCTGCTTGGACATATTGATGGGACGGCATTTAATCAGAAATCCTTCTTCCGTAAGCTTCCTCTGGATCATCTCCGCCACTTTGGCGGTCGGCGCTATATAGATTACCGTCCACATGCCCTGCAAGGCCTCCCTAATCTCGAATCCAGCCGTATCCTGAATATAATGAAATTATGATAACACAGTTTTCTTTTTTCCCGCAAGCAAGCCCGGCAGGAAGGACTCAGGACCGGGAGGCCGCATACAGCGCATCAGGAGCAGCCGTTATTCGGTCCCGGTTACATGGGGATATACCTTCGCACCCTCATGCCCGTGGGCGATCCGGGCTGAAGCTGCAGCCGCAATTCCGGCCACAAGATCATCCAGAAATACATGAATGCTCCCCTTATCATCATTCAATTTGCCGATAATTCCAAGCTTTATTTTATCCAGGTAGCCGAAGCTGGTCAGCCCGATCATTCCATACACGCTCGTGATGCCAAGCGCCAGCGTCTCGTCCGCCCCGTAGAGCGATTCATCCGCTTCCATTACCGCCTGAAACGGCTGGGGCAGCAGCTTCTTCTCGGCTAACTCATCCAGAGCAATCCCGGTCATGAGCGTATACTGGACCTCTCTTTTGTTCAGGACCGACTTGACGCTGCTCAGGCACTCCTCCTGTGTTAAGCTAGGATAATAGACCGATTGCAGGATATAAACGATCTCCGCGATCGAGTCCAGTGATACTCCCCGGCGTTCCAGCAGCTCTTCCGCCATTTGATAGGACATGATGTCATTCCCCTTCCGCACAGGGCAATGCCCCGCTATGATTTAGCTGAACTTGAGAGTGAAGCCTGACAGATTCATAAGTTCACTCTATTGGTTCCCTAATGTATGCGGAAGAGGGGACAAATGTGCTAAAAAGATCAGTGTATCTATGGCGCGATTATAGTGTAGCGGGTATGCTCAAGTGCATTCGGTACAACTAAATCGTCTGATTTGCGATGGCGTGAAGGTAATCATGCCCAATGTATGCGATAAACCGAACACATATAGTAGGTGGTATCGCTTTACTGATCCATCCATAAATTTAATTCTGACGCTGTACTAGGATAGCTTGGCTGCTCTTATTTCAGACGGACGGTTCCGGCACCCAGCATCTCTTCAATGGCTGCGAAGAGCTCCTCCGAGGGCTCGATCCGGTAGCTGTCGCTCAGCGCAAGCACCTTCTGGTTGCGCTCGTAGAACAGCAGCGTCGCTGCGGGTCCCGGATGGGTCTGCAGCAGCGCCTGGAGGCGCGGCAGCAGACCCTTCAGCTCAGCGCCCGGCGTGATCTTAATGAAGACACGCTGGGCGCTGGGCGCTGAGCCTGCGAAGCGCCCAGCGGCGGGGTCCTGCCCCGTGCGCAGCGGGGCAGGGCTGCCCGGCCGCGCGTCTGACGCGGCCGGGGCCCCAGGCGCGGCCTGCGCAGAGGCCGCGGAAGCGCGCGCACCGGGCGGATGTGCCGCCGGTGTGCGCGTGCCCGGTGCAGCGGCAGCGCCAGCTGCACCGCCGGGCCGGGCGCCGGAGCCACCGGCGCCCGTGCGGGCTGCAGGAGCGGCCGCAGGCGCTCCTGCGGGGGCACTGCGGCCCGCGCCGTAGGCGGGCCGGGACCCGGCGCTGCGGCGCTGCAGCAGGCCGCGCACGCTGTCCGAGGTGAGCGGAGCTACCTCCTCGGCCAGCAGCTTGAAGCCCTCGTCCTCCTGCTGCACCTTGGCGCGCAGGGCCAGCAATGCGCCCTTCTCAATCAGGGCGCGGCTGCGTTTCCACACCTCAGGGAAGAGTACGACCTCGCAGCGCTCGATCTGGTCTTCCCACTCCACAAAAGCCATCGCCTTACCGGCTTTGGTCGTGATCTCCTTCAGCGACACGACCATACCGGCCGTCACGGTCATACTCTCATCCGCTGCTTCGCCAAGATCCATCAGCTTCTGCATTCCCGGCTCCTCCAGCAGCCCCGCATGATCATCCAGCGGATGGCCGGAGAGATAGAGCCCGAGCAGCTCCCGCTCCAGCTCCAGCTGCTGGGTTCCGCTGAACCTCGGAATATCCGGGTAGCGGATCTCCCAGTTCGGTGTCTCGATCAGGTCATCGAACAGCTGGATCTGCAGCTCATCGCGCTCCTTGCGCCATTTGGCCGCCGCGTCCACCGTCTCATCGAGCATCGCCAGCAGCTGCGCCCGGTGTCCGGGCAGCGTATCGAAGGCTCCAGTCTGCAGCAGCGATTCAATCACGCGCTTGTTACAGACCCGCAGATCGACCCGGCGGCAGAAATCGAGCAGGCTGTCGAACGGGCGCTCCTTACGGACTGCCATAATGTTCTCTACGGCCTGCGTGCCGACATTCTTCACCGCAGCCAGCCCGAAGCGGATATTCCCGCGGCCTTCGACGGGCACCGGAGTGAACAGCACCCCGCTCTCGTTGACATCCGGCGGCAGTACGCCAATCCCGGACCGGCGGCATTCCAGGACATATTCCGCCACCTTGCGGTGGCTCCCCATCACAGCAGTCAGCATAGCGGCCATGAACTGCACCGGATAATGCGCCTTAAGATAAGCAGTCTGGAAGGCCAGCACCCCGTAAGCGGCCGCATGCGCGCGCGGGAAACCGTAGTTGGCGAACCGCACGATCATATCATAGACCGCATGGGCATCCGCTTCGCTGTAGCCCTGTTTCAGACTGCCCTCCACGAAGTGGCTGCGCTCCTGATCCAGCGTCTCCCGCTTTTTCTTGGACACCGCACGGCGGAGCAGGTCCGCTTCGCCAAGCGAGAAGCCGGCCATCAGCGAGGCAATCTGCATGATCTGCTCCTGGTAGACGATAATGCCGTACGTATCGGCCAGAATCGGCTGCAAATCCGCATGCGGATAGACGACCTCGAACTCCCCATGCTTGCCTCCGATGAATTTCGGGATGAATTCCATCGGACCCGGCCGGTACAACGCCACCACCGAGACGATATCCTCAAATCCGCTCGGCTTGAGGTCCTTCAGCACCCGCCGTACGCCTGCAGATTCCAGCTGGAATACGCCGGTGGTCTCGCCTGCTCCCAGCATCTCATAGGTGAGCGGATCGTGATCCGGAATGATGCGGAAATCCGGCACGCTCCCGGTCATCTCCTTCACCCATTTCATGCAGCGTTCAATAATCGACAAGGTCCGCAGGCCGAGGAAGTCCATCTTGAGCAGCCCAACGCTCTCCAGATGCTCCATGGAGTACTGGGTCAGCGCCGTGCTCTCATTGCCCGCCTGGAGCGGAACAGCATCGGTCAGCGGACCCTTGGAGATGACCACGCCAGCCGCATGCGTCGAAGCATGGCGCGGCATGCCCTCCACCTTCATCGCCATATCCAGCAGTCCTCTGGTCTTCGGATTCGTCTCATAGAGCGCCTTCAGCTCAGGCGAGCTCTCCAGCGCACGGGTAATATTGATGCCGAGCTGGCCCGGAATCAGCTTCGCCGCCTTGTCCACCTCGTTATACGGCAGATTCAGCGCCCGGCCCACATCACGGACAGCAGCCCTGGCCGCCATCGTACCGAAGGTGATGATCTGCGCCACATGCTCCTTGCCGTACTTGTCCACCACATAGGCAATGACCTCATCGCGGCGTTCGTCGCTGAAGTCGATATCAATATCGGGCATCGTGATCCGCTCAGGGTTCAGGAACCGCTCGAACAGCAGATTATATTTCAGCGGGTCCACATCGGTAATCTTCAGCGTGTACGCGGTGAGACTTCCTGCGGAGGAACCACGGCCCGGACCGGTAACAATACCGCTGCGGTGACAAAAAGCGATAAAATCCCACACGATCAGGAAGTAATCGCTGAACCCCATGTTTTCAATGACTCCCAGCTCGTAGTCGAGCCGCTTCTCAGCTGTCTCCTTCTGCTCCGGCGATTCCCAGAGCGGAGTATCCGCATAGCGCTGCTCCAGCCCGCTGCGGCACAGCTCGCGAAGGTAAGCAGCGGCATCCAGCCCTTCAGGCAGAGGCGAGAATTCGGGGAGAATATGATTGCCGAACGTCAGCTCCAGATTGCACGCTTCAGCGATCCGCTGCGTATTCTCTATCGCCTGCGGCACATGCGGAAACAGTGCAGCCATCTGCTCCCCGCTTTTGAAGAACAACTGGTCTGTCCCGATCTTCAGCCGGTCCTCATCGTCCACGGATTTGCCTGTGCCGATGCAGATCAGCACATCCTGGACCTCGGCATCCTCCTTGTCCATATAGTGGACATCATTGGTCACTACCAGCGGAATGCCGAGCTCTTCAGCAAGTGCTATCAGCTGCGGATTCACCCGCTTCTGCTCGGCAATCCCGTGATCCTGAAGCTCCAGATAGAAGTCGCCTCCAAAAATCTCCTTATACCGAAGCGCCGCCTTACGCGCCTCCTCCTCCCGGCCATGCAGCAGATGCTGCGGTACTTCACCGCCCAGACAGGCACTTAGGCAGATAATGCCCTCGGCATGTGCTGCCAGCGCCTCCATATCGATACGCGGCTTGTAATGCTGGCCCTCCAGATGGCCGATGGAGATCAGCTTCATCAGATTCCGGTAACCGGTCATATTCTTCGCGAGCAGAATCAGGTGATAGATCGGCTGATCCTTGCGGCTCCCGCGCTCACGGCGCGAGCCTGCGGTCAAATAAGCCTCACAGCCGATAATCGGCTTGATTCCCTGCGCCCGGCAGGCTTTATAGAAAGGGATGGCCCCGTACATCACACCATGATCTGTCAGCGCCAGCGATGTCATGCCGTATTCGCCGGCCCGGCGCACGAGATCTGTAATGCGCGCCGCCCCGTCCAGTAAACTGTATTCGCTGTGCACATGCAAATGCACGAATGGGCTCATATTCCCCACTTCCCTTCAGCTCCAAATCAAAACATAAGATGAAACTATTTTATCATATTAGAGGGGGACCCGCCCATAGAATGGATTAAGAGCATATGGACAGGCAAAGGAAGGCCGCCGCCTGATCTAAGGAAGGAGCTTTTTATGGATATTTTCTTAAGCAAGGCCGTCCTCGATTTCTTCATCGCGTTCGGCATAGTGCTGGGTGGAGCGATGCTGGGCGGAATCGGCGCCGTCGTCTCTCTTCAACCGCCAACCGATACCATGCTGGAAATCGCAGACCGGATTAAGATATGGGCACTGGCTGCCGCTGTAGGCGGGACCATCGACCCGATGCGGGTCATTGAAAGCAATATGCTGGGAGGCAATCTCTCTCCGGCTATCAAGCAGATTCTCTATCTGGTGTTCGCCTTCCTGGGCGCTCATATGGGCAGCGAGCTGGTCAAGTGGGTATGCGGCAAGTAGAAGCGAAGGGGTGACAAGATACATGCGACTTCCGCCGTTTGACCGCTACCGCCGTTTCTCGCAGATTGCTGCTGTGTTTGTGCTGGGGATGATAGTAGGAGCCGCCCTGTACAACGCGATTTATAACATGGGCTATAACATACTCTGGCTCAACAATCAGGATCTGCGGCTGGAAATTGAACAGTACCGGAATGACATTCTCACGCTCAAAAAGTACAATAATACCTCCACCGTGATCCGGGAGATTAAGGTGCGCAGCGAGGACAGTAAGATCAAGGATAGTGCCGCGGCGCTGGACCCGGTAACAACCAAGGAGGTCCTCAGTAAGCTGGCGGGTGATCTGGAGCCGTTGCGCGGGCGCAGCATGTTCGATATCGATTCCGACGGCAAGCTGGCGCGCCTGCTGCTGGACAGCAAAATCTATCTGGCCCGCGAGAAGGAATACACCGTCAAAATCCGTACCATGCTGGTGATGGAGGGCGTGCTGCAAATCTGGGTGGAAATCAGTCCGTATAAGCGCAGCTGAGCCGCAAAACATGATACAATAGTGGACAAATCACAATCACAGGATACAGAGTGCCCGGCTGAGGCTACGCTGACTGCCCGGTCTTCCACAAAGGAGCTGCCGTTCATGATTATGTTCATTAAGTATCTGCTGTTTGCCCTGCTGGTTATCTTCATGGTATGCGCCGCCGCGTACAGCATCTCTTCCCGCAGAACCGCTGACCCGCTTATCCAAGGCACCAGACGCTCGATCATGAATATGCTGCTGGGCGGAATGCTGGTCACGCTTTCATTAATGTCGATGTTCATCTTCCGCGGCTCGACGCTTAACGTGGTCATTGAGGCTGCTTTTCTGCTGCTGGGCCTGTTCAATATTTTCTCGGGACTGCGCAGCTTCAGTTACTATAGCCGGATGCGCAGCAGAAGCTGAGGGTGCAGCCCGCCGCCCATACAAATAGACCAGTAGCCCATCCTGATTGCCTGCAGGACAGCCCTGGTCTATTTAATATTTTCCCGAAAATGAATCCTCGTTCATCGTCAATCTCATCGTTATTCGTCCAGCATTATCCGCTCATCACCAGTCACTCATCCCCGCTACCCGTGGTCAATCGACTGCAGCATCAGAACGGCCTTGGCTACAATGGTATCCATATAGCTGATCTCGATCTCCAGCTTGCAGGTGCGGCGGCTGATCTCCAGCAGCTTCGGCATGACGGTGATGGAATGCTCAATCTGTACCGGACGGATGAAGTAGGTGGACATATTGTCCAGCACATAGTCGTTCCCGGTGATGTCCTTGGCTGCTTTGAAGGCGGACAGGGTCATCAGGGTGGACAGAACCCCTTCCGAGATCGTTCCCAGATCGGTCGCCATCTGCGGGGTAATGAAGCCGTGGAAGAACAGCCTGCCCTCCTCATCCCGCTCATCCGCGAACCCGTTCCAGATCAGATGATCGAACGTCTCTCCCAGCTGCGGCTGATTGCTGGCGTCACGCAGGCTCTGCAGCACTTCACGCCGGGTGACCGATCCTACCAGCTTGCGGTTGCGGTCCACAATGGGCAGAAAATCGATCCCCTCCCACATCATAATCTGCGCCGCCGAAGCCAGCGAGGTCTGGAGTGCAGCGGTGACCGGACTGCGCACCATCGCCTTTTCAATAATTTGCCCTTCGCTGAGATCCTCCACATCACGCCGGCCTACAATCCCGATAACCCGGTTCCACTCATCGGTGACCGGGAACCGCTGCTCACCGCTGGCCTGCGCCAGTTCACGCAGCTCTCCTACGGTGCTGGAGATTTTGAGCGTGTTCAGCCGCAGCTTGCCCTCCACAATATCCTCTACCAGCATGATCTTCTTCTTAATCAGCCGGTCAAAGATCGCACGGTTAATCATCGAAGCCACCGTAAACGTATCATGTCTGGATGAGATGACCGGCAGGTCCAGCTCATCGGCCAGCGCTTTGACCTCGCGGCTGGTGCCGAAGCCCCCCGTTACAAGAACCCCGGCCCCCTGCTCCAGCGCAAGTGAGTGCACATCATCGCGGTTCCCTACGATCAACAGGCTGTCGGCATCGATGTACCGGATCATGGCATCGACCTTCATCGCACCGATCACATATTTATGAAGATGCTTGTTCAGACCCTCTGCTCCTCCAAGCACATGCCCCTCAACAATATCTACAACATCCCCGAAGGTTAACTGCTCGGAAATATTACGCGGCTTCTTCTCCACCCGGACCGTGCCAATCCGTTCCTTGGTGATGACGATGCCCAGGTTCTCCGCTTCCTTCACCGCACGGTAAGCCGTGCCTTCGCTGACCCCCATCTCCTTCGCCAGCTTGCGGACGGAGATCTTGGTTCCCACCTTCAGACTCTCAATGTGCTGCAGCAGTTGTTCATGCTTTGTGATGTTATCGCCTTGACCTTCCAACTGTTACACCCCCATACCCCGATCTGTACTATTCTGTACCCATTATACATGCTGCCCGTACCGGAGTACAGCAGGTTACACTGTATCTTTCAAAAGTTATGACAGCCGGGAATATATATATAACACCGGGCAACTTACTCCCGGCAGGATAGGCACGCACAGGTAACCCCCGGTCCGCCGCAATGGCAAACAGGGGGTACTTTTACACCATTGGCTCTATACCTGGACTATGATCTCTGCGACACCCGGCCTTCTTCGTTCCACTTGCCCTGCCACTGCGCCAGCTTGGCCTTACGGACGGCATCCAGACGCTTCTGCTTCTCTTCATCCACTCCGATAATGAAATGCAGATGCGAGGCAATAACCAGGAACGCGAAGACACACCAGACGATACCGAAGCCGAGCACCCAGCCGGATCCATTCTGAAAAGACAGCTTCGGCAGCGCGTATAACAGCATGGCCAGGGCAATCAGCAGATACACGGAATGCTTGAATTTACTTTTTTTTCTCATTGCAGGACCGCTCCTTCGCTCTACAGGATTGTTAGAATGAATCTATATCTCTATTCTATGAACCTGCAGCCTGAAATATGAGACAAGCTGCGTAATTTTTCAGCAGGATGACAATGCCTTGTTAGCAGATTCTATCCTGCATGGCTCGGGTATGAGATGATATATAGCGAAGGAGGAATGACCTTGAATCCCATTTATAGCCAGACCCGGTACATCGCCCGCAAAAAAATATTTTCTGCACTGGGCGGAAAACTACATATCTCGGGTGATTCGGGGGAGCTGCTGCTATTCTCGGAAATGAAAGCGTTCCGGCTGAGAGAGGACATTACACTGTACCCCGACGAGACTATGGGGAGGGAGCTGCTGCGGATTAAAGCGCGCAAGATTCTTGATATCAGCTCAACCTATGATGTGTATGATATGGAGACCGGGGAAACGGTGGGTGCACTCCGCCGCAAAGGCCTGAAGTCTCTCATCAAGGACGAGTGGGCTATCCTGGACACGCAGGATAACGAGATCGGCACCATAAAGGAGGATAATGCCTTCCTTGCGCTGCTGCGCCGCGCGGTTGCCATTATTCCGCTGAAATATAACTTGGAGATCGGAGGAATGGTGATTCCTGCCTTCCGGTATAACTTCAACCCGTTTGTCACCAAAATCACTGCCGATTTCTCAAAGGACACCCACGGCAAGCTGGACCGCCGTCTCGGGATGGCCGCTACTATTCTGCTGTGTCTGGTAGAGGGCAAGCAGGATTAACAGATTGTAGCCCACTGTAATCATGGAGCGGCAAAATAAAAAGGGTGATTCCAGAGCCGTATGGCCCTGAAATCACCCTTTTCCTGTATCACAAGTGGAAACGGCATTGCCGTCCTTTTAAAGGACGGTACCGTTTCAGCGAGAAAGATAAGGATAATTATAGCGCGAAGCATATAAATTCTTATCTTTGAACATATCCCCGATGCGCTGCCGGTGCCTATTGGGCGCCGTACATTTGGGACAGGCTGTCTGTGATGATTTTGTTCACATCTTCGATAACCACACTAAGGCGGCGCTCTGCATCAAATAGACGGCGGATGCCCAGGTTCAGGTTAAGCACCTCGAAGAGCTTCTCCATCTTCTCCATGTCCTCCTGCGGAGGCATGTCCCCGCTCATCATCCGCTGCTGCAGCTCAATCTGGCTCTGGCGGAAGTTGTCAAGCATCTGCTTGCTCTCCGGATCTGCTTCGATCACCTTCATTGCACTGGTAATATCCGATACCTCACTGCTGTCCTTAATGGCACGCGCCAATTCATGCGCCTTGTCAATCACGTTCATTCTATTTCCTCCTCCAAGTGATGTTCGTCTCTGCTTCGCTACAAAGCCCCCGCTCATTCAGCAGGCAGCGGTCTATGCCTGTCCAGCAGCCAGTCCCGGGGGCTGTCCGCGCCCAAATTTGGCAGCCGTGCAAGTTCTGCCCGGGCATGCCTACTTCCTTCTGTGCTCCCGCCCTCCGGTCCGGACACGCCCGCCAGCCCCCTGGCTGCCGGCGATATTAATCCGCCCGGCACGGCTTTTTCGGGAATAGGTCAATCACCAAGGGTCAGATGTCTCCATATGATGAATGATATGTAACCCTCAAGATTCATATTGCCGGCACCATGCTTGCCTACCGGAAGGAGATTCACGATGTCTAAGCTAAAGATCCCGGTTCAAACGGTCCACTCGGGCATCCTGCAGGAAAATGCTGTAATGCTAGGCGACAAATCCATGAAGAGGCTCAAAATACCGGCGCACGGAACCATTCAGCTGAACTTCGGCTCTTTCCGGCAGGAGGTTACTGTAATTCCTGTCCCCAAATCCGACAGCCTGCGTGTAAGTGAGGCACTCGGCCGGCGGCTTGGCTTAAGACAGCGCTTGACGCTTAACGCTTCCTACAGCACCGGCAGCCGCATCCTGCGACTGGGGCCGATGATTGGCGTCCTGGTGAGCCGCGACCATCCAGAACAGCCAGAGCGGGTCTTCGGCCAGATCACCATGTTCTGCCGGGAGCTGACTCATGCCTGCCATGCACAAGGCGCCTATGTCTATTTCTTCACCCCGGAAGCGCTGGAATCACGCACCACTACCATCCAGGGCTGGGTCTACGATGAGGGCTGGCGGAAGCTGAGTCTTCCTGTTGCCGATGTGATCAACAATCGGCTGACCACGCGAAAGGTAGAGAATAAACCTAGCGTACAGCATTTTTTGGCAGATGTAAAATCCCGCTACGGAACCCACTTCTTCAACGAAAAGTTCCTAGACAAGACAGAGGTATTCGAGGCGCTGGCGCTGGACCCCGCCCTGCAGCGGTACTTGCCCGAATCGCATGCCCTGAACGGCTTCGCCATACTCAAAAAAATGTGCAGCAGCTATCCCAGCGTGTTCCTGAAGCCGGTACGCGGCAGCCTCGGCAAAGGCATTCTGCGCATTTCCAAGGAGGAAGGCGGCGGCTATCGGCTGCTGTCCACTACTCCGATGGGCACACGGAAGCAGAGCTATTCCAGTCTGGCGAAGCTATTTCAATCCATTGCCCCCAAGATGAAAACCACCCGCTTCCAGATCCAGCAGGGTCTCTCCCTGATGGAGCTTGGACGGCGGCCGGTCGATTTCCGGGCACTGGTGCAGAAGAACGGGACCGGCAAATGGGGCGTCACCTCCATTGTGGCCCGGACCGCCGGAAGTAATCATTTCGTCTCCAATCTTGCCCGCGGCGGTACGCTCAGTACGGTCAAGGAGGCCGTCGGCAAAAGCAGTCTTCCATCCGGTGTCAAAGAAAGCACCCAGGTTCAGCTGCCCAGAGCGGCGCTAGCCATTGCAAGAGGGGTTGAGACCTACATTCCAGCTCATTTCGGTGAGCTCGGCATCGACCTCGCGCTTGACCAGTCCGGCCGGATCTGGCTGCTGGAGGTCAACTCCAAGCCGTCCAAGAACGACAATACACCCCTGAATGACCAGAAAATCAGACCCTCAGTCAAGCAAATGATTCTATACTGCCGTTATCTGGCCGGGTTATAAGGAGGACATCATGACCACAACAGCAATGGGGTTCCTTGGCATTATGACAGGCCGTCGCCACGGGATTCCTCCCATCGCAGAGCCGGAGTTCTGCAGTCATCTCTGCCGTGCGGCCCCGCTGTATGAGCTGAAGGTCCTTGTTTTTCATCCGGAGGATGTGGCGGCGGACGGCTCCTATGTCCGCGGATATCAATGGCAGAACGGACAATGGGAGCCTGCGCAGGCTCCGGCGCCAGACATTCTCTATAACCGCTGCTTCTACCGCACACCGGAGGAGAAACGAGCAGCATCGGCTGCCCTGTCTGTATTGACCCGCTGTCTGCCCTGGTCACGCGGGCTTCCTGATAAATGGGGAGTCTATGAGATTCTGCGGCGCAACCCCGCTACTGCCGCCCTGCTGCCGGAGACTGAGCTATACAGCAGCCGTGAAGCGCTTGGCAATATGCTCGCCGGAAGGGAATACGGCGTTTTCCTGAAACCCCGGACCGGCTCCCACGGCAAGCGCACCCTGCATGCTGTACTGCTCGGCAGAAGCGAAGGCGGCGGAGTGAAGGTGCGGGGCAGAGACCGGGATAACAAAACTTTTCAATACGTTTTCGGTACGCTGGACGAAGGTCTGGACTGGATCGGCCGCTTCATCGGCCAGCACCGCTATATCATACAGCCTTACCTGCATCTCACCGGCAGCGGAGGACAGCCGTTCGATGTACGTGTGCTGATGCAGAAGAACGGCACCGGTGCCTGGACCCTGACCGGCATGGCCGTCCGGCTCGGCACCCGGGGATCACTGACCTCCAATCTGCACGGCGGAGGCACGGCCGTTCCCACGCTCCCCTTCCTGCTGGACGAATACGGCGCGGCAGGAAGAGACCTGCTGGAGGAGCTGACCCTGGCGTCTGCGCTCCTGCCTCCGCTGCTGGAAGAATCCTGCGGCAGACTAGGAGAGCTGGGCCTAGATTTTGGCATCGATGCCGGAGGGAGACTCTATCTGCTGGAAGCCAATACCAAGCCAGGGCGCACGGTGTTCCGGCTGACGGGCGACCGCCGGGCTGCTAGACTCGCCGCCGAGAACCCGCTGCGATATGCGCGCCATCTGCTGCTTACCTCAAGCAGCCATCACAATCTGCCTCCCGGGCAGCTCCGTTCACACGGGAGAATGATATCTATGGTTCCAAAGGAGGATTCATAAATGGGTCTCACTTTTTGCAATGTCCATTTCACCAAGCAACCTGATCGAGTAGTATATGTCTCGGGTGAACTGATGAGAAGCCTGAAATTATCCGGCAAGAAAAATATCCGCCTGCGCCTCGGAAAAGATGCCATCCCGGCCACCATCAAGCCGATCAAGCGAGCCGGCAAGCACCTCTTCCTGGCCTCGGGCGTCAAAAGCGCCATCAAGGTCCCGAAGTCAGGCGGTATCTACCTGCGCAATCTGCAGAATGACGAGGTGCAGCTAGGGCCGCTGGTCGGTGTGCTCTCAGACGGACCCTCCTCCGCATCTCAGCCCTTCGGCTCCCGCACCGGCTTCATCAAGCAGCTGCTGCGCGAAGGCAGCAACAAATGCTACATCTTCGCCTTCATGCCTCGGGATATCGACTGGCAGCAGGAACAGGTCAACGGATATTTTCTGACGGCAAGCGGCCGCTTCGAGCGCAAGCTGGTGCCCCTGCCGGATGTCGTCTATAACCGCCTGCCCAGCCGCAGAGCTGAGACCTCCCCATACATCAACCAGTTGCGCGAGCGCTTCGGACGCAAGAAGATTCCGTACTTCAACTGGAGCTTCTTCAACAAATCGGATGTCTACCGGCTGCTGGAGAATGACGGGGCAGCGAACCGCTTCGTGCCTGAAACGCACAGTAACCCCAGCTCCGAACAAATGCGGGATATGCTCGACCGTCACCACTTCGTCTATTATAAACCCTCGGCCGGCAGCCTGGGACACGGTATCTACCGCCTAACCTACCTGCCGAAGAAAGGGTACTTCGCCCGTTACCGCAGGAGCGGCAAGAATGTGCTGCTGCGCTTCACGACCTTCGACAGCCTGATGCGCATGCTGCGGGGACGCCACGGGCAGAGCATGCAGAACTATGTGGTCCAGCAGGGCATCCGCCTTATTGAGATCGACAACTGCCCGATTGATTTCCGCTTCCATATGCACAAAAACGGCAGCAATCAATGGGTCGTGGTCGGGATCGGTGCCAAAAAAGCCGGACGGGGCAGTGTCACCACCCATCTGAAGAACGGCGGAGCGCTACTGACCCCGCAGCAGGCCCTCGGCCGTGTGTTCGGGGCCAGATCAGATGAAGTGCTCCAGCGCGCCAAGACCACTGCCGTCAAGCTCGCAGAATCCCTGGAGATCCAGCACCGCCATCTGCTCGGAGAGATCGGGTTCGATCTCGGCATTGACCAGGATGAGGATATCTGGATGTTCGAGGCCAATGCCAAACCGGGACGCTCTATCTTCCGCCACCCCTCCCTGCGCGCTGAGGGCAAAGCTTCCATTGAGCACATCCTGGAGCATTGTCTGTATCTCAGCAAATTCCGCAGGAGGGATGACTTGTGAACAGCCGGATACCCGATCCCAGCAAACCCGTAATCGCCATTCTGACTACCAGTGACCGGCTTAAGCAGTTCCGCGGCAACCGCAATAACTTTCGCGACATTATCCGTACTGGCAGAGAAATGGGCTATATGGTCTATGTCATCACGGTCCGTGACCTGAAGCTGAATGAACAGATCGTGACCGGTTATGTACCCTCCGCCAGCGGGAAGATCTGGTATGCCCTTCCTGTTCCTCTGCCGCAGGTCATCTATAACCGGATTCCCAACCGCGAGGAGGAGGAGAAAGCACCGGTCGCGCGCAAAATTGCCGAGTGCCTGGAGCATCCCGAGATCTCGCTGTACAATCCGAGCTTCTTCAATAAATGGAATCTCTTCGAGTGGCTCAAGGAATCCAAGGCCACCTCAAGGCATGTGCCCAAAACCCGCCGCCTGCGCAGCGCAGCGACCCTAACCGCGATGCTGAAGAATCACGAGAGCCTCTATCTCAAGCCGGAGAAGGGCAAGGCGGGCAAAGGTATCATGCGGCTGGGATACCGGCCGGACACTCTCCTTCCCTACCGGCTGCAGATTCAGAGCGGCAAAAAAAACACGACCTACAAGGCCGCGTCTGTCGAACGGCTGTGGGCCCGGATCGGCCGCGAAAAAGGGTCCGCCCGCTATATTGTCCAGCAAGCGATCGTGCTTGCCGGACACCGCGGCCGCCCCTTCGATCTGCGGGTGCTGCTGCAGAAGAACGGCCGGGGCGCCTGGGCGGTAACCGGCATCGGTGCCCGGCTGGCCGGGGCCCGCAGCATCACCACCCATGTGCCGCGCGGCGGCAGCATTGAAGACCCCTCCAGCATGCTGGAGGGAACCTTCGGACCCGAGCAGGCAGAGGTTATCCTGAAGAATGTCTCTACCACGGCGCTGCTGGTTGCCCGGCAGATTGAGCGGGCTTCCTCCAGCATGCTGGGCGAGATGTCGATGGACCTCGGGGTCGATGAAGAAGGCGGAGTATGGTTTTTTGAAGCCAATTCCCGACCGATGAAGTTCGACGAGCCGGCCATCCGCAAGCTGTCACTCGAACGCATTTTCCAATACGGCAATCATCTGTCCCGCCAATCCAAATAATCCATTATCCGTCAAAGGAAGTGACACCATGCAGATATCCTCACTCTACGACAGCAATCCCGTACAATGGGAATCCAGGCGAACCGGATTGCTTGAGTTCCTGAGGGAGTATGGGGAGCAGCGGATTACACTTCGCGGGTGCAGGAGGCTGGCCCGGCTGACACCGGATCAGCTCGCCCTGCCGGGGGTCTCCCTGCTCGTTGCCACAGTCCGGGGTCAGAACGGCCGCCAGCTCGCAGGCGTTAGCTTCGTGTCCGGCTTCGGCAAGGAGGCCTGTGTAGTCGCCGTTCATCCCCTGTACCGGAACAGGCATACGGGCACAGCCCTGCTTGCTGCACAGCTGGAGCGCCTGGGGCAGCTGGAATGCCATGTCGCCTGCGACAATGCAGCCAGCCTCAAGATGTGCTTCAACATCGGCCTTGCCGCTGTTGACCTGGTTACCGGCCCTACAGGCAAGCCCACCTTGCTCTTACGTTCCCCGGGGAGCGCAGTTGATCCCGCCATTCTCCCGCAAGGAGGTGAACTCCTGTGCCAGAGCCCGTCCTAGGCATCCTCACCCTGTATCTGAACGACGCCAAGCAGCTCGAAGAGAAGAGTGTATACCGGAGGATGATTATCGAAGGCAGCCGGATGGGATTGGATGTGTTTGTGTTCACCCCGGCAGATGTACATGTCAGCAAGGACCTGATCAATGCTATGGTTTATGATGTCAAAAGCGGAGTATGGTCGCGGAAATGGCGCTCCTTCCCGAATATGATCTATGACCGCTGCCGGATTCAGCGCAGCCAGCGCTTCCAGCAGCTGCTGCGCTTCCGCGCGCGGTACGACCATCTAACCTTCCTGAACCGCCCGCTGCGCAATAAATGGACGGTTCATCAGACCTTCTCCCAGCGGAGCCGCTTCCGGCCCCATATGCCGGAGACGCTGCTCTACCAGTCCTCTGCCGATCTGCACCGGATGCTGAAATCCAGCCCCGTTGTCTATGTGAAGCCGATCAACGGCACCGGGGGGCGCGGCATCCTGCGGATCGAACGCCAGCGGGAAGGCAAGTCTCTCTTCGATATCCAGGGACGCCGCCAGAGCCGCCAGATTATCGCCCCGCGCAAGGTGTCGCTGAACCGGCTGGAGACCATCGTCCGCCAGTGGTGCATCAGCGGTAAATTTCTCGTGCAGCAGGGCATCCCGCTGCGGCTGCCCAGCGGCCGGTTCCACGACTACCGGATGCTGGTGCAGAAGAACGGTCAAGGCAACTGGGAGTTCACCGGCATGGCCGGCCGGGTGGGCGCCGCCCGCAGCGTCACCTCGAACCTGCATGGCGGCGGGCATGCCATGAAGGCGGAGACGCTGCTGAAACAGTGGCTCGGCAGCGAAGAGCGGGCTGACAAGGCCATGCGCACAGCCGAGAAGCTGGGGATCGAGGCTGCCGCCTATCTCGAAGACAGCTTTGGTGCTCTCTGCGAGCTGGCCCTGGATCTGGCCATCGACCGCGAGGGCAAAATCTACGTGCTCGAGGTCAACCCCAAGCCCGCCCGCGAGGTCTTCGCCCGCTCCGGCGACAACAGCACCTACCACAAAGCGCTGGTCCGCCCGCTGGAGTACGCGATGTGGGTGTATAAGAATAAGAACACGCCTAGTTCTTCTAAGGTGGTTGAGGAGTAGAAGAAGCCCATTATACGCAAAATAACCGTCTCCCTGAGAGTATCAGAGGGCGGTTATTTTGTAGACGGAGTTTAATCCGCCTATATACATAGATGAGGTGTACCGTTATTATGCTCGTTATGCAGCTTTCAGAGAAGCTTACTGGAGTAATCTATTTTAAGCCAAACTTTTTTATCTTGAACTTAATCTTTCTTATCAATGTTAAATACTTTCAACTTTTCATCAGGCTTGAAATCTACACAATTACTAAGCACTATTGTGTAAAAATCATTGGTTTCTTCTTTTTCAATTTTCTTACAATAATAAGTCATTCCTTTTCCTGAACTCAATGCATCTCTGCTGTTGTCAATGCTCCAAGTGATTGTCTTACCCTCAGTATATACATCATTAATTACAAAGCCACTATCAATAGGCTGAGGAATTAACATTAAATAATCGGATTTTTCATGATTAAAATTATCTATAAAGTTATCTATCTTTTTTAAGTCATTGTTGTCAAAATTAAATAAAATAGGAAGATGACTTGACTCACTTATGTTTTTATCTTTCTCAGTTAAAGTCTTCATCAACAAAAACACCAATAAAATAACCAATAAACTATTTATCACTAATGCAATTCGGTTTAATTTATTCATAACATCTCTCCTTAGAGGATTTTTCAGGAATTATTTACACAAAAATTAACCTGTAAATTATAGGAGATAAACTTGTTTCATAGAATGTTTTATTTTAGAGCTGCTACTTTAAAGATCTTACTTCCCCTTTGACCATCTTCATAAGTAAGTACTAATCGGCGCACCTCCGTACCAAACCACCCTCGTTCGTCTTCTGTTGTAGACGGATAGCGTAAAAAAATAAAGAAACATAATGTGTTACTGTGTATAAGTCGCCACCTCCAATAGAAAAGACTATCCCTACACCTAAAAACCAAATGCCTACTCCCATTGCTGCGCTTAACGCAATAAAAAACAAACTCATTATCACTGTATTCTGCTTTGGCGTGGTTAATCTAAATTCCGGAGGTAGAAAAATTGAGAAAGACACTTCTCCTACTGATACCGTTGTTGTTATTATTGGTCCTTTTATTCTGCAGCACTAATAAACGCAATCCAAATATTTATCTTATTCCAAAAAATTATGTGGGTTGGGTACAGATTATTTATGATCAAGAGGAGTTTAACGCTATCAAACAGGATAATGGTAGAAACATTTTTACCATTCCTGAATCTGGAGTATTAAAAACATCCACTCCAGATGTTGAATATGGGATGTCTTTCGAAGAATTTTATTACTATGATGAACAAAATAAGCAGCAAAAATTAGATGTGGATCAAATGATCCACGGTCACACTATAGGCGACGGAGAGTCGGTTAGTAGTTCCGGTAAAATCGAGGGGCCTACGGTGCAGAGCTTTTTTGTAGGAACAGAAGCTGAGCTTAAAAATACTCCTGATCCTGGTTATCCTGATGAACTAATGAAATAAGGAGTTTAATCCGCATGACTGCTTAGATGAAGTGTACCGCTATTATGCTCCTTAAGCAGCTTTGAGAAAAGCTGGCTGGAGTAATCTATCTTACGCTCAGGCAAATCGCCGGTAAGTATAATTTTCAACATCTGAAGCAGACGCTTGCCCGTTAATTCCCTAGGCCCGGAAGACCATTGTCTGATACTGGGGTATAGATAGATCAACCCGCTGTAACGAAAGGCTGCTCGCAATCTTTCATAAAAATCAGCATAGCTGAGGGAGACACCGTTTGCGATAAGTTTGTTGTAATACCCTGTGGCATCTTCATAGTTGAAATAACTGACCAGATCGATATAAAAAGGGGCGTAATGACACCACCCGAAATCAATAATATACGGCTCTCCCTTATAATCATGCACATGTGAACCATCTACCGGCTGCAAATCTCCATGCGTAAGAGTCAGGCTGTCCTTCTCACCATACAAAGAAGCCATATCACGCGCAAAAGTGTGGGCTTTCTCACGCAGTAATGGCAGATAAGCGCCAAATTCCCGGCTAAAATCCGGATTTTGCACAGTTAGCGCTTCAAAATGATCCACCGACAATGTCGTAATGAAATAATCCTCCCAATACTTACGGTCAGCGCGGGGAAGCCACGGCATCTCAGAACCTCTACACAGATTACGGGCATGGATTCTTGCCAGTGCCTCTGCAACTCTTGGTGTCCAATTCAGGCCTAGCGGAGGCGTTTGGATCTTCCCCAAGTCCTCCATCGCCATCCACTTAGGCTCATCTGTCTGGATATCCGGTGAAAAGGCTGCTGGCGTGTTCCGGTGGCCTTGGTCAGTTAACCTTTTCATAGCCAAACGTTCTTTCAGCGCCGCTTTTTTAAAGATCACACTTCCCCTTTGACCCTCTTCATATGTAACTCCTATGCGGCGCACTTCCGCACCAGACCACCCGCGTTCGTCTTCTGTCATAGACCCTTGCTCCAAATGAAGGACCTTTCCTCGCCCTAGTACATCAGCTAAACCTTGTGCAGCGAGGAGCATATGAGGTTCCACATTAATTCACCTGCCCTGCTAAAATTATGCTTTGACAAGCCAAGCTGCAATGAAGAACAAAAGAACGTGGTCCCAATACAAATAACAAGCAAAAGAAGCACAAGACCTTAAACTTTTTGATATTGAAATAAAACAATAGCTCTCTATAATTTTTCGCGCTTACAGTTGAGGCATAGGCCGTTCCATTAGGGACCAATACGCGGTTGATTTCAGAGAAAATCTTCTTGTGGTCCTGAAAATGGTACAGCAGATGGTTCGCAATCAAAACCTCAAATGAATGGTCCGGCCAAGGCATCTTCTCAGCATCAACGATTTCATATTCAAACCGCTCTAGCGGATCATGGATATTCCCTTTTGCCGTTTCAATCATCCCTCTTGAGGCATCAGTCAAGACAATTTCTGATCTAAGCGGAACTTCACTCAGTTTTTTCGCCCACAACACACCTGTTCCGCAACCGATTTCTGCAATCTTCATACCCTCGGTAAGTCCCAAATGCTCAAATACCCATTCATGCCAATCCTTCTTAAGTTCACAATACTGATACAGCTGTATTCTTGCATTCAAGCGGTGTTCATTGGAATACTGGTCTTCAGAAAATTTTTGGACATGTGAAAATAATTCATCTCTGTTCATTAACTGTATATACCTCCTATTTTCTCTTTGAGCTTTTTATTTTACTCAAGCAGCTCGCTCAAATTCTCAGAAGTAAACTCCCGCTCCATCCCCTTGATCTCTTCCAGTGTATACCTTGACGTCTCGCCTTCAGAGACAACGATAGTATAGCCTAGCTCTTCAATATAACCGGCGGCGGTCTGCTCATCAGTCTGTTCCCCAGGAGTGTTCTGGTTATTGTTACAGCCAACCACGGCCAGCAGCACGAGACCTAGAACAAGGGAAAAAACTGCATATGTACTTAGTTTTTCCATGTAGATAATACTATCATAAATTACTTTATTTAGGATGTTTAATCTTGAAACTTGCGAACCATTAATTACACACCTTGTATAACGAATACACCTATTGTATACTCCAATTAAAGGAGCGATGACATGCGAAAAATAAAGAAAATCACATTAATCACAGGGTTAGGACTAATGAGCCTGATTGGGATTGCTGTTCTTGCGGTCAACGCTTTTGTAATCCAAAGACCGGTCACTGTAACCCCTGTCATCGCTGAAGCGAAGCCATACGAGTGGAATAAGGTGAAACTGGGCGGAAATACCGTTTCCAGTGATGGATCAGAGTATTTCATGTGGACTAAGCGCGGTGAGAGCAACAACTGGATCATCTTCTTTTCCGGCGGCGGGGTCAGCTGGGATGCCCGGAGCGCTGCCCACCCCATTAAAATTATGAACTTTATTAAAGGCGGGGATACAGGCAACTATTTCGCTGACATTCCGTTCTATATGCTGACTTTGCTGGGCGGGATGATGGATACGGACAACCCGGATAATCCGTTTCACGGCTGGAATGTGGTCTACCTCCCTTATTCAACAGGTGACTTCCACATTGGTAACCGCACCGTTACCTATCCGCGAAAGGACGGGAGCACCTTCACCATGCGGTATAATGGGCGCACTAATGTGCGCAGCAGCCTTGACTGGATCTATGCGAACGTGGTTAAGCCGGGTAAGCTGCTGATTGCAGGCGAGAGCGCCGGGGGATTCGGGTCCGCCTTCTGGGCGCCCGAGATTGCTTCACATTACCGGGATGCTGAGATTTTTCAATATGCGGACAGCTCCTTCCTGAAGTCAGATAAGTGGCCGCAGGTGATGGCGCAGGAATGGAACTCGGATTTCACTGCAAACTTCGGGTATGCGCCGGAGGCAGATATTATCGGGGCTGCTTTTCGGGCAAATGGCCGGCTGCTGCCAGCAGGTACGGTGCTTTTACAAGCCTACTCGGTATACGACGAGATTCTGATCCACTTCCAGAACAAGATTAACGACCACAATGGTCCACGGGACCAGAAGCTCATTAAGGCGTGGTCAGAGGAAATGCGGCAGTCGGTAGCTGCTCTAGCGGCCACGGTTCCTAATTATTATTACTATCTGACCGACTATGGGCTGAATGCAGCCAACGGGACCACCCCGCACACTTTTTCCACCCGGGAGACCTTCTATCAGGCGGAGCAGGATGGTGTGAAGCTTGTGAAGTGGCTGGGGGATGTGGTCAATCAGCAGAATCGCTATTCTGTAGGCAGCGAGTTTTTGGAGGCGTCGGCAACCGCTCAGGAATAGATCCAGCAGCAATATTTTCGTATGAAGACAGGAGAGAGGATCATTGAATTTACGTGAAAAGCAAATGCAAATGACCAAAGAGCTCATTAAGGAGGCCGCGCTGGGCCTATTCTGTACTCAGGGGATCGAACGCACGGATATGACACAGATCGCCGGACAAGCCGGGGTCTCCCGCCGCACGTTGTACCTTCATTATAAGGACAAGGAAGATTTAGCCGCGGAGCTCTATGTCGATAATCTGGAGCAGATGTTTGGACAGCTGCTGTTTGATTTTGATTTTGCCCGGCCTATTCCCTCCCTGGAGAAGATTCTGGATCAATATCTGGCGCTTAGAGAGCATGAGGAGGCGTTGATCTATTATGATGCTATTTTTGGAGTGTATTACAGCACCCTGTCCAAAGATCCGGCGGAGTTGCCTGATTTCAAGAGAGCTATGGAGGTCTGGTATGCCCGGTACATAAACCTTGAGACCGCAGCGGTGGCTCCTGAGCATCAAAAAAAGTGGCTGGACCTTCTGCAGAAGTCCACCCACCTGTATTTCATGTATTTACAAAAAGCGGTTATTCTTACCCGACAGCGGGGCGGTTCAGTTACCGGGGAAGACCGGGCAGCGGACCGGCAATTCAAGGATTTCATTATGGCTGGCGTACGGGCAACCTGACTATAATCGTCGTGCCTACTCCTGCCGCACCGTCTACCTCAATACTGCCCTGATGCAGGGAGACGATTTTTGAAACAATGGCCAGTCCCAGACCGTTCCCGCTATTACTTCCATTCCGCGACTTGTCTACTGTATAGAATCTTTGGAACACGGCGCCCCACTCTTCCGGGGAGATCCCGATGCCATTATCGCTGATAGTGACGGCAACTTCGGCTGCACTGTGGTCTATACGGATGCTGATCTTCCCGCCTTCCGGCGTGAACTTGATGCTGTTGCTGAGCAGATTCATCCATACCTGCTTCAGCTGATCTTCATCCCCTGTTATATGAACAGCTTCCGGCAGTTCCAGATCAATAATGATGCTCCGGGCTGACCACTGCGGCTCACAGGTCACCACGATGGTTCTGATCTGCTCGTCCAGCCGGAAGGTGACTGCCGTGAAGGGGTGATGCTCGGAATCCAGGGAAGCCAGCTTCAGCAGATTATCACTTAGCCGTGACAGACGTCCGCTCTCCGCAATGATGATATCCAGATAGTCCTTACGTTCCTCTTCGGCAATTAGATCATTGCTCTGCAACGCCTTGGCAAAACCGGATATGGAGGTAAGCGGTGTCTGGATTTCATGGGAGACATTGGAGACGAAATCCTGCCTCATCTGCTCCAGCTGCTTCAGTTCCCCCGCCATCTCCACATAGCTCTGGGTCAGCTCCCCGATCTCATCCACACGGTTCATTCTGAGATCCACTTCGAAATCACCTTTGGCCAATCTTCTGGTGGCATTCGTCAAAGCCTTGATTGGCTCCACCAGGTATCTGGCAGCGACAACAATACATACACTTCCCAGCACAAGCACCAGCAGCAGCACAAAGAGTACCAGCCGGTTGACAAGATGTTCGTTCTCGGCAGAATACTGCAGGAACATCGCCCGCCACTCCCCCTTGAGCATGAAGGGCATCCCGATGAACGTATCATCATCTTCCGTGGAGGAACGATAGACTTTACCCTGCAACACTTGCCGGACTGCCTCTGGGGTGATGGTCACAGCCGGACTATCCGAGAGCCCGTAAAAGGTATGTTCTCCGGACGGATGGTACAGGTGAATAGGATGTGCGGATACCTTAACCATACTATTCAGGAACTCGTCCGTATCTGCAGGCTTGGCGTCATCATAGCGGTGAATAATCTCCCTGCCCACTGTGAACATCTCGTTCTGTCCCTCATAACTTATCTGCTTCTGAAATACATACAAACCGATGAAAAAGGAACAGATCAGACTAAAGACAATAATGCCAAGAAACGTGAGAATGATCCGGACATACAATGTCTTGATCATGGCTCAGGGATCAGCCGGTATCCCAGGCCACGGGCGGTTTCAATCTGAAAACCCTCGCCATTGCCGCTGAACTTCTCCCTCAGCCGGCTGATATGTACATCTACAGTCCGGCCGTCCCCTTCATAATGGAGTCCCCAGACTTGCTGAATGAGTTGTTCTCTGGTGAAGATCTGCCTGGGGTGACTGACCAGCAGAAACAGAAGATCAAATTCCTTCAAGGGCAGCGTGACCGGTGCCCCGCCGCGTGTAACCTGAAAAGTCCGGCGGTTAAGCACCACATTGCCGAGCTGCACGGACTGGGAAGTAACTACCAGTGAGCGTTTGAGCAGCGCTTTTACCCGCATCACCAGCTCCACCGGATCAAACGGCTTGGTCAGGTAATCGTCCGTTCCGAGCTGAAACCCTTTGATTTTGTGGGCGGATTCCGCTTTGGCCGTCACCATGAGGAGAGGGAGATTGGCATCCGAACGCCTGATTTCCCTGCACAGCTCCCAGCCGTTCAGTCCCGGCATCATAATATCCAGAATGACAAGATCGATCTGTGTGTCCTCTATGATGGACAAGGCCTTGGTGCCGTCCCCGGCTTCTTCGAGGTGGAACCCTTCCTTTCGCAGATATAGATACATCAGCTTTCGGATATTGTCATCATCATCCGCGATAAGTATTGTAGCCACGGTCATCCTTCTCTCTTAAGCGTTATCCAAACTGCCAGCCGAGCAGATTCCAATAGTAGAAGAAGATTGTTAGTACGACAGCCGAAAGCGTCACTAACGTATAATGCACCCGCTTCAGGACGGTCCAATACTTATTTTTCCAGACCAGTACAGCCGAGACCAACATTGCCAAGGTCAAGCCCGCCATAATGATTGGCATAACCAGACTGACAGACAGTAAAGGACTGATACCGCTGAGCTTCTGCATAATGTCCATGGACATTATAATCATAAACAGAGTGATAAAAGACAACAGTGCCCAAACGGAAGTTCCCGCCGATAACCGGATGGCCCGCTTTTCCGGGAGCGTCATCGCCTTGAACCTGCGTCTGAAGAAGATAGGTCCAGGCAATGCCGTTAGGAAAATGAATCCTACGACACCAAGCAGGATGAGCCAAAACTTGCTCTGATCCAAAAGCGGCGTACGCTCGAGCGGCATCTCCGGAGCCATGTCCAGGAGCATATGTGTCACTGTGCCGGACTCATCCGTAAGGAAGCCGATCTGATCAGTCCCTTCCTCCAGCTGGAACAGGTTAGGAGCGATTGCTCTGTACAGCTGTTGTTCACTGCCGCTTCCCAAGGATATCTTGTTATCCACAACCGTAACATTCAGCTGGGCAAAAAAGTTAAAGAACTTGTCAATATCACTTATGTTGCGGCGTGTAAATTGATAGGAGCCGGCATATTTCTGCACGGATTCCGCGGAAGCGGAGAATTCCGGCTGCTTCACTTCGGAAGCGGGATAATACCGGTTGAACAAGGCCTGGACCAGATGGGTCGCAGCTTCACTGCCTTGACCGCCATTGTAGGATAAGAAAATCCCCAGCTGCTCGGCAGGTGCAAGATACAATTCCGTATTGAACATGGGATCGGAGCCGCCATGAGAGATTAATCTTACCCCGTTCACCCGCTTCTCTGCGAATCCGAGAGCTACTCCCGGCAGACGCTTATCGAGCTGGAATGCCGTTGAATGCATGAATGCAGCAGTCTCAGGCTTCAGAATCTGACCGTCGCCATATTTCCCGTTCTGCAGATGCGCGATCATGAAATGGGCCATGTCCAATGCAGATACGGTGCCCGAGCCGGCAGGACGAAATCCGCCCTCGAAGGTAGGTATGCCTGGCATAAAGCTGCCGTTCTCGCTATTATACCCTACTACTTGGTAAGGGATGAATGACTTCGGCAATGGTTCCACGACCGTCGAATGCTTCATGTTCAGCGGATCGAAGATATTCTTCTGAATATAATCATTATAAGGAATACCGCTGACGTCCTCCACGATCATCCCGGCAAGCGTGGCTCCATAGTTAGAATAGGCACTCATCTCACCGGGCGGTCTGATCCGGGCGAGCATATGTTTATTGAGTATCTCCGAGATGGAACCGGGCAATCCGGCAGGATCAGTGACGATCTGATAACCGACTCCGCCCTCTTCAAAGCCTGCTGTATGGGTCATCAAATGACGCATGGTAATGGGTTCAGGATAAGTGGCAGGAATCTTCACGGACTTCAGGTAGGTGTTAATGTCCGTATCCAGATCAATCTTCCCCTGTTCCACCAGCTGCATCACGGCTGTCCAGGTGAACAACTTGGTCGTTGAAGCGATTCGGAACATGCTGGTGGCAGGGTCAACCGGAGCCGCTTGCTCCAGATTGGAACTGCCGTACCCCTTGCCCAGAATGATCTTCCCGTCCTTGACGATGGAGATGACGGCTCCCGGAATTTGCAGCCGGTTCATATACTCTTCCATCATACCATCCACAAAGGCAGTCAGGCCTGCCGTATCCTCAAGATTGGCAGGTGCTTCAATCCGGGACCCCAGTGAAGCAGCTTGCCCTGTCTCCGCCTTGGCATGTTTCCCGGGAAATATAAGGCCTGCGCCTAACCCCAGCACAGCCAGCATGGCCATACCGGCGATCAGCTTTTTTTTCATGAATATTAACATTATTACCCTCCGCATCATCTGTCTATTTAAGGTTGAACTTCATCCGCCTAACACTTATAGAGATTATCAGAGTAGTGTGAATGGAACGTTAACAAAGCATCAGCTATAATTATCGGAATGAAGGGTCATCACCCGGAACAGCAATACAGACCAAACCAGAATCAGACAATACTTCCGTGACAAGTTATGTAACAGGACTGACCATTGAAGAACCGTCTCCCTCAGCGAGAAATAGAAGGATAATTTATCGTGTGCAACATATAAATTCTTATATTTAAAAAAAAAAAAACGAAAAGCTTCTCTGAATGGAAGTTCTTCCTTTTTTCATTTCATGTAGGTCTCTCTGGACTGCATAAGGGGGATGTGCTGGAATAGGAGGCTCTGCTCCAATACGAAGACATACTTCTACCTCCTAATGTTGCAGATTTTGCAACTTAAGTTCATGTAGACTTGGGCTGGGGGAGAATTGTTGCAGAAAATACAGGATTCTTCTTGCACCGCCGCTTGGATGAGAGGAAATCCTGCTGTTTGTGCAACAATTTGCGACTAAGGCCATTTTAATTGAGTAGAATGTTGCATTATGTGCAGGATTTCCAAGCTTCAGCGTGAGCCCCTTCACCCCTCTTGGTTAATGAAAAAAAGGGGGATTACCGCCGGATGTGGGGCACGTCCGGGGTCTGTACACTAACAGGAATTGTTCGGGAAACGGCTGGCGAATGGATGTACGCACAAAACGGGAGAGAGAAGGTTCTCTATCTATTTTATTTAATTCGAGATAGCTGGGGGGAAGGATAGAATGGTTGATATCAACGACAATTTTTATCGGCATGTGGGGGTCTATGGAATTTGCGTGGCTGATAACTGTATTTTGGTTATTCAAAAAATCTTAGGTCCCTACACAGGAAAATATGATTTACCTGGTGGCCGGTTAGAAAAGATGGAATCCTTAGAGCAAGGAATCACAAGAGAATTCCGTGAAGAAACAGGGCATACCGTTCGAAAACTTAAAAATATTGGAGTGTGTGATTTTTCTGTGATATGGACATTACAAGATAATACAGTAGAAAATTTACATCATATTGCTATTGTATATGAAGTTAACGTTGATTCAGAAGAGAGACCTTATACCATTGAATCGTTTGAAGGACAAGATTCAAACGGGGCTATTTGGCTGGCTCTTGATGAAGTAACTTCTAACAATTCATCCCCCCTCGTATTGCAGGCTATTGAATGGATACGTACTGGGACTATTCCTGTTGCGAGTGGTTCATTTGATTATAGAAACTTTAAATCGTAAAGGAGCGAGTCGGGAAAAATGCTGCAAGCCCAGCGGGACGGCTTAATTAAGAAAAAGCGCCTCACCGGGCGCTTTTCTTGTACCATAATCTAAATATAGCTGTAAGACATATAACAATCAGGATTAAATCAATTTGTACTAATGGACTGTGTTAATTGCATAGTAGTTAGGCAAGTATCATCGCTCTCAACGGTGGAAATCTCGGACTGGGCTTGTTTGCCTTCATGAGTGATCGTCATCCGGTAGTTCTGGTCGCGCGGGAGCCAGAGGTCGATGAAGCCGTTGGACTGGGATTTTACGGACTTGTTCATCACTTCCTTGCCTTCGGCATCTTCGATGTATACGTCAAATTCCTGGTCCGTCAGCTCTCCCTGGCAGCCGGTCAGGCTGTGCGTCGCGCAGGGATGCGTCTTCTCCACATAGGGGGCCACAGACAGGAAAAATTCATTCTCCGGCAGATCATAGGTTACTTCCTTAGGACCGCCGCTGTCCACGATAAGCTGGGTGGAGGTAATGGAGGCGGACTCGGAGGTCAAGGCACGCGAGCTGTAATCCGCCACCATTTGCTTGATATTTTGACTGGATGCTGCCTGACTGTCCGGCTGGGTGCTGACCGCTACTTCCCGGTTATCAGCCGTTTTACGACCCTCGTTTTCCGCATACCAAAAGATTCCAACCGCTACAATTGCTGTGCATGCACCAATCAAGATTTGTTTTCTCATATTCCGTATATTCATCTCCTTATGGAATGTAATGCTTCATATAGAATAGGGCTCAATAGCCCGTCTCTTCCCGCAGATCATGCTCCATGAACAGAATATCACGTTTCATTTCCTTCATGCTAGCTCTGGAGATCCGTCCGGCCTCGAACATCAGCTGAATGTGGTCACGTTCGAGCTGAATGCCCGCGCGGGACAGCTCGTGCAGCGACTCTTCGAACTCCCTCTTTGTAGCAGAGATAGACTCCTGACGGGTCAGTCTGAGCCGCCCCCGCTCATAACGAAGAATCAGGGAGCTAATTACCTCAGGCTCCATCTCCCCCGTATTCTGCAGCTCTCTCAGCTGTTCAAGAACGTAAGCGAAAATCCCGGACTGCAGCCGGTTCGATTCCTCACGCCGCTCCTGTGCGTTTAAGCGGACCTGCTGAATGACACCTGTGATTTCTTCCCAGCTTTTGAACGGAATCAGGTCATTCTTGTACTGCGGATCACGAGTGTATATGAACAGCTGCCGGTTCAACCGGTTCAGATAGCGGTAGGCCGTGTACGGGTTCACATCATGCTGCTTGAGCGCATGCATGATGTATTCCCGCTGCCACTTGAGCGCTGTCACCCCAAGCTTCCGTTCCATTTCCTCAGCGTCTTCATTCTTCTTCAGGAGGCGGATTCTGGCATTATAGGTGCCGGTCAGATGATTCAATGCCATGCGGGACTGATCTGTAGCCTGCTCCTGTAGACCGGCAACTACGTTGCGCAGAATTTCGATTTTGGCCTCGGCCTCCTCGGCATTATGCTCCGCTTCATGATCTGAGCCAAGCAGCAGCGGCAGCAGAAAGTTAGACGCCAGCAAGGTCCACAGAATGACACCCGCCGCCAGGAAAATAATCAGGTCCCTCGCCGGAAAGTAGGAGCCATCATCCAGGAAAAACGGCAGTGACATCGTACTCGCCAGGGTAATCGTACCTCGCACCCCCGACAACGTGAGAATGAGCGCCTTTTTGAATTCCAGCTTCCAGGGTCCCCGCGGCTCCTCGCCTTCGGGAATATCCATGACCAGCATCCAGATCAGCCTCAGACCTAGGACAGCAGCGGTTAATAGCAGGGTATACAAGATAACCTGGACATTTCCTATACCCGGATTGTTCCAAACTGTCTTAATAATCTCCGGCAGCTGGGTACCGAGCAACAGGAACACCAGACCGTTCAGGACAAAGATAATGACCGCCCAGGTACTTTTGGACACGACGCTTAGCTTGGCTACCTCAGGATTCATCTGCTTGTAGCTGAAGGAATGGGCGATCCCTGCACTGACCACCGCCAGAATGCCATTGACGCCCAGCTCCTCAGCGGCCATAAAAATAGCAAACGGCGTCAGGATCTCAATCAGCATATGTAAGGTGACATTCTCCATCCCGAGCCTGCGCAGCCACCGGACGATCCCGTATTTAATGAACGTGAGCACAAGGCCCAGCACCACACCGCCTAACGAGATGCCAATAAAGCTCAGGCTGGCCGTTTTGAAAGAGAAGGCGCCTGTAACCATAGCCGCAACTGCAAATTGAAAGGATACCAGACCCGATGCATCGTTAATCAACGATTCTCCTTCGAGAATCTGCATCGTCTGATGGGGAATTTTTACTTTTTGCTCCAGTGCGCCTACAGCGATCGCATCCGTAGGGGCCAGTGCCGCAGCCAGCGCAAAAGCAGCAGCCAGGGGCAATACCGGCAGCAGCCAGTGCAGGAAATATCCCAGCACTCCTACCGTTAGAAAAACCAGTCCCAGCGCCAGCAGCAATATTGGCTTTTTCAGCTTCCATAAGGCCACTTTATCGGCAAGCCTGCCGTCATTGAACAGCAAGGGGGCAATGAATAATAGCAGGAACAGCTCCGGGTTCAGCTCCAGCTCGAAATGCAGGGGCAGCCAGGTCAAGGCCATACCCAGCGCAATCTGAATAATCGGCACGGACAGCGACGGGATGAACCGGTTCACCAGATTAGACAGCGACACGGCTGCCAGCATCAACAAAATATACTCAAATAATTCCAATCGGACAAACCTCCATCTCTGCACTTGCTTGTGCAGATACTAAATTACGTTATGTATTTAAACTCAGTATAAACGATCTGGGAGGAAATATCCTCTTGGCGGCTGCTATTGATTACAAACAAACGGTTAATGTACGGGCATCGATAAACCATTTATTGCTGCCCACCCAGGTGCCAGCGTATAATTAACACAGACGAAGAACGTCCCAAGCCATCGCTGGCAGAGGGGCGTTCTTTTTTTGTTAACATGAAAGAGGAGGAAATACATATGGAGTTTGAAAAAGCGCATCAACTGCTATTGGACCGGCATTTGTCTATCCGATCAGGGGAGCGAAGAGGCCGGTTGTCACGGGGGCACCAGTATGCTGAGAAGCTGATGCTGCGCAATGTCTGGTGGCCGCTATTCGGCAATCTGGATGACCTGCATCCTGAATATGAAATCTATGACTGGAACCGTAAATCACAGTTTCTGGATGTTGCCTTTCTCCCGTCCTACGGGAAATTCGGTCTGGAATGTGACGGTTATCAGAGCCATGTGAGGGATATGGACCGGGAGAAATTCAGTTACTCGCTTAACCGTGATACATTCTTGAGCGGAATGGGCTGGAGAATCATTCACTTTTCCTTCGATGATGTACAGAACCGCCCGGAAATCTGCCGGATGCTTCTGCAAATGGTCATTACCCCTGCCTTGCTCCGTAACCCGTCCGGGCAGTCCCTCTCACCGCTGGTATGTATGTTATTACGAGCCGGTTGAAGGATTATCCGATTGGT